>MHEA01000139.1:0-3950 GCA_001805085.1 Nitrospirae bacterium GWC2_57_9
TGGTGAGACGGATCGCGGCCAGGGACAAGAGCTCCAGCTTCGTGGGCTCCGATTTTTCCTATGAGGACGTTTCTGGAAGAAACATAGATGACGATACCCACGTCCTGGTGAAGGAAGAAAAGGTCGACGCCAAAGAGTGTTATATGGTAAAGAGCACACCCAGGGCAGCTGACGTGAATTACTCTTATAAAATGTCCTGGATCGATAAAGATAATTATTTGCCGCTCAAGGAAGAGTACTATGACAGGAAGGGCGATCTTTACAAGACCTTTACGGCGGATGAGATCAAAACGATAAAGGGATTCCCGACGGTTACGAAACGCACCATGAAGAATGCTTTGAGCGGACACCGCACCGATGTTGTTTTCCTCAAAGCGGATTATAACCTGGGAATCGACGACAATCTCTTTTCTGAACGTTTTCTGAAACAGCCTCCCAAGAGGTGGATTGAATGAGGAAGTTCGAGGCAGCAGAGGACGAACGCCAGATAACAGGCCGGATCGGCCTGTTTGCCGGCGGTCTGTGCTCTCTCTTCTGCGTTCTGATTTCCTCATCAGGCTTTGCAGCCGACTTTTCTTTCCACGGCTTCGCGCAGGGCAATTATTCGAGGGATACGGACGAGCACAATCCGGACGGCAAGCAACTCAAATGGTCAGAGGAGCGGGTCCAACTCAAACTAGAGGGCTCACAGGATCCGTTCCGGCTCTTTATCAAAGAAGATGTTTTTTATGATCATCTCTATCGGGAAGCCCATGCCGAGCTGCGGGAGGGGTATGCCGACTATACAGCCGGAGCGTGGGACGCGCGCGCCGGCAGGCAGATCATCACCTGGGGACTTGGGGATCTCCTGTTCATCAATGATATCTTTCCCAAGGACTATGAGTCATTTTTTTCCGGCAGGCCGCTTGAATATCTGAAAAAAGGCGTTGACGCAGTCAAGATCGGGGCCTATCCGGGCTTTGTATCCGCAGAGCTTGTCCTGGTGCCTATTTTCGAGCCCAACACGTTTCCTGATCCCAACCGTTTCTGGATGTTCGATCCCTTGTCAGGCGTTACCAACAGGGCAGAGCAAAAACCGGCCTCGACAGCTGAAAACAGCGAAGTTGCACTGCGGTTCTATCGCGACCTGATGGGACTCGATGGTTCTCTTTATTTTTACAAAGGGTATTTCCGGCAGCCTTCCGTCCTGCCCGACAACCCAATGGCTCCGACAAAGCTCACGTTATTTTACCCGAAACTGAACGTCTATGGAGCAAGCCTGCAGGGAAGGGCCATGGACGGCGTGGTGAGCCTGGAAGCCGGATATTATGACTCAAGAGAGGACCGGCCCGGCACTAATCCTATGATGCCGAATTCCCAGACGCGATATCTCCTGGGTTATCAAAGTCAGCTCTGGGAGGATTTCACGTTGGGCCTGCAGTATTACGGAGAGTATATGCAGGATTACGGAGCTTACGGACAGAGCCTGCCCGCCGGCTTTCCCCAGGACAAACGCCTGCGCCAGCTCTCCACGGTCAGACTCACGCAATTTTTAAGGCATCAGACATTGAGGCTCTCCTTCTTCGCGTTTTACGGGATTTCCGACAGGGATTACCTGATCAATCCCGAAGTAAAATACAACTTCACGGACTCTATCTGGCTTGCTCTCGGAGGCAATTTCTTCGGCGGGGAAAAGGCCTGGACGCAGTTCGGGCAACTGGCGAATAATGACAACGTCTATACGCAGGTGAGATATGAATTTTGATGCCGGTGTTCATGGCGAACCACCGGATCAGGTTCTTTTGGCTGTTTCATCGAGCCCGTCACGCGGACACCGATATGGACACGACCACGGCCCTCCGCTTTCATCCCGGCGAACTGGTCCTCTCGACGTTCATCCGCATGCCGGTGATCATTCTCATAGGCATGAGCTTTGCCGAAATAGTCGTCTTCGAAACCATGCTGAATATTTCGACGCTCTTTCATCACTGTAATCTGGCGACCCCTGAAAAGTGGGACAGGGTGCTTCGCGCCGTTATCGTACGCCGAATGTGCACCGTGTCCATCATTCGATGGAAATGTTCGAAACGAATTCGAACTATACGAGCCTGCTTTCGGTCTGGGATCGTTTGTTCCGGTCTTTCAGAAAAAGGGAAGATACGTTGACGATTACGATAGGGCTGCCGAGACTCCGCGAGGAAAAATGGCAGCGGCTCGGCGGTTTCTTCGTTACCCCGTTCATTCGTCACAGCGCTGGCTGAAATTCACTGTTTGCTTTGTTTGCTGCTTCGGACGCTTGAATTGATCTCGATTGAAGATTTACGCCTTGTAAACATAAAGCACGCCGGTTAATAACAGAACTGTCATGCCTAGAATAAAGTTGACCTTTACCAGATTCAGGGATAATGTTTGTAACTTCTGAACTTGTTCAGGATTGCTTCCTTTCGATGTTAACCGTGCTATCCCCGGCGTCAGAATCAACCCACGGTAAAAATGAATGCTTGCCATTATTACGACGAGCAGAATTTTTACAAATAACGATTGTGCCCGAGGGCCGGAAAGACTGGTGAGGTCTTCATGCGAGTTAATACTCATGATAATTCCGCTTGCGATAATCAGGAAAATGCTGATATTTGCCGGCGGAACAAAGCGTTTGCTCAGAGGCCCCATGATTTTACCTGGTTGGTAAAGCGTCTTCCTCGCAACCGGGAGTGCAACATACAAAATGAAAAAAATTCCTCCTATCCACACAACTGCCGATAACAGATGGATCCACGTAGTCACCGTTAACAATAATCCGTTCATTTCATAACCTCCTGTAGAATTTCGCGGGGGGAATTCCATCCCCCCACGAATTTTTACAACCTACTTTTTCTCCTTCAGAGAGGGAACACATCCACAACCGCAGCCGCAGTTCGATGCCTTCGTGTCCTTTTCAATTTTTTCGACGGTTGCGTTTTTCTCAGGCGTGTCTGCCATAATCAGTCACCTCCTTTCGCGGCAATAGCCGTTGATTCCAGATTTTTATTGACTGCGTTTAGTTCGGATTCCAGGTCTTTTTTATATCCCCTTAATCGTGCAAGCAGCTCTTCCTTGCTAAGAAGCCTATCGTCAATTTCAGGTTCGCCTTTGCACGTATTTTTCAACTTATTGAATTCACTCCCCTGACACATAATGGCCTCCTAATAAGTTTATTAGCATAAACTAATATTCATGGAGAAAAAAATATTCCTCTTCATTTGTGGCTGTCAAGCTCGGAAATCCTCTTCTCAACCTGTTTCAACTCGCTCTCAAGGCGTTTTCTATATTCAAGTAAAACTTCTTTTGGATCAGAGGTGCGTTTTCTTTTGCCGAGATCACACCCGCAAGAGCAGATTTTCACTAATTCGTGCTGGCATTTGTCGAGACTGGCTTTGTTCAGCGAATAGAAGATATGGTATCCTTTTCTTTCATCGGTAACCAAGCCCGCTTGTTTCAATACACGAAGGTGTTGGGAAACAGCTGATTGAGTGATCCCCAAAACCTCGGCCATCGTATTAACAGACAGGGGTCCGTCCTTGAGCTGCTCAATAATCTTGATTCTGGTTTCTACTGAAAAAACCTTGAATGCTTCCGCTTCGATTTTCACATTCGCTCCTAAAACTATATTAGTTATTACTTATATACTGTTAGTAATGTGAAGTCAAGCGTTTTTTAAACAGGGAAGGCACATAACACCATCCTACCTAAGCTTCAAAGCGATATACTTATCAATATGTCCTGATTGACAGGAAAGCTTGCAACTTGAGAAACAACCGGCGTTCTTCAAAATGCCTCTAAAGAATGCTTACACAATTGAGGAGGAATGGTGGATATATTAAGTCAAATACGGACCTATTCCTATTTGTCAGCCGTGCTCAGCAACCGGGAGGGTGATCCTTATTGTCGCACGTGCAATTCCTTTCTGAGCACACTTATGACGGTAACTGAAC
>MHEA01000139.1:3965-6158 GCA_001805085.1 Nitrospirae bacterium GWC2_57_9
AACGCGAGCATGCAGCAGAGATCGAAAAACTTCCGGATGGGTTTTCTCTTTTCTTTTTAGTCGCGAAAAGCCGGATAAACGGGATCAGGCTGCCGGAGCGCCCGGTCTCGCAGAAAAAGGCAGGCAATTGTAATCTGCCGGAAAGTGTCTGTTATCTGAAATCGTCGTTTGCAGTTCTGCAAAGATCACATCCGGCTCCTGACAGAAGCTTATTCAAAATGCCAAGTGTAAGGACAAACGGGTGTGCAGAAGGCGTTCGAGAAGGCGAAGGCTAATTTCTTCGACTGGGAAAAACCCTGGACGCAGTTCGGGCAATTCGCGCAGAATGGAAATGTTTTATGCCCAGGCAAGGTATGAGTTCTAAACAGATGTTGTCTTAAAACGAGACTCCACAATTCTGCTCCAGCCTCTCCGTTCTAACCGCATCGACACGCCGCCGGAAGTATTCATTGACATTTCGGCAAAAAACAATAATATCTCACTGAGAATTCTATGCCCGGAGAACCGGTCGCCTGCCCGACCCGGCTATGAATCCACCAGGAAAGGAGTAGCATCATGGAGATCAAATTAACCCATCTCTCAAGCTGCGCCGGTTGAGCAGCGAAATTCAGCCCTGCTGATCTGTCCCAGGTCCTGGGACACTTACCACAGATGTTCGACCCCAACGTGCTTGTCGGATCTTCGAACGCCGATGACGCAGGCGTCTATCGGATCAGTGATGACTTAGCCATGGTCCTGACCGCGGATTTCTTCACGCCCATTGTCGACGACCCTTACTGGTTCGGCGCCATTGCCGCCGCGAATGCACTTTCCGATGTCTATGCCATGGGGGGGAAAGCGATGGCCGCGTTGAACCTGGCCGCGCTGCCCGGCAGCGAGGATTTCCGGGAGATCAACAAGCGGATCATACTGGGCGGCTTCGAGAAGATGAAAGAGGCCGGGGTGCCGGTCATCGGAGGCCATACGATCAAGGACAAGGAGCCGAAGTTCGGCTATGCAGTGATGGGCTCTGTTCATCCGGACAAAATACTGGATAACACGAAGGCAAGGCCCGGCGATGCCCTTGTACTGACAAAAAAGATCGGGACCGGCATCGTAGCGACGGGGATCAAGGCCGGAAGATGCAGCGCCCAAACAGCTGAAGAATTCATGCAGTCCATGGCGGCGCTGAACAAACGCGCCAGCGAGATCATGCTCGAAGTCGGTATCAGCACTGCAACGGACATTACCGGCTTCGGACTGATCGGGCATCTGAACGAGGTCCTGACCGCGAGCAGACTTACCGCCCGGATGCATGGGAAGGCAGTACCCGTGTTCGCAGAAGCCGTGTCCATGGCGGAGATGGGCATGGTGCCCGGCGGCACGAGGGCCAATCAGAAGAACTACGATCCCTTTGTCGAGTGGGTCAAGGACGTATCCGCCACCGACCGGATCCTTCTGAACGACGCCCAGACCTCGGGTGGACTGCTGATCTTCGTGCCCGCAGCCCGGAAAGACCGGTTGATCGCGGACCTGCAGAAGGCGAACATCACGGCGGCCCATGTCGGCGACGTGCAGGGCAACGGGGAAAAGGCCGCGAAGCGCATCTTCGTGGAGCCCTAGATGGACCTTTTCTTCCTCCTCTTCCTGTTCCTCACGGGCGCCTCGGTCGGCTTCCTCTCGGGCCTGCTCGGCATCGGCGGCGGGATCGTGATGTTCCCGCTGCTGCTGTACGTGCCGCCGCTTCTCGGGATCGGCAGCATCGACGTCAAGAGCGTTACCGGGCTCACCATGGTCCAGGGGTTCTTTTCGGCCCTTGCTGCCCTGTTCTTCTACCATAAGAACGCGCTGGTCAATAAGTCCCTGGTCCTGACGCTCGGTCTTTCCCTGTTCCTGTCGTCCCTGGCCGGGGCGCTCCTGTCCAGGCGGGTCCCGGACGGGCCGCTGCTCATGGTCTTCGGAGTCCTTGCCGTCGTCGCCGCGGCCATGATGCTGCTCCCGCGCAGCTACGTCCATGACGAGTTGACGGAGGACAAGGTCACCTTCAGCAAGAGCCTCGCCGTCGCGATCGGCATCGTTCTCGGGTTCTCCATCGGGCTGGTGGGCCAGGGCGGAGCGTTCATCCTGATCCCGGTGATGCTCTATGTCCTGAAAGTGCCGCTCCGGGTCTGCCTCGGCAGCACGCTCGCGATCGGCCTGTTCTCGTCGTCGGCG
>MHEA01000139.1:6184-7891 GCA_001805085.1 Nitrospirae bacterium GWC2_57_9
CCGCTCCTTGCCGGCGCCATTCCTTTGGCCCGCTGGGGCAGCATCGTCGGGAAAAGAACGAAAACGCAGTTCCTGAAGTGGCTCCTCGCCGCCCTCATCATGGCCACGGCACTCAAGGTCTGGATGAGCATCTGCTCCTGATCCGTTCTTTTAAACAATGGCTTGAGAATGAAAAACAGGTTATTATGAGCCTACGCTGCTTTTTTGATAATGACGGGCAGAAGAGGAGGGGTGCGTTCTCCTTCCGTAAAATCGTTCCGGGATGAAAACCCGCGCAGAATTGATGACCATTTCCGAAATCAAAGAAGAACCATGCGGTGCAGCAGAGGAGTCAACGATAGAGCAATTCCTGCTGCAATGCACCTCCTGCGGCGTCTGCCGGACGTCCTGCTCATTCCTGGATGCTCACGGCAGTCCCGACGAGATCATTTCCTTGAGCAAGCGGGACCTCTTTCTCTGCACGAATTGCGGGGCTTGTAAACCCGCCTGCCCCTCAGGGCTCGATCCTGCTGAAGCGCTCCTTCTTGCCAAGCAGCTTTTGATCGAAACCGGGCAAGTGCCTGAACAGGCTGCAAAAGCGCTTGGCTCAGCCGGGAGATTCGTACAGTGGGGCGCCTCATTTCCTTTTGCCCATTATTCCCGCGCAGAGACCGTGTTCTGGCCGGGATGCTCGCTTGCCGGCATGGCGCCGGACGTCGTGCTCAAGGTGCAGCAACTGCTGGCCGAAGAGCGCGGGAAAGCGGTCGGAATAACGCTCGATTGCTGCGCCGACCCTGTCTATGAAATGGGAGATCTGAAAGCCGCGCGGAAACGGGCAGAAGCGATCGGGAAGAGCCTCGATCAGCAGGGAACGAGAACGGTCATTGCCGGCTGCGCCAACTGCATCAAGGTCCTGCGCAGGTATCTGCCGGACCTGGACGTAAAGCATGTTCTGGAAGTTCTTCCCGGGAAAGCCGCAGCTTCCCTTCTGCCGGACAGCATCTATCTGCACCACCCCTGTCCCTCCTACCGGTTCGAAGCGCTCCAGGGGTCGGCACGGCGGCTGTGCGGCGACCGCAAGATAGCCGAGCAGGGGAGACCGCAGTGCTGCGGACAAGGCGGCGGCCTGCCTGCGCTTTCGCCTGGATCAGCCGAGGCCTGTACCAGGGACGTTTTTAACGCGGCTGCAAATCTTCCCCTCGTCACCTATTGCATGGGGTGCAAGGACCAGTTCCTGCGCCAGGGAAAACAGGCCTATCACCTGCTGGAGCTGCTGGTATCCGTTCCGCCCGTGGAGCGCCCGGTCTCTTCCGTCCGGAAATGGCTGAACCGGCTTGTGCTCGCTCTCCGGGCCCGGTGGCGATAGCGGTAATTGCTCGAAGTCTTAAAACTTGACACGGATTAACACGGATTTAAACTACAGGAGGTCTCTCTATGCAGATCGATGCGCGCGGTAAAGCCTGCCCCCAGCCGGTACTGATGACCGAGGAGGCGCTCGGAAAGGTCGCAGAGGGGATCGTCGACGTTGTCGTGGATAACGAAGAATCAGCCTTGAATGTCGCCGCTTATGCTACACAGAAGGGGATGTGCGCAGAAACGAAGAAAGAGGGCAGGGACTGGCGCGTCAAGGTGGTGAAGGGTTTTGCCTGCAAGACCGGTTCGGAGTCGGGAGTCGGGAGTTCGGAGTTAGAGACGAAGAAAAAGACGCTGATGCTCATCGTCGGGACG
>MHEA01000139.1:7922-9221 GCA_001805085.1 Nitrospirae bacterium GWC2_57_9
AGAAGCTCATGAAGGGATTTTTCGATACCATGAAGGTTTACAAACAGCTCCCAGACATGATCTTCTTACTGAATGCCGGGGTGAAGCTGACCACGGTGAACGACGAGACTGTCGGCGTGATCAGGGACATCGAGGGCATGGGAGTGGAGATCTATTCCTGCGGCACCTGCCTCAAGCACTACGACCTGGAATCGCAGCTCAAGGTCGGCCATCGCGGCACGACGAACCATATCGTTGAAGGATTGCAGGACTTCGATAAGGTCGTATGGGTGTAAAAATAGTTCGGAGTGATGAGTTCGGAGTGATGAGTTCGGAGTTCGGAGTTCGGAGTTGTAAAAGTAGTTCGGAGTGGCGAGACTTGCACCCGGTGATAACGAGTGCGAACGCGGGAGTGCAGGGTCTTCGGAGTTAAGGCAGGTGAAGAGGTAAACAGTTCGGAGTTCAGGGTTTTAATTCCGCACTCCCTCATTCCGCACTGCCTCATCAAAGGTTTTTCTTCGCTGCCTTGAGCTTCTTTTTAGGATGGTTCGAGGGGTTGTCCGTAAGGACCAGCGAGCCGTCGTCGCTGTAGCCCATATAAATGGTATACTGGCTCACGGAGGCCCTGGTAAATCCTCCTCCGGTGTATCCCTTTCCGCTGTAAAGCTTCATGATGCGCTGCACATAATTCTGTGTTTCCCTGTAGGGCGGGATGGTGCCCCATTTTTTGACCGCGGTCTCGCCGGAATTGTACGCGGCAAGCGCCAGGGAGAGGTTCCCCTCGTAGCGGTCGATCAGGTACCTCAGGTATTTGACCCCGCCGTCGATGTTCTCCACGGGATTGAAGGAATCCCTCACGTTCCATTCCAAAGCCGTCTGGGGCATGAGCTGCATGAGCCCCATGGCGCCTTTTCTCGAGACTGCATAGGGGTTGAAATCGGATTCCACTTTGACGAGGGCATGGACGAGCGAGGCGTCGACGCCGTGGCGGGTGCAGGCGCTGTTGATGATGTCCACGTAGGCGCTCGGGAAGTTGCTTGAGGTTATGGGCGCGGGCGCATCGGACCGGGACGGGGGGGAATAGCTGAGCGACCTGCCTGACGACTCTTTTCGCACCCGTTTGTGCTTTTTGCCGCCGCTCACGTTCGTGAAATGAACTACGCCGCTCTCATCGGTGAACTGGTAGATATCCGCCTGCGCCGCCAGGGGGCAACAGGCGATCAGGGCAGCGGCAACGATGATCTTTGTCTTCAGTCCCATAACACCTTGACAATCCGGTAATTACTACTTTTTACTAACAAGCCTTGTCCTAATTATATC
>MHEA01000139.1:9233-10970 GCA_001805085.1 Nitrospirae bacterium GWC2_57_9
CCCTTGTCAACAAACAACTGCGGCCCAAGCACAGCGATAGAAATCAGATTACGCTACGCCATGAGGACAAACAGCGGTTTTTTTCAGCTGATGTCCTTGCAGTGCCTTATCGCAGAACCCGCATGAGACACCGGATGCACGTACAGTGCTGCGAAGGAGCCGTTCATTGCCGTTGGGGACAGACCTCCCCCGGTGTTGTTTCTTCAGCCTGATCTACACTACAACCTTCAGCTTGCGGCCAGGCTCTCCTCGTAACATCGTCGCCGTATGCCGTGTGCCAGGGTAAGCAGGTCCGCTTCCGCAGCCAGTTTCAGGACCACCTGTCCGGCGTGACGCACGATACGCCCGGCGATCTGGACCAGCTTCCACCGGAACGTCGCAATCGTATGACGACCCCATGCTGACGGACAAGCAAGTTGTTTAAATCCGACGAACAGATTGTATGCTATGACGCCGATACGGAAATAGACGGCATTGGCGTGGCTCTGGCCGCAGGGCATCTGGTCCTGGCCGAAACCGAGCTTCAGCTCCTTGTTGAAGTTCTCCGCCTGCCCCCGCTGGTTGTGCCACGCAAGAACATCAAGAGCGCTTTTTTCTTCCGGCAGATTCGTGGCCACCGCATAATGAAAGTACTTCTCCTGCTCAAAGAGGCTCTTCTGTTTCCGCTCTTCCCGTTTGATCACCAGCCGGAATGATGTTTTGGTTTTTCCCATACTGTGGACGGTCTCGGCGAGTTCGTAGTCGCATCCTGAGTATGGCCGCCTCCATGCCTCCTCCGGAATGTTCTGGATAAGCTTAGAAACAGCGGCATCCTGATCTGCCGTAATCGTCCAGAAAACGTCGTCTTCCTCCAACTCGTTGATCAATTCAGCCTGGTAGGATGCGCTGTCCGCGCGAAAACGGGCAATTCGTTTGCCGACAGGCATCCGCTGGACACAATCGAGATAAAAGGCCACATGGCCCGCGCCGGGGGATTCATTGCCTTCCCGAAACTCATCCAACAGGCAGATGCCGGGCTCGAAAAGGTACCCCAGCATCGGCATGTAGCCTTTCTCCCCCTGATAGGTATAATGGGCGTCCCGCTTCTCGCCCTCCACCTGCATGGCATCCATATCGAGAGTATAGTCCTTCCGCTCGTCACGCCGCAAAAGACGATGGTTGAGGGTGTCCCGGACAACTCCAAGCCCAACAAGGCCCGCCTGGCCGGTCTTGGGATCGCCCATGCGCCTGAGCCAATCGCCCACCGTGTCGCTGTCGGGGATCTCGTCTCGTCCCACCAGCTTGAGCAGCGGTCCCTCGCGTCGCAGTTCCCGAAGGTCCTCTAAATGCCTGCCTCCGGCTTGGAGCAAGAGCGCCAGGCTGTCCACAAACGCCGAGGCAGCATAGCCTCGGTTGCTGCCGGGGCCGGGAAGGTGACGGTCGGCCTGCTCGCGAAGCCCCATCCCATGATTATACTCGGCAAGAAGTGCCAATCCTCCATGGGCTGTCAGCTCTTCCGCTGTTTTTTCGATCTTGAATCCGAATACCGTTTGTCGTATCATGGTCCCACCTTGTTGGTTAAAAGGTTTGCTTGGCGGCAATCCTTTTATACCCGCTCTCTGAGCGGCCAGCAAGGTTTTTTATTGCTTAAATGACTTTTCTATCGCGGTATTTGGGCGCGAACATAATGCTTTTACTCCATAAAGCTCTTGAGCTGCTTGCTCCGGCTGGGATGGCGAAGCTTCCGAAGCGCCTTTG
>MHEA01000140.1:0-558 GCA_001805085.1 Nitrospirae bacterium GWC2_57_9
GGTGGCCTATGCCGATACCGTTGCGAAGACCGGCGAAAAGGATTACAACGCCTGGACAGCGGACGTGTTCTTCGAATATCCTTCCCCCCTCGGCACGATCACGATCTCCGGGGCTTATGAAGAGGTGAACCTCGATGATGCGTATAGGGGCTCCAATCCCGATCCTGACACACTCGGCCTTAACGGTGAAAAAAACGGCTCCTATGTCAAAGCAGCCTACCTTTTACCGGAAACGCCGCTCCAGGTGTTCGGCAGATATGAAGAATGGAGCTTTGCAAGTTTGAACGACATTCTGGACCAGAAACTGACGTGGTCCGCCGTCGGGATCAATTACTATTTCAACAAGCAGAATCTGAAACTGACGCTGGAATATTCCCACACCGACTATGATAAGGAAGGGACTTTCGGCGGGTTGGTGAGCAAGGATTTCGACACCGTGGTGACCCAACTGCAGTTGGTATTCTAGTTATACGTCTTATACGTCACGAAACTTTTTCAGACTGAATACCCTACCTGACCTCCCTTCGGGAAGGAAACATCAAATAGTTTGATTGCGGC
>MHEA01000140.1:575-902 GCA_001805085.1 Nitrospirae bacterium GWC2_57_9
TTATATAGATGGTGCCGCCCTCCCGGTAGATGAGCAGCAGCACGCTGTCGGTCTCTCCGATCTTCGACGCGATCTGATCGTAGTCGTTCAGCCCTCCGATCTCCTTCCGGTTCACCTCAAGGATCACATCGTTCGGCTGCAGGATGCCCTGGGCCGGGCTTTCCTGGCCTATGTCGGTGATGACCACTCCCGTAGCGGACGAGGGCAGGTCCATCCGGTCGCGGATCGTGGTGTTCAACTCCTGCACCGTGATGCCTTTCAGCACGTTATTGTACTGGATCTTCTTGACCGCTTTTTTCTCCTTGAACTCGCTGGGCGTGACGGTCA
>MHEA01000140.1:941-2573 GCA_001805085.1 Nitrospirae bacterium GWC2_57_9
TCGATTTCCCGGGAGTGGTCGCGGACACCATGTTCCGGAGGGTTGTGGCGTTCTCGACCGGTTTTTTGTTGAATTCCTTGACCACATCGCCGCGCTTCAAACCGGCTTTTTCCGCCGGGCTTTCCCTGAGCACGTCGGCCACGAGGGCGCCGCTCTGCTCCTTGATGTTCAAGGATTTCGCCAGTTCGGGCGTCAGGTCCTGGATGCTCACCCCCAGCCATCCCCTGATCACTTTGCCCTGTTTGATGATGCTTTCCATGACGGTTTTTGCCATGTCAGAGGGCACGGCAAAGCCTATCCCCATGTAACCGCCGCTCGTCGAGAAAATGGCCGTATTTATCCCGATCACCTCGCCGTTGGTGTTCACGAGCGCTCCGCCCGAGTTGCCGGGGTTGATCGCCGCGTCGGTCTGAATGAAATCTTCAAGGTCCGCGATCCCGACGTTCGACCGGCCCACGGCGCTCACGATGCCCATGGTGATCGACTGGTTCAGGCCAAAGGGCGCTCCGATGGCAAGCACCACGTCGCCGGCCTTCAGCATTGCGGATTCACCGATCTTTGCGATCGGCAGGTCCGTGGCGTTTATTTTGATCACGGCCAGGTCGGTCCGGGGGTCGGTCCCCACGATCTTGCCCTTGAGTTCCCGCTTGTCGAACAGGGTGACCTTGATATCGTCCGAGCCTTTTACCACGTGGTTGCTGGTGAGGATGTATCCATTTTCTGATACGATCACGCCGGACCCGAGTGACGAGGACTTGAACTTCTTTTTCGGGCCCTGGTTGTTCTCGAACTGATCGCCGAAGAAGCGCCGGAAAAAGGGGTCGTTGAACATGTCGCCAAAGGGATTTTCCTGCATGGTCACCGTGCTTGTGGTGGAAACGTTCACGATCGAGGGCCATGCAGCTTCGGCAACGTCGGCCAGAGCCGCGCTGAGCGATTTCAGGAATGCCACGCTTTCCGGGGAGGGCGCCTTCTTGAGGGGAGCGGGAGCGCCGAAACCGGTGCCGCTGCCGGACAGGAGCGTTACCAGGATCAGAAGGGACAAGAAGCGTGTTGTGTGCAGCCAGATGCTGTTTTTCATCGTACTCAAGCCTCCTTTAGAATGAAGACCATTGGAGAAAAGGATTAGCCGCAGATGTCACAGAGGGCTTGTCTTACTCGATGGCGTCTGTGGGCTCAGCGGCAAATCCGGTTCTTTCTATGATCTCATCGTAATTTTTAAATCGACAGGGTTGTAAATAAGGGTTGTAATTAGTATACAGCGTTTTTGGCAGGGAGCGGGGGCGTTGTCTGCTAGAGGGGGACGCAGAGCGACAGCATATTGCTGTCGAGGAACAGAAGATAGCCTGTCACGGCGCGGAGAGCGAATATCTCTTTCACCGCTTCGCAATAGACCTGCACCTGTGGCCGGTAATGGGCAAGCCAGGCAGCATGGGCCTCGTCATCGCCGATCAAGATCGCCTTGTAATCGATAACAAATCCTTCGTTTTCGCGGATGATCACGCGGTCGATCACGCCGCTCACGAGCGTGTTCCCTTTTTTATGCAGGAAAGGGAGCTCCGAGTAGGATCGGGGCGCGGGTTCGAATATCCAGGCATGTTCCCTGTTGCTCAGCACGCGCTGCAGCACCTG
>MHEA01000140.1:2617-4166 GCA_001805085.1 Nitrospirae bacterium GWC2_57_9
CGAGGATGTCCTCGTGCTCCTCCATCATCCGGGCGGCGTCATATTCCCCGGTTTTCGTGAACTCCTCGAGACAGCGGTGGAGCACCGTGCCTCTCGTAAGCGGCGACACGCCGCCGGGTCCGGCATGGGGTACAAGAGTTTCGGGGGAAGCTTCTGTATCGTGCTGAATGAAGCCGGTCGCTTTTTTCCATTCCGGAGAAAGCGACCGCTCTATGGGCGACAGGTTCGCTATCAAGACCGGGAGGTCAAGGGGTCGGGCTTCGGTATCATCTGTCCGGCCCTCTCCGCCTGGAACGACCTTCACCGTCCTTGCCGCGCAAGGAGCGGGATAAGCGTAAACGGTCATGACCGGCCCCGCCTGTGCCCCGGCCCCGAACAGCGGCCGCGGCGCTGCCTGATGGAGATAGCTGAGCCAGCTGTTCTGTTTCACGGCCCTGCCGCCGTCATTCAGTTTCCCGATCATCACCAGGTGGTCCCGTGCCCTGGTCATGGCCACGTACAGCAAGCGCTGATGTTCGCGCAGCAGCTCCTCCTGCTCGCGGTCCCACAGTTCCTGGTAGAGGGGGCCGGAGTCCTTGAACGCCAGACGGACCGTGCCTTTTTGATCTTCAATGACGGCAAGGGGGCCCGAGGACAGGGACCGCGGCTGCTGGTTCATGCCGGGCAGGAACAGGATGGGATACTCGAGCCCCTTTGCCTTGTGCACGGTCATGATGCTGACCGATCCCGCGAACCCGGGCAGGTTCATGTCCGCCGTGGCCTCCCGCTGCTCGGTTGCGCGGATGTTCCTGACCCACTCGACGAAATCCTGGAGCGTGGTGTAGCCGCGCCGGTCGAACTCACGGGCCGTATCGAGCAGCTTGTCGATGTTGAAGACGGCCTGCGGGTTGCCTTTGCCGAAGCGGACGTATGCGCCGCTGTCTCCTATGATCCTGTGCACGAGGTGCGCGAGCGGGACCAGGCCGGCAAGTTTCATCCAGCCGTGCAAGATGCTCCATTCTTCAGGATGGAGCTCCCGGAGCCTGTTGATCATGCCTCCTTCCCCCGAGACCACGTCGAAAATATCCCGGTCGCTCAAGCCGAAGAGCCGTGAGGTGAGGGCCGCGGCGAGCGCCAGTTTGTCTTCGCGGTTCCAGAGGAAGAACAGGATGTTCATGAGCGCCTGGACCTCGTCCTCTTCGTAGAAGCCGATGCCGCCGATGACGCGGTAGGGGATGTTCTCCCGCTGCAGTGCGGCTTCGTACTCCTTCAGCCTGGTCCGGGACTGAATCAGGATCGCGCAGTCGCCGTATCGCGCGGCCCGCTCCGTCCATCCGCTCTTGCCGGCTCCCGCGTCGGCCGTCCGTTCGTAAACCACGGTCCCGTTCGCAACGAAAGACCGCACCTCCCGGGCGAGTACCTCTGCCTCGGTCGCGGGCGCTTCGCTCCCTTCAGCCGCGGCCGGAACCTCCAGAAGGCGCACGCTTCCCTTGTGCTGCGAACGCACGGCTTCTGAAGGAGTATACGCATCCCCCCAGAGCGCCCGGAAAAGATCGTTGGCAATCTCGAC
>MHEA01000140.1:4182-6299 GCA_001805085.1 Nitrospirae bacterium GWC2_57_9
GCGGGAAGGTTCCTCTCCATCTTCTGCCGGACGCTCTCGATCAGGCGATAGTTCGCCTCCCGGAACCGGTAGATGGACTGCTTCTCGTCGCCGACGACGAAGAGGGTAGGGGCCATGCGCTTTTCCGCTCCCTGGCCGGCGAAGATCTCCTCGGTCAGCTTGTTCAGGATGGCCCACTGGATGTCGCTGGTATCCTGGAACTCGTCGACGAGAAAGTGGAGGATCTTCCGGTCGAGCCAATAAAGGATGTCCGGGGATTCAAGGCCCTGGAGCAGGCCGTAGGCATAGATCTCGAGATCATCGAAGTCGAGGACGCCTTCCCTCAGCTTCGCCGCCTGGTAACGCTGTTCCGCGTGCTGGAACACCCTGACCAGGCTCAGGGCCTGGCGGCCTGAACGCAGACGGGCATGGAGGGACCGGAACTGCCCGAGCATCGCCTGAATGTCGAAAAAAAGCTTTTCATATTCGTCGCGGTCCTTACCGGCATATTTAGATTTCGGAATGGCGCACCGTTTGCTCGCGGACGCGTCCTTGTTGAAGTAGACCGAAGCAAGCGCTTCCACGAACGATGCAGCAGCATCGACGCCTGCGGCTGCGGCAAGCCGGACATGCTCCTGTCCCAGGCATTTCTCGTAAAAATCGGCCTGCGACCTCAGAAGCTGTTCCATCCGGACAAGCTTCGAATGCCAGGCGACCCCGGCGATCAGAGCCTGTTCTTCGGTTTCGATCGCATCGATTGCCGCGCCCCGTTGAACGGAAGCGATCAGCCCGGCCCTGCCGCCCTCATCGATCTCGATGCGTTTCAGCCTGCTCCTGATCGAGAGCAGGAATGCCGCCCGGCTGACCAGCTCATCCGTACTGAAACCCCGCAGGGAGTCCATGAGGCCGGGCTCGCGGTCGCACGCTTCCAGGGCCTCTTCCACTGCCCGGTGTACTTTCGAGGCCTGGTCGCGGAAATCGAGGACGCCGAAGTCGGGCGGAAGGCCCGCTTCGAGCGGGTAGCGCTTCAGCAGGTTCATGCAGAACGAATGGATCGTGGAGATGCGGAGGTCCTGCCTGCCCCGGATGATCTTCTTGAGCATTGCCTCGGGCAGATCGAGCAGGACGCGCTCCTTGATCTCGGCAGCTGCCTTGTCCGTGAAAGTGATCGCGGCCGCCTGGTCGATGTTCAGGCCGCGGCTGTCGAGCATGTCCAGGAGCGCTAGGTAGCGTTCCTTCAGCGCCCGCGTTTTGCCTGACCCGGCGGAGGCCGAGAGGTGGATGGAGCGGGAGGTGTCGGCCGCGCGTTTGCCGGCTTCCTCGTCGTTCGGGTTTTTCTTCATCTCAATCCCTTTGCACAGCAACTACAGGGAGACTAATCGATAAGCTGTCATTCCCGGGGCTTTAATCGGGAATCCGGTGTTAGAACCATATCCCCGATAGAGTCATTCGGGGATGACAAATTGTTTTATGCTGATATTGTTCGAGACAGTTAATATATTAACAGCTCCCTGTATCCCGTTCAGGCCGTGTTCATTCCGGATCATGTGCTGTCGGTAATTGCTGCTGATGGCACCCGGTGATCTTTGATCACTCATCATCCTTTTCGCACATCATTGCGTTCGGGCAAAACCGGCATTTGTTCTCATCCTGCGGGGTGTCCGGGAACCTGCCTGCCAGGATCCCTTCCACTGCCTTCCGGGCCCTGTCCATGCTCTGCTCCAGGATGGTCTGGAATTCCTGCCCGTTCTTGGAACTCGCTTTCGGCTTCGACGACGGATGATCCTCCCGGGCGTCCCTGTTGAACAGGACCACATCGCGCGCCGCTTCTGCTGTCCTTCCGGCGAGATCGTAATAAGCAAGGCCGATCGGCTCTCCCAGGCGCGCGGCGTCCTCCGCCTTGACATTGGAGAGAGCCTGCCGCGCCATGACCGCATACACGGGCAGCTGGAATATCTTCTGGTCCGAGTTCATGGCCGGCAGAGGATATTTGCCTGTTTTGTAATCGATGATCATGAAGTTCCCGTTCCCGTCCACATCGATGCGGTCGATTTTTCCCGACAGATCGACCTCCCCGCCGCTGGAAAGAACGAGCGCAAAGCCTTCTATTTTCTGCTCCAGATAGGCGGGCCTCATTC
>MHEA01000140.1:6337-9844 GCA_001805085.1 Nitrospirae bacterium GWC2_57_9
GTGTCCGCCGTATGATCAAAAGCCGGATCGGCAAGCTGTCGCAGGAGCTGCAAGGCTTCGCCGCGGTTCTCCCTGGTGACCGGACCGTTCCAGGATTGGTAAAAGTTACATAAGATCGCATGCACCTTGCTGCCCCGGTCAAGGGGCGAGAGGTCCTCGCTCACCTCTTCAAGCGGTTCGATGCCGAGTATCCGGGTGATATAATAATCGTAAGGACAGTGGAGGTAGGTATCGAGCTCGGTGACGGTAAACGACCGCTTCGATACCGGGACGTCGGAAGGGGGGCGGTCGGACAGCCTGTGATCGAGCGATCTTTCGATCGCCAGGATATCCCGGCTGCGGCCGGGGAGGATCGCCGGCAGCTCCTGAAGCCATGCTGTCGCGGCCGCCTCTTGTTGCCCGCCCGGCACAGCCTTCGTAACGCTGATCGCCTTTGCCAGCTCCGACACGCTGCAGCTCTCTTCCGGTTTCAGACTGAACTGTATGCCCGATGTCCTTTCGATGCTCCGGTTCAGCAGCCCCGCCTTTTTCAAAGGCGTAAGCTCCTGCAGAAAGGGCGAGGGCACGACGGGCCTGTCTCCTTCATTCTCGGGATAGGTGAGCATGACGCGGCCGGCCGACAACAGGAGCCGGTAGAAATGATAGGATGCGTTCAGCCGGGCCCGCTCGAGCACCCGGATGCCGAGAGATTCCAGGGTCTGCTCGGGCAGAAAGATATTCTGCGGCAGCCGCTGCGGGAATTTGCCGTCTATGAGACCGCCCAGGTAGATCTCGTTCCAGGGATGAAAGAGGGCTTCTTCGATACCGAGCACCTGCACCCCGCCCTCGTCCTCGGGCGGCACCTGGAAGCGCGCGTGCATGAAGGTCTTCTTGAGCAGGAACAGCCATTCATTGAAGGTATAGCGGTAATCGGGAAAGACCGTTCCGGCATGGGCCAGGGACAGCAGGGTCTGTTTCAATTTGTTATATGCCTGTACGTTTATGTTCAGGGGACCCTTGATATGGTCAACCCGGGCGCCGAGCTCCGACCAGGCGATGAGGTCCCCGAGGCGGTCCATCCAGACCGCGAGAGGAGCCGCGTCCGGGCGGGAAAAGGGCTCGAGAGCCGTGAACAGGTCCTGCAAAGGAGCGGTCAGCACATCGCGGCCGTCCTCGCCCGGCCGGTGATACCGGAGAGCGGTCAGCAGCTTTTGTCTGCCGCCCGTTATTCTCTGGCGCCGCATCAGCTTGTCAAGAGCAGGGGCGATCGCGGGGAGGGCCTCCGCGAATTTCAGAAAAGGAGAACTGAAAACCCGCACCAGCGAAGGTCCCGAGAAATCCTCCTGGCAGGAACGGAGCAGCGCAACAACGGCTGCTGCGACGGGTGAAGTGCTGAGCTGTCTCCCCAGCGCCCGGTTGTAGGGGATATGGTAATCATCGAATAGTTCCTCGATCAGCCCGCCGTAGTCGTCGAGCGCGGGGAACGCCACGAGGATGGAATCCGCGGGGGTGCCGTTCCGGAGAGATGTTTTGACGGTGCGTGCGATCAGAGACACCTCTTCACGGGAATTGACGGCGGAGAGGAGGTCTATTCTTTTCGGGAAAGAGGAAGGATCAGGCGCCTTATCCGCGATCGACCTGAATGTTCCCTCCGAGAACAGAGATGTTGCAAGATAGTCGCCGTCCGTCAGCGGTTCTTTTTGCCAGGCTTCGATCCCGGCCAGGGAGAGAAAATCCCTGACGATCCGGAGCGGATGCTGCTCACGCGCCTGATGAACCAGGTCCGAGGCGGGAGCATCCACGATGAGGGTGCAATCGCCGTGGGCCGCGATCTTCATCAGGATCGCCGTTTCCAGCGCATCCGTGTTCTGGATGCCGTCGATGAAGACCCGGCGATAAGTGCCGAGCCAAGCCGGATCGAAATGATCGTGCAGGAAGGAGCGCATGCCGGAGAGGTCCGTCAGTCCGGCGTCCTGGAGAGATCGTTCGTATCGGCCGTACACCTCGTACAGCAGCATGACCTGCGGCTTGCCGGGCAGCTCGGTTCCCCGGATCTTTCCGAGCAGGTCCCCGGGACCGACCCGGGCGGCCGATAGCTGCTCGATGGTCCTGGCGAGGGCCGCAGAGAGCGAAGGCGCGAGCAGATCGGGGCTCTGGCTGAAGAGGCTGTTCCCGGAAAGATATTCCTTTACCAGCCCTTCCAGCAGCACCAGTCTGCTGTTCTCGTCGATCAGACGGGGGCCGGCCAGCCGCGCGAAGTGCTTCTGAAGGAACTGATGGAGGGTCTGGATCTCGGGAAGGACGGCTGCCGAAGCCTGGCGCGTGCGTTCGAGGGCATCGAGGAACAGCCGGCTGTACAGCCTCTTCAGGCGTGAGGAGGGGACCAGAACCAGAACATCGTTATAGATGAAGGGCGGGTCCGGGCGGGAAAGAACGACATCGTCCAGGAGGGCGCTTCGTTCTTTCCAACCGGCCTTTCCGAACGGCAACAGGAGTGATCGCATGACCCGCTGATTATGCCACAATTGAAATTTATTGACAACACCGGAACCCTGGTTTATAATTCAAAACACTTGTTATATGAAGTTCTTCGTTTCAGAGAGTAAATGCACGGGATGTGGAACCTGTCTTGATGTTTGTCCCGCCGATGCGATCGTCCTTGCCGACGGACATGCGCTGATCACCATGGAATGCATGGGATGCGGCGCCTGCCCGCGGGTCTGTCCCGAAGGCGCCATAAAACAAGTGCTTCCTGCAGCTGTTCACAATTTACCTTAAATATGGTGTGAGGAGGTTCAGATGGCTGACGCAGTTACGAGCGCAACATGGGATCAGGAAGTACTGAAGGCCCAGGGCCTGGTGTTGATCGATTTTTGGGCGGTCTGGTGCGGACCGTGCCGTATGGTCGCTCCGATCGTGGATGAGATCTCGAAGGAGTATGAGGGCAAACTGAAGGTCATGAAGCTCAATACCGACGAGAACCCCGACATTGCAGGCAAGTACCGCATCATGGGCATCCCGACGCTTATGTTCTTCAAGAACGGACAGACAGTCGACCAGGTAGTCGGCGCGGTGCCCAAGGCCCAGCTCAAGAGCAAGGTGGATGCGCTTCTCGCAAAGTAGCCTGCCCGATCGACACCCCGCATCCGGTGAGGCAACTCGCCGGCATGCCGTTGTTACCAGCCACAATATCGTGCCCGCATTACCAGCGGGCACCTTTTGTTTTTTCCCTTGAGGAGACCCTTTCATGACCAGAACCGGTATCTATGCGTCGATCGTTCTTATCGTGCTGCTGTTCGGCTGTACCCGGACCGAGCGCAGCGACGCTGCCTGGGATTTCAAACTGCAGGACCTGGACGGAAAGAACGTCAGACTTTCCGATTTCAAGGGCAAGCCCGTGTTGATCGATTTCTGGGCATCCTGGTGCCCGCCCTGCCGTGAAGCGATCCCCGGGATCCAGAACTTGCACAAGACCTACAACGACAAGGGGCTGGTAGTGCTCGGCATCTCCATGGACGAAGGCGGCTG
>MHEA01000140.1:9941-10077 GCA_001805085.1 Nitrospirae bacterium GWC2_57_9
CCGATGGTGGTCCTCGTGAACAAGGAGGGATTGATCGTCAAGCGGCACCTCGGGTTCGGGGGCGAGGAGGAGCTTGAAAAGGATATCAAGGCCCTGTTGTAGCAGGATGTTGCTGTTTCTCGCAGCCTGCAGGATG
>MHEA01000140.1:10093-10471 GCA_001805085.1 Nitrospirae bacterium GWC2_57_9
ATTGACAATGCAAAGAGCGGTCATTATAATGGTCGCAAAAAAGCGGGCGTAGCTCAGTTGGTAGAGTACAAGCTTCCCAAGCTTGGGGTCGCGGGTTCGAGACCCGTCGCCCGCTCCATTTTTCCTTTCGAAACGTGTTCTCATCCGCATATCGACCCCTTCCTGGAATGCCAGGGAGGGTTTTTTTGTCTGGGAGATGTCCTATGCCGTTTATCGTTGCCCTGTTCCTCATGCCTCTGATCTTCGCAGATCCGGTCCTTGCCGGGCAGCAGGTGATAGCTGATTTTTCAAAAGGTCTCGATGCAGCGGGTGTGCCTCATGGCTGGCAGTTAAAAGAAAAGGCGGGAAAGGCCGATATCGCCGCAGTACGGGACGAGG
>MHEA01000140.1:10481-10790 GCA_001805085.1 Nitrospirae bacterium GWC2_57_9
AGTCCGTTTAAGAAGCAGCCGGTCCTCATTTTCCCTTCAGAAGGAAGTGCGCGTCGACCTGAAACAGTATCCGCTTCTCTCGTGGAAGTGGAAGGTGACGAAACTGCCTGCAGGAGGCGATTTCAGAAGAGCGAGCACTGATGACCAGGCGGCTCAGCTCTTCGTTGCTTTTTCCCGGACGCGCGCCATCGTTTATATATGGGACACCTCGGCGCCTCAGGGAACCATGGGGGACGCGGCCGGACCCTTTTTCATGTCCCTCAAGGCCGTCGTGGTGCGTTCAGGCTCCTCGGAAGCGGGGAAATGGAT
>MHEA01000140.1:10804-11110 GCA_001805085.1 Nitrospirae bacterium GWC2_57_9
AACCGGGACCGGTCACGGGCGTACGCATCCAGATAAACTCGCAGCACACGGGCACCGCGGCGGAAAGCTTTTTCGACCAAGTGCTGTTTACCGGGCCCTGATCACCGGGTAGCCGGATGAAGAAAGCCTAGATGCCGAATAAGATCTATTTCATCACCGGGGGAGCACGTTCAGGCAAGTCCGCCTTTGCAGAAAAACTGGCAAAGGACCTGGGGGGCAAGCGGGCCTACGTGGCGACTGCTCAGGCGCTGGATGCGGAAATGGCCGCGAGGATCGCCAAGCATCGGCAGGACCGGGGCACGGCCT
>MHEA01000140.1:11125-14024 GCA_001805085.1 Nitrospirae bacterium GWC2_57_9
AGCCCCTTGCAGTCGCTGAATTGCTCCGCAAGCTTTCCGGACGCTACGACGTGACGCTGCTCGACTGCCTTACCCTCTGGCTCAGCAATGTCATGGCTCACACGGACAGCGCCGCCGCCGTTATCACCCGGTCGGATGAACTGATAGGCGCTATCAAAGAGCATCGCGGTTCCTGCATCCTCGTATCGAACGAGGTGGGACTCGGGATCGTTCCCGATAATCCCCTGGCCCGCAAGTTCCGGGACCTGGCCGGGATGCTGAACCAGAAGGTGGCCCTGGCCGCGGATGAGGTTTATTTCACCGCTGCGGGCATTCCGCTGAAGATCAAATGAACGCCTGCAGGATCGAAGCAAGTGTGCAAACGGAGAGAATATCCAGGAGCATGAAGGGGAACGCCGGCATAAGCGGACTTCAGGAGCGAGGAACGGAATGGTCAAAAATCTGATAACCGCGGTACAATTCCTTACCATCTTTACCCTAAAGCGGGAGTACCAGGAAGAGGAAAGAAGCCTGCCGCGGTCGATCGTGTTTTTTCCGGTCGTGGGGTTCCTGATCGGCTTTCTGCTGGTCAACGCGGACAAAGTCATGATGCTGATCGCGCTGCCCCAGGGAGTTGCCAATATACTGCTGGTCGCGCTTTCGGTCCTGGTGACGCGTGCCCTCCATGTAGACGGCCTTGCCGACACCCTGGACGGATTGATGGGCGGCCGCGACCGGGAGTCGCGACTCGCGATCATGCGGGACAGCAGGCTGGGAACGGCAGGCGCAGTGGGCATTTTCTTCGTCCTGTTCCTGAAGTACGTCACGCTGAACAACCTTTTCGAGAGCGAAAAGGTGGCTGCGCTCCTGACCGCACCGCTGCTCGCACGCTGGTCTCAGACAATCATGGTCTATAATGCCCGGTACGGACGGGATGAGGGCATGGGCAAGGCATTTGTCGGCCATCTTCGCGCCAGTGGTCTCGCAGCCGCCTCGGCGGTCGCCATGGGGCTGTCCGCCTTCGTGGTCTACCGGCTCGATGCCCGCTCGGTGGTCCTTATCGTGACTCTGTTGGCCGGGGTCCTGCTGCTGACCTTCCTGGCGCGGTCCTACCTTCACCGGAAGCTGGGAGGCGTTACGGGAGATTCGATCGGCGCCGTCAGCGAACTGAACGAAGTGCTCGTTCTTCTTCTGTGCGTGGTCTTTTCGAACGGTAATCAGCCATGATAACAACGCGGGTCTACCTCATGCGCCACGGCGAAGTACAGAACGGCGGAGAGAAGAGGTATAACGGCCACATTGATATCGATATCACCGAAAAAGGGGTCGAGCAGATGCATCGCCTCGCGCGTCTGCTTACGGGAAAGCCGGTTTCGGCCCTCTATTGCAGCGACCTTACCCGAACGGTCAAGGGAGCGAAGATCATCGCCGCAAACCTCGGGACCGAGTACCGGGCGATGCCGGAACTCCGTGAGCGGAGCGTAGGCGCATGGGAAGGGATGACGGCCGAGGAGATCCGGGAGCGGTATCCTGAAGAGTACCGGGCCTGGCAAAGCGATCTCCTGAACTACCGTCCTCCCCGGGGCGAGTGTCTTTTTGATGTCCGCAACCGCATCCTGCCCGTTTATAACGGGCTGGTCGATGCCCACCATGGACAGGAAATAGCCATGATGCTTCACGGCGGCGTGAACCGCGTCATCCTCGCCGAGGCCCTCTCCCTCGATCTCAGGAACCTCTTCCGCATCGACCAGGCTTTCGGAGCGCTCAACATAATCGATTACTATGACGACGGCATGGCGGTGGTGCGGCTCCTGAACGGATGACAGTCCAGAAAAGCGTTGACTTCGATCCGGCTCTGCTGTATTGTGAAAACCTGTAGCTGGGGGAGCCCCGCGAGGAGGGGCTGAGAGTCCGAAGGGACGACCCTTAGAACCTGATCCGGGTAGTGCCGGCGGAGGGAAGGCGAGAAACGAACCAAAAACGACCTTTCAAGCCACGCCATCCGGCGTGGCTTTTTTATTGCCGCTTTCCGGCGGAGAAGGATCATGAACATAACCCTGAACGGCGAGAACAAGCAGATTCCCGACAGCATGACCGTCACCGGCCTTCTCGAACTTCTGCATATTCAGCATCAACGGGTAGCGGTGGAATTGAACGAGACCATCGTGAAAAAGGACCGGTACGGCGAGACCGTCCTTAACGAGGGGGACGCCCTGGAGGTTGTCAGTTTCATGGGGGGCGGGGAAATAAGTTCGGAGTGTGGAGTTCGGAGTGCGGACTTTAAAGCAAAAAAGAGGAGTCAGAACCATGAGTGACGATATACTAAGGATCGGCGGCATCGAATTCAACTCGCGGCTGTGGGTCGGCACGGGAAAGTACAAGGATTTCGCGGAAACAAAGAAGGCCATTGAGACATCGGGAACGGATGTGGTGACCGTTTCTGTCCGGCGCGTGAACATTATCGACAAGAGCAAGGAGAACCTGCTCGATTTCATCGACCCGAAAAAGTACAAGATCCTGCCGAACACCGCGGGCTGCTACACTGCCAAGGATGCGATCCGGACGGCCATGCTCGCGGCCGAGGCCGGCATCACCAAACTGGTGAAGCTCGAGGTGATCGGCGACGAGCGCACCCTGTTCCCGGACAACGAGGCAACCCTCGAGGCAGCCAAGGTCCTGCTGAAAGAGGGCTTGATCGTGCTTCCCTATACGAGCGACGACCCCATCATGGCAAAGAAGCTGGTGGACCTGGGCTGTCCCGCGGTCATGCCGCTCGCAGCGCCCATCGGCTCCGGTCTGGGCATCAGGAATCCCTACAATCTCCGCATCATCATGGAAACGGTCAAGGTGCCCATCATCGTTGATGCCGGTGTGGGCACCGCCTCGGATGTGGCCCTTGCCATGGAACTGGGCTGCGATG
>MHEA01000140.1:14040-15573 GCA_001805085.1 Nitrospirae bacterium GWC2_57_9
GGCCATTGCCGGAGCAAGGGACCCATCGCGATGGCTGAGGCGATGAAGTTCGGCGTGCTCGCCGGCCGTCTCGCGTATAAGGCAGGGAGAATTCCCAGGAAGCTGTATGCGACGGCCAGCAGCCCGATCGAAGGGATACTAGGCACATAGGAAAAACTGAAAATCGTACCACGAAGTCCACGAAGCGCACGAAGGGGAACCTTCTCCTCAGGTCCCTTTCTGAAGTTCTTCGTGGCCTTCGTGATCTTCGTGGTAATGCATGCCTGTCGACTTTAAATTGTACCTGATCACCGATCGAAAGAACACGAAATTACCTCTGCCCGAGGCGGTCCGCCTTGCTCTCCAAGGCGGCGTGAGAGCGATCCAACTCCGGGAAAAGGACCTCCCCGTGCGGGAACTGCTGGAGCTGGCCCGGAAGCTGAGAGAGCTGACGCTCGATTTCGGCGCCAAACTGTTCATAAACGACCGGGTGGATGTGGCTATCGCCGTTGACGCGGACGGCGTGCACCTCGGTCATCAGAGCATGCCGCCTGAACCGGTAAGACGTATTCTTGGCAAGGGCAAGCTTATCGGCGTTTCAACGCATAATATTGTTGAAGCAAAAGAAGCAGAGGCCGGAGGTGCCGACTTCATTACCTTCGGCCCGGTATTCTTTACTCCTTCAAAAGCAAATTTTGGGGCTGCGGTGGGATTGGAATACTTGAAAAGCGCAAAAAATAGAATTAATATTCCTATTTTCGGTCTTGGCGGAATAAAAAGTGGAAATCTCAGAGAGGTTTTCAGGTTTGGGGCAGATGGCGTTTCCCTGATATCGGCGATATTCGGCGCCCAGGACATTCGAAAAGCAGCAGAAGCGATTGTTGGAGAAACAGGCTAGGATGAAAAACGACTAGAGGCACGGGGAAAACCACGCTTTCCTGTATCCGCCGGTTGTTATCAACAAGAGGTGATCTATGACACAGATTCTTGAAGCGAAAAAAGGCAATATAACCCCTGAGATGCAGGCAGTTGCCAGGGCCGAGAGTGTGAGCGTAGAACAGGTACTGGAAGGAGTGGCGCAGGGTACGATCGTGATCACGAGGAATGCCCGGCATACGTCCATCACGCCGCTGGGGGTCGGCAAGGGGCTCCGGACCAAGATCAACGCGAACATCGGCACCTCGAAGGACCGCATGTCCATTGAGGCTGAGATCGAAAAGTTAAAAGCGGCCGTGTCTGCCGGAGCGGATGCGGTCATGGACCTTTCCACAGGCGGACCCATTGTCGGCATTCGCAGGGAGATCCTGAAGCACTCCACGGTATCCATCGGCACGGTGCCGATCTACCAGGCTGCGGTCGAGACCGTGGAGCTGGGCAAACCCATAGTCCAGATGGACCCGGAGACCTTGTTCCGGGTGATCGAGGAACAGGGAGCGGAAGGCGTGGATTTCGTGACCGTCCATTGCGGTGTGACCATCGGGAGCATTGAACGGCTGAAGCGGCAGGGCAGGATCATGGACGTGGTGAGCCGGGGCGGTGCCTTTCACCTGGAGT
>MHEA01000141.1:0-632 GCA_001805085.1 Nitrospirae bacterium GWC2_57_9
TGCCGGAAGGGCCATTGCCCCCGCTCCCTCCGGTGCGATGCCTGCGGGTCGCCAGGTGAAGCTCCCGGCGCGCGTGGACAAGAGCATGAGCCGCGACGGTCGCTTTTGTCTCCTGCCCGCTCCCGCGCAGCTTGAAAAAGGATATCGAGTTACGCAGCTCTTCCGCCTGGGAAGAGAGTTCCTGCGCCGTCGAGGACATCTCCTCTGCGGCCGAGGAATTCTGCTGGATAACGTTATTAAGCTCCTGGATCGCCTGGTTTATCTGGTCTGCGCCGTTCGCCTGTTCCTTGCTGGAAGCGCTGATCTCCTGGACCAGCTCCGAGGTTTTCTTGATGTCCGGCAGCAGGCGCGCGAGCATGACGCCGGCCTGCTCGGCCACGGCCACGCTCGAATTCGACAGATGTCCGATCTCCCCGGCAGCGACCTGGCTCCGCTCGGCCAGTTTCCGCACCTCCGCGGCGACCACGGCGAACCCTCTGCCGTGCTCGCCTGCCCGGGCAGCCTCGATCGCCGCATTGAGCGCCAGCAGATTGGTCTGCCGCGCTATCTCGTCGATGATCGAGATCTTTCGGGCGATTTCCTTCATTGCCTTCACCGTTTCGGCAACGGCCGTGCTGCTGTCCTGAGCGTCG
>MHEA01000141.1:726-1247 GCA_001805085.1 Nitrospirae bacterium GWC2_57_9
CCTCTGCCGTGGCCGCCTGTTCCGTGGCCCCCTGGGAGAGCTGCTCCGAATCGGACGAGAGCTGCTGGCTGGCGGCGGAGACGGTCTCCGAGGCCGATCGTACGCCGGCAACGACGGCGTTCAGCCTGACGACCATGGCATTGAGCGCGGCAGCCAGCTTCCCTACCTGGTCCTGCTGGTCGATGACAAGCTGCCTGTTCAGGTCTCCCTTCGCTACTGCTTCGGCAAATCCGACGCCCTGCTCCAGCGGCCCGGTGATCGACCGGGTGATCGACCATGCCAGGAGAACGCCGATGCCCAGGGCAAGTGCGCTGAACAGGAACACGCCCGTGCGGGTCGTCCCTGCCGTCCTTGCCATGTGCTCTTCGGACCGGGAAATGTGTTCTTTCGCGCTGTCTACCATGCCCTTGAGAAGGGACTGCACCTCGCCCAAATGGCTCATCGTCAAGGCCGCAAAGATCTGCTGCCCTTCCTGCGCGCGATCCGAGTGCCGCGCGTCACGGATCAGTCCGGCCGACTCA
>MHEA01000141.1:1321-3222 GCA_001805085.1 Nitrospirae bacterium GWC2_57_9
CCTGCCGGGCCCGTAATACCACTTTCCGAACCCGCAGTGGGTGTGATCGAGCTGCACGGTCAGCTCCTTCGACGAATCGGTGCTGTTCGCGTACCGCTCGACCTCCTGCGCCCACTTGAGATGGTCCACCTCGCGCTGGAGAAGCTCGCCGCTGATCTTGTTGCTTTCCGTAACGGTCAACCCTCCCGTGAATATCGTGCTGATCCCGCGCAGGGAGAGCAGGGATACCGCAGCCAGCAGGATCAAGACCAGACCGAAACCCGCCATCATTTTTTTTCCTATCTGCAGATCCTTCCACTTCATTGCGGCCTCCTTATGTCTCCACCGGCGCACCGGCTGTTGATTTGATCCCCCGTCCGATCCGCTTCCCCCCCGGGCCTGCTTCTGTGCAGGGGCCCGAACCGGCAGTCGTCGGCGACCACCGCGAGGAAGGCCCGCACGACCGCCGGGTCGAACTGGGTGCCTGATCCGGCCCGCAGCACTTCGAAAGCCCGGGCCTGGTCCTCGGCATCCCGGTAGGGCCTGTTCGAAATGATCGCGTCATAGGTGTCGGCGACCGCGATGATGCGCGCAGGGAGCGGGATCTTTTCGCCGTGCAACCCTGCGGGGTAGCCTTTCCCGTCGTACTGCTCATGGTGATGCAGGATAGCCGGGAGGATCGGGAGATAATGCTTCAAAGGCTTCAGGATCTCAACGCCGTTCTCCGGATGACAGCGCACCACTTCCCTCTCGGCCGGCGACAGCGGACCGGGCTTCCCCAGGATGGAATCGCTTATCCCGATCTTGCCGATGTCATGCAGCAGGGCCGCGCTTCGCAGATGGTACCGTTCTTCCGCCGCAAGGCTCATCTCCCCGGCGATCCGCTCCGCGTGCCCGCTCACCCGCATGCTGTGCCCATAGGTCCCCAGGTCCTTTTTTTCAACGGCGCGGGCGAGGGCGGTAAGGACCGAGAAATTGACCTGGATCAATTCGTCGGTCTTCTCCCTGATCCGCAGTTCGAGCCCCGCCATCAGGTCGCGCTGTCCGCGGTCCAGATCGCGCTTCTTGTTCACGAAGGCGATGCTCCGGACCACATCTTCCTCGAAGAAGGGCTTGGTGATGAAATCGGAGGCTCCGCGCTTGAGGGCTTCAACGGCTATCTCGGCGCTGCCGTTCCCGGTCATGATCACGAAGTACAGCTCCGGGTCGCTGAGCGCCATATCCCTCATGAGGTCCGTGCCTTTGACCGCGGGACCGAGGAACTGGTCGAGGAACACGATGTCGAACCGTTCACGGGCAACCAGCGCCAGGGCCTCGCCGGGGTCGCACGTTGTCGTGACCGGATGACCCAGATCGGAAAGCATCAGGGAGAAAAGCTCGGCCATCCTTGCCTCGTCGTCGACCAGCAGCACCCTGGCAGGCGGCTCTCCCGGTCCGGCCGTTCCGGTCAGCTGCATGCGGCCGCCGCGGGTCCGGGCCTCAACAGGTTCAACAGCACGATGGACATCTTGAACCTGCCGCGCTCTTCGCTCCGTGTAAGCTGGTAAAAGTCGCACTGCTCGCAATTGCGGTACTTGCTCCCGAAGGAGCCCTGGATACGGCCTCCGCACATGGTGCCTGCCACGACCCAGCATGCCCGGCCTGCGTTCGTGCCGTCATGTATGCCGTCCAGCCGTCCTTCAAGCGCTGCAGGACAGACGCCCTGGTCATGGACATGGTGGCCCTGCGGCTGCCTGCCGCAGCGTTTGTATTCCCAGCAGTTCTGCTTCATGGTATCCTCCCAAGCTCCTCGCTATGACCGGTCCGCGGGACCTGCCTTGCCGACGCCCGATCAATGACCTGCTTCCTGTCCGCGGACTGCCGGTGCCATCCGTTTCTCCAGCGACCGCTCCATGCCCAGACGGGTGACCGAAAAACCATTT
>MHEA01000141.1:3251-6393 GCA_001805085.1 Nitrospirae bacterium GWC2_57_9
GTTCATGAAATCACACCGCCAGCAATTGGTCAGTTTTTGCGCATAGGCGCCCTGGATCCTTCCGCCGCATAAAGAGCCGGCGACCACCCAGCATGCCCGGCCGGCGTGGGTGCCGCCGTGGACACCCGTCAGTTCCCCGTGCGTGGTGACGGGGCAGATGCCCAGCTCTTTTGCACGGTCCCCGCCCGGCTGCCTCCCGCATTTTTTAAATTCCCAGCAATTCAACTTCATTCTTTTCATCCTCCCCATGGATCATAATGAACAGAAAGTAGCAATTTTGTTGCCAGAGCGTAAACCTCGCTTTTTCAGCACGTTAACCTGCCATAGAGGTCACTTTTCGAGACAACATGTCCCAGGGGGGACAAGTTGTCCAGCCGGGTCGAGCACAGGCTGGCGGGGGCCGGCAAGCAGGGACGGGTTTTCATTTTTGATAGTCCTACAGGAAGTCTGAAGCAGGCACTTTGGTCATTTCGAGGGAAGCGAGAAATCGTGATTGAACTTTTCGGCGAGCTTTTCGAACGGGGCTTTGCGGGTTGCGGTCGGGATCAGAACGGAAGTTCTATGGTTATCGTGGCACCGGTGCCTGGGTTCGACGAGACCCGGATGCGACCTTTATGTCCCGCTACGATCCGGCCGGCAATGGACAGCCCCAGTCCTGTCCCGCCCCGTTCCGACTTGGTCGTGAAGAAGGGATCGAACATCCTGGTCATGTTCTCCGGGGCGATTCCCGGGCCGGTGTCGGAGATCGCGATGCACAGCACCCCGTCCTGCACGGCCGTCTCCACGGAGAGGGTGCCCCGGTCTTCCATGGCGTCCAGTGCATTGGTCAGGATGATCAGGAAGACCTGCTTCAGCTCGCCCTCGCTCGCCTGGAGGACCAGCGACCCGTCAGCGAACTTCTTCACTACGGTCACGTTCTTCAACCGCCCCTGGTAACCGATGATGTCCAGGGATTTCAGGATGGTATCGTGGACCCTGACCGGCCTTCGTTCATAGTCCCTGGTCTGCACGATGGAGAGCATGCTGGTCGTGATGTTCTTGCTCCTGATCAGCTCCTCTTTCATGATGGCCAGATATTTTTTGAACAGTTCCTGGTCGAAGTCTCCCCTGCTGATGCGACGGTTCATGCCGTCCACGCAGCCCGCGATGGCGGCCAGCGGATTGTTGATCTCATGGGCGATGCCCGAGGCCATCTTGCCCAATGCAGCCAGCCGCTCGCTCATGACCAGCCGCGTTTCGTTCTCCCTGGCCTCGGTAATATCACGGGCGATATGCACGATGCCCCGTTTGCCCGATTCGGAGGAATGAAAGGGAAAGGTCGATATCAGGAACAACCTGCCCGTTTTGGGGTCCGTCACCTCTTCCGTGACCGGACCGTTCCGCTCCAGCGTCTTCTGATGCGGACATTCTGCGGCCGGCAAATGGCGGTCATGAAACAGCTCGTAGCATTTTTTATGGATAACATCCTGCGGAGCGAGGCCGAACCGCCGGGCAAAGGCCTTGTTCGCCTTGATGATCCTGAAATCCTCATCATGGATCGAGATCATGTCCGTGATGCTGTCGAACGTCACCAGCCATTCAAGCCGGGATGCCGAGACCGTATTGAGCGCGGACTGAAGGTCGCGGATCATCTGCTCCCGCTCTTCCTCCATGCGCTTCCGATGGATGATCCCCGTTAATGCGTTCGCAACGGCGGTCAGGAACTCCTGTTCGTACACATCATGGGGATGACCGTCCTCAAGGCAGAGCGAAAGCACGCCGAGCGGTTTTTCGGCCGTGCCCATCGGCACGCAGTAATGCCCGTGAGGCGATATTCCGGCAAAAGAGAGCTCGTGGTGTTCGTCGATATGGGAAGAGAACTGTATGGCGCCGGTCCGAAGAGCCCGGCCGCAGAGGCACTTGCCCGGCTCCACGGTCGCGCACGCCGCCTGGACGGCAGGATCAAGACCGCGCTGCACTTTCATGGTCAGGCTGCCGTCCTCTTCGCTCAGGAATATCGCGCCCTTCGAAAGGGACACGTACCAGCTGCTGGAAAGAATGATGTCCAGGGCCTTGAGCAGAACGGCCTCGATCGATCTGCCGTCGAGAGGTATCCGGAGAAGGGCATTGATCAGGTATTGCGTCTCGTAGGCCCTCCGTACGTCCTCTTCGGACTTCTTCCGGTCAGTGATGTTCCGGACGACCTCGATCCCGGCAACGACCGCGCCCGTCGAGTCCCGCAGCGGCGAGGTCGTTATTTCCACGTGTACGGGGCCCGTGGGCGTCATGCCCGTCTGTTCAACGGTATGGACCTTCTCATCGCCGAAGGTCAGTGCCACCGGGCAGTTCGGGCAGACATTGTCCCTCCGGTGATATGCCTGGTAGCAGTATTCGCCCACGTGGTCGCCGATCAGCTCCCGATGGTGTCTATTCTGATACAGCACCCTGAAGTCCCTGTCCTGGATACTGATGCCGTCGGCGATGGCCGCGATGATGGCTGCCGACTTGTTCTTCTCCTCCTCGGCCCGGACCAGCGCGTCCTTCAGGCCGTCCTCTGCCTGTTTGCGCCGCGCCACATCCCGAACGACGCCGAAATAGCCGATCACTTTGCCTTCCCGGTCAAAGCGGGGCACGATTCTGTCCTCCAGCCAGATATGCTCCAGGGTGTCCCTATGCCGAACGCGGTAGAGCCTGGTTGCTACCGTCCTGTCCCGGACCATCCGCCGGGTCTCCTCCTTCATTGCGGGAAGATCATCGGGCTGGATCAGGCTGAGCCAGAGGCCGGGCTCCCGGGAAAAATCGCTGATCCCGTATCCGACCGTTCGTTCGACGCTGCCGCTCAAGAAGTCGATCGTTCCCTGCAGGCGGCCTTCGGAAAGCGTCATGCTGTATATGATCTCGCTGATGTTCTCGACCACCATCCGGTGCGTTGCTTCGCTTCTTGCCAGCTCCTCCGCAGCCCGCCGGCTCTCGGTTATGTCGATTCCCGTGGCAATGATATAGCTTACCCGGCCTGCCTCGTCTGTCAGGCAGGTGTTCGACCAGGAAATCATCCTCTTTGCTCCCGACTTGGTCTCCCAGTAGTTCTCGTGGCTGCTCGGGAACTTCCCCGCCGACAACATGTCGAAAACGGCCTTGACCGGCTCGACCTGCTCCTCGGTCA
>MHEA01000141.1:6588-9181 GCA_001805085.1 Nitrospirae bacterium GWC2_57_9
CCCGCCCCTGACGACATCGGCTGAAACCTGAACATCGAAGCAGGTTCCGTCCTTTCGGGCCGCAACCAGTTCTCCGGACCAGGATCCCGCCTTATGGAGCGTTTGCAGGATCCCTTCGGCAATTTCACGCGATTGCCAGAATTCCACTGACGACCGGCCCACCACCTCGTCCGGGTCCCGGTAGCCCCACATCGAAAGACAGGAGTTGTTCACGTACGTTACCGTGCCGTCTAAAGCCATAAAAGAGATACCGTTGACCGAGGAGGCGATGGCGCGGTCCCTGATAACCAGTTCGCGCTGGGCAGCCTCGCGCTCGGAGATCTCGTTCTTCAGGTCCGTATTCGCCCGCATCCAGTCGGCCGTCCGCTCGGCGACGCGCTGTTCAAGTCCGGCATTGACCGTATTCAGTTCCCGCAGCGCGTTCTGCAGGGGAATGAACGCGGTCTTTTTCAGAATCAGCCAGAGAAAGAGGGCCATGGCTGAGGCAAAGAGGATCGAGGCCGCGATGTTCTTCGCTATCAGTATTGTAAGCGCTTGATGGAGGGGTTCGAGATCATGGGTCAGCTCGATCGTTACCTCGGGAGGCTTGCCCTGCTTGATGCCGTACCTGCGCTTGAACGGTTTGATCGCGGGATCGGGCCGCGAGTATTCGGCCAGGACCATGCCGTTCGGAGCAATCGCCCGGATAGAGGATATGTCGTTGGAATGAACCGCGAAAGCCGCCAGGTAATGCCTCATCCCGGTATAATTGTACGTCAAAAGATCTTCCGTAATGACGGCTTCGAGCACGCCTGCTTCCCGGTCTATATGGCTGTTCAACTGTTCTATCAGCAATTTCCGCTGCCAGGATATGGACAGAGCAACACCTACGGCCAGGAACAGCGTGAGTGCCGCAGTGAACCAGATGAGAGGCCGTGCATTCTTATATGATTTCGGCAATTTCATTCAGACGGCCTCATGGCATTGCAGGAGAATAGTCAGGGATGGATGGCGACGGCCGGACCGAACGCCGGCAAAGGAGAGAAGCACGCGGACTGGAGGAAAGCACCCAGTGCAGCGACATGCTCACGGCTCGACTCCGTACTCGGACAGCTTTCTCCGGAGTGTCTTGGGATGGATCCCCAGGATCTCGGCGGCTTTTTCCAGTTGATGGCCCGCGCTGTGCAGGGTCTTCAGGATATGTTTCCGTTCGACGTCTGTCAGGAGACCCGGCTCTGGAGGTTTCATCCCGTTGGAGAGATCGGAGGGAAGATCACCGGGCAGAATCTCCGATCCCGGCGACAACAGCAGAACCCGCTGGATCACGTTCTGCAGTTCCCGGACGTTCCCGGGCCAGCCATAGTTTGCCAGGAGCAGCAGCGCCTCCCGGGAGAAATGCTTGTGCTTGAAGGCGGGGTTGCGCGCCTGCACCAGCTGGATAAAGGCCGGGAGGTCCTCTTTCCGCTCGCGCAGGGGAGGGATGGCCACGGTGAAACCGGCGATCCGGTAGAACAGGTCGCTCCGGAAGGATCCTTTTTCGATGGCCCCGGCCAGGTCCTTGTTCGTGGCCGAGATGATCCGGAGGCCGACTTTCAGCTCCCGGGTGCCGCCGAGCCGGTAGAACGCGCCTGTCTCGATCACGCGGAGAAGCTTTACCTGGAGCGCGAGAGGCATGTCCCCGATCTCATCGAGAAAAAGGGTGCCTGATGCCGCGAGTTCCAGCAGGCCCGGTTTCCGGGCATGGGCGCCCGTGAAGGCCCCCTTCTCGTATCCGAAGAGCTCGCTTTCAACCATGTTCTCCGGGATCGCGCCGCAGTTCAGCGCAATGAAGGGGCCCGCGGAGCGCGGCGACAGCCGGTGGATGGTCCGTGCCGCTATCTCCTTGCCGGTGCCGCTTTCGCCGGTCACGAGGACGGAAAAATCGGTCTGAGCAACCTTTCGGATGATCTCGAATAACGCGCGCATCGGTCCGCTCTCGGCAACAAGCTGCTCGCGGTCCTCTTCGCGCTTCATGGTCATTTTGAGCAGGAGGTTCTCGTTCCGGAGGAGCTTTTTCTCCCTGGCCATGCCGATGACATTCGACAGGTGTTCCAGGTCGACGGGCTTTACCAGGTAATCGTAGGCGCCCTGCTTGACGGCATCCACTGCGGAGGGAATAGCGGCGTCCGCGGTCAGCACCACGACCTCGACGGGAATGTCGCCGGAGTGTATCTGCTTCAGGACCTCGATGCCGCTCATCCCCGGCATGTTCAGGTCCAGCAGGACCACGTCGAACTCTTCCTGCTCCAGCCGCCGCAGCGCCTCCGGTCCGGTCGCGGCAGCCGCCGTTGCGAACCCGTAGGTGGAGAGTTCGGTCTCCAGAACTTCGCGGATGTTCTTTTCGTCATCGACGACGAGTACTTTTATAAGCGGCATATCCCCCTGGCAGTACGTCTCTTACGACCCGGATGAACGGCTCCGGCAACCGCGCTATAGGAAAAAACGGGCACGGGCCGGCGAATTTATGACTGGGGCTATTTATGCTTCTTCAGATGGCCCGGGGCCAGGTGTTTCTTGATCTGCCCCGGCGGCACCTTGTGCGGGACACATGCCGCAAGGGTCCCCAGAACGAACA
>MHEA01000141.1:9223-9545 GCA_001805085.1 Nitrospirae bacterium GWC2_57_9
CTCCTCACCCGGACGAGCCTGCATCCTGACCCGGCCTGCGCACGCTGGTTACCGCCACGGGTGTTCTCGCTTATTACGAGGCTTATGACAGCAACGACAATAGCAGTATAAGAAAAAAAGCGGGCGCGAGCAAGCTAATTATGGTTTCGGTTATCAGCCGGGAAACATGATTTTTGATCTTTCCCGACAGGCTCTACAGGCTCTATTCAGGACGCACGCGTAACGGGGCCTCTGTAACAACTTTCGGCGCCAGGAAGGACGGCAACCGGAAAAGAAACGAGGACTGATGGTATTCCATCAGTCCTCGTTTACGTGACCAAGC
>MHEA01000141.1:9613-17544 GCA_001805085.1 Nitrospirae bacterium GWC2_57_9
GCTTGTCCCCTGCACCTCTATGCCGCTTTCTTTTTCTGCGGCTCCTTCTTCTCGATCAGGTTGTCGACCGCGGTCGTGAAGCGCTCGCTGCACTCCGGATCGCACTCGCAGTTGTATTTGCTCATGATGATATCCGCTTTTGCCGCAGCGTCGCCGGGAGTCGGATAGGTGAGCGAGGTTCTTATCTTCCCCAGCAGGTCGAGGTCGACTTCCTTTAGATTGTGCGCCTCGCGCAGATGCATCCCGACCACGTCCAGAATCTCATACTCCGAAGTGTCTTTATACGTCCAAGGGCAGTCGTACCCGAGACTTGCGCATTTGATCTGTATCATTTGTACACCTCCTTCATATTTTCGCGACGAGGGACCGTTCCCGTCATTTGATTATAGCATATTCGGCTGCTTGCTCATCTGAACCGGTTACCAGGGACTACGAGGAGTGACGATTCGTCTGCGGCGAACACTGCCTGCCTTTAGTGCCTTGTGGCACCGATCTGCTGATATTCTGCCTGCCTCAAAAAATCTCAGCTCTCCGTAGCTCCGCCGGGCTCATCCTCCTTATGCTGCCCTTCTCCTTTTTCCCGGCTGGACCGACAAATCGATTACCGCGGGCTCCACCAGCTTCAGGTAGTCCTCCAGGGAAAGCCGTATCAGTTCCGAAAAGGAGCATGCGTTAAAGGCTATCTCCCGGTCGCTGATCAGCGCGCTCGATACCAGAACGTCGACGCCGTAGAGGTTCCCGAAGGGAGGCTGCGCACCGGGAGCGCAATCGGGAAAGAGGTCCCGGTATTCCTGCTCGGGAACGAGCACGGCGTCGCGGGCGCCGCAATTGCCCCTGAGGCGCGCGAAATCTACGGAATGGGACGCGGGCAGCACGCACATGGCGATCTTCCCGTCGAGCCTGACCATGACGGTCTTGGCCAGTTCCTGCCCTTTGATGTGGGCCGAGGCAGCGATCTCCTGGGCAGTGTACGCCGGAGAATGAGCAATGGTTATATACTTCACCTGCCGGCTGTTCAGGTAGTCTTTTAATCTATTCGAACTCATGATCAACCCTCCGTCGGTTCTTGACTCTTCTTAAATTAATTGTAACACCGGGGAATTGCGGGTGTCGAAGGCGGTAAGGAACTAAAGTCTAATTGACTGGGCTCGAACATTTTGGTTAGATATCTTATGAGAGCCGGTCAGGCGCAACTGACCGGGAGGAGGGGAATCCGATGGATATGCCTACCTATATGCTTATGCGGCTCAAGGTCAGGGATTTTTTCACCTGGAAAAAGATCTACGATACTCAGCTCATGAAGCGCATCGAAGTTGGCCTGATCGAAAAATACCTGTTCCAGGGGACTGACGATACGACGGAAGTGACCATCCTGTATCAGGCCAAGGATCTGGCGCGGGCACGGGCTTTTTCAGCATCGCCTGAGCTTCGGGAGAGAATGGAAAAGGCAGGCGTCGTGAAGGGGCCGGAGATATACTTCCTGAACAGTTATTCCGAGGCAGTGGCAATGGCATCGGGCTTTTAATCCCGGGCCGATGGATGGAACAATATCGAACAATCGTGAAGGCCGGAACATAACGTCCGCAACAGCATACGTGAAGGAGAAAAAAATGGCGCAAAACAGGACCATAACGAAAGAGACGCCTCCTGAGGTCATCGAGCGGGACATAGCGGAAACCAGGACGGAGCTGAGCAGGACCATAGGCGAGATCCAGGAGAGATTTTCAGCCGCCCATTTCAAGGCGGAAGTGAAGGAAATCATCAGGGGCAAAGTTGATTACGCCAAGGCGCGGGGAAAAGAGCTGGCAGGCAGGGCAAAGGATTCCGCAATGAAGCTCAACCGCGCGGCCAGAAAGAGTTCGCAGGAAGCAAAGAAGGGCCTTCTCCGGTCCATCGAAAAGGATCCTTCGGCTGCACGCGTGATAGCCTTCGAGGCGGGAGCATTGCTGGTAATGATCGGGCAGCGCCTGATGAAGAGGAAAGCGGCAACGCCGTCACATGTGCTTCCTGAACAGAAGATCACGCTCGAGGAAGCGCAGGAAAAAGTGAAAGCTGCCGCCCTGGCCCCCGAAGAAAAATTGAAAAAAGCAGCTTGATCCCCTCCGGGGACGACTGCGCGATCCTTTCCCCGGAAAGACATCGGGAGCGCTTCATGGAAGGCCTGCGGAGAGGAAGCGGAACTCAGACAGAGAGTTCTCGGCTCCGGTTCGCTTGTACGTGAAGGTCGGGATGGGAGGTTTGCGCAGAAATTTCCTACCAGTCTCCGCAATACTCAAATGTCTCGTTCGTCGTCAACCGCTGCAGATGCTCGCCGGTCGAGGACATCTTGTAAAGATTGAATATGGATTCCGCATCGTCCCGGTCGCAGTTGCTCGAAAAGACGACCTCCGTTCCGGACCAGACGGGAGAGGAGTCCGCACCCCGTGCCGGGGGCTCGAAGAGGGCAAGCTCTCCAGTATCCACATTGATCCTGCGAAAATGAGGCGTGCCCTCGTCGCAGCGGAAAATGATCCATGAGCCGTCCGGCGACCAGGATGGATTGGAATGTTCTGTTTCGGCTGTCGTCAGTTGCACCCGGTTCCTGCCCTGCGGGTCCATGACCCATACCTGGGACGAGTGGCTGCCCGGGAAGAACTCCGTGAAGGTGATAAGATCTCCCCGGGGCGACCACATCGGGTTCGCGTGCTCGGCCGGTCCCTCCGTAAGTTTCGTGAATCCCGTTCCGTCCATGTTGACGACGTGGATCTGCTGAAGCGCGCTGTCATCCCTGCCGGCGAAGACGAGCCGGCTGTCGTCGGGAGCCCAGTCCACGCTCGTGATATTCATATCTCCCGTCGTGATCTGGGCTGTCTTGAGGGTTGCCAGGTCCATGAGGAAGATGTTGTACAATTTCCTGGGGTTGTTTTTTGTGCTCACGAAGGCGATCATGGTCCTGTCCCTGTTATACCGGGGCGCGGCGTTATCGGTATATTCACCGTTGGGCCCCGGGTTCTTCGTGAGCCGGGTCTCATTCTTCCCGTCCGGGTCTATGGCATAAAGGTCGTTGAACATCTCCTTGCCGTCTCCGTGGAATCGCGTAAATACGATGCGCCCTTGATCCATTCTCCAGCCCTTTCTGTTTCCCGCCTTCTAACCGGCCGGGTCTTTTTATTTTGGGGTGACGCCTTTTTTGATCGATGGTGCGCGATGCAGGTGGAGGCGCGTCCCGTGTGCTGAGGATAGCCGGATTTCCTCCGAGCGTCAACGATATTTTTGGCGGTCCTTATACTTCAGAAGAAAAAGGACCGGAGAGATCCCTTCAACCAAGCAACCGGTGTGGCGGGCAAACAGGTCCCCTCAGGCACCTCAATGAACGGTCAGATGTCGATCCAGATGCCGAAGCCGACATACGTCTCCGTATGCTGGAAGAATTCCCCGATGGGCGGCCGGCCGGTATACCAATCCACCCCGAGCCGCCAGGTCTTGCCGACGGTATCGATCCGGTAGCCCGACTGGATCGAAACGTCGATCTTCCAATCCCGCTCCTCCATGGCCGAAAGATCAGCGGCTCCGTACCAGCCCCGATAGCGGTCTTGAGCCGGTTTTGGCTGCTGCCACTCGAACCCGAACTGGGCCCGGCCCGGCTTCTGCAGGTTCCCGTTCCTGAGCACTATGCCGTGGCCGTACTCCGCATAGGTGCGCCACCCGCCGTCCGCGAGCCAGCTGGCGCCCGCGGCAAGTTCCTCGCGGGTATATCCGATCCGCAGGCGTCCGTTCCGCTCGGCATATTCGTCGCCTACATGGCTCGAATCGTGGAGGTAGCCGAATTTCAATGATAGGTTCGGAGTCTGTGCCGTGGTGACCACCAGACCGTACCGGCCGTCCCATCCGATATTGTCGAGCTGGTTGTCAATATCGAACTGGGAATTAAAGCCGCCCTCCAGGCTGATTTGCCATCCCAGCTCTTCAGCACCTCGCGGATGTATCCGCAAAAGGCCGAATTGACCGCCCGTTCTCAGGTCAAAACGGGTATTTCCCGAATGAGGGATCTCGGTGCTCGTGTAATTGAGCACTTGCAGGCCGAAGCCGACCCGATGGGGATCAGCGATGTAGGGGGCATAGAGCGGTGTTGACGGAAAGAGCTGAACAGCGAACCCGGATGCGCCTGACGGGAATTCCCCTTTTTTGACTCCTTCCACTTCAGGCGGGAATTGTACTGTCGTTGCTTCATGCCCATGCACGTTCCCTGCTAAAAGCGGCGTGACGCTGAGAACAGCCAGGACGACATACCTGACAGCGGCGTTTTTAAAGAAAAGCACAAATATCTCCCTTCAGCATGTTCATGGATCAGCGCCGGCGCGAACAAGCGCACTTCGCGTTCCGTGGAGCCTTCTACCTCATTTTGTTGTTCATCGATGAGAAACAAGGAGGATTTTACCTTGAAGAAAAATCTGAAGAAGAAAAAAAGAGGTACTTATTGTTTGCCTTCTGCGCTGGAAAAGCGATGGCACATTCTAACCGGTTGCCGCCAAATTTGTTATTGGTTTTTTTTGTGACCCTGCTCACAATTCTCATTTCTGCCGATCAGCAGAGAGGTGCCTCTCAATCAGACAGGTGGGAGGGTGACCCGGCGGGAACGTGACTTGCGATGAAGACAACAGGAAGTGGAGCTTTCGCAGCATTCGCATGTTTTCAGGCTGGTTCTCTAAGCCCATTTCCCGAAGAAGTAAAGTTGCAGTCTTGCCGTGAAGCAACCGGTTTCAAGCGGAGAAAAGGCCCTGGCTGCAGCAAGATGCACCCTTCCCTTTGCCCAGCTTGCCATTTCAAACTGCTTGAACTATGTTCAGTAATAAATGGCCCTTCAGCTCATCTCGGACTGAACATCTTGCAGGAGGGAACCATGAAAGGATTTGCCCCTGTTGTGTTTCTGCTGCTTGCTGCCGCCGCAGCAACGGCTCTCTTTCTTTATTGGCCCGCGGCCGCTCCCTCGGACAGCAGGAGCATTGCCTTTGAAAAAAGCCGCCTTGCCGGATCCCTGGACCAGGCAAGGGTGGCGAATGATCCTGTGTATGCCCGCAAGTTCGAGATGAAGCTCAAAGACCTGGACTATCTTCTCGCAAAGGCTTTTATCAGGGAGAACGATCCTGATGCGGCCATCGCCGTGCTGCAAAAGCTGATCAGAGATGAGGAGGCGGGAAGCAACGGACTGGCCCGGCGCCGTTACCGCAGCTGGATGGACGAGGCGCGGTACTATGAAGCGCTCAGGCAGTCGAATCGCCTCAAGCGGGAAAATGCCGAAGCGGAAAGGGCCGATCAGCGCCGCGGAGAGATCCTGGCCAGAGCGCAGGCAGCAAAGAACGAGGAACAGCTTGAGGAGGGAAGATCGATCCGGCTGGTCTACGGAGACTAGCGCGCGCCGCCGCTCGAAATCAGGGGCTTGGCCTGGCGGGATCCCTTCTTAATAGAGGGAGACATCCGGCCCTTGCGCACAGGAACAACTCTGTCGGAAGAACGAGAAGTGCGGCCATTGCTGAAAAAGCGAAGAGATTAATTCTCCTTTACCGCCCGTCCGCCTTCTCCCGGACGGCTCACGGCTTTCGTTTCTTGAAGTTGCTGATCGAAACGACCTGCTTGCCGTCAACACGCCCCGCATCCGGTTCGGGCGGCGATGCTGCCGGTTCACTGCTCATATCGCTTCTCAGAAACTGCACGCCTGCTTCACGGGAAAACACGCCGAGCAGATCATCGTGATGAATGGACAGCTCTTCCTTGCGGGCGCCAAAGGCGAGGACGCACGTGAGATTTCCGTCAGCATCCCAGTTCAGGCTGGTATTGGTCTTATTGTTAAAGACCAGGATGAGGCCTTGCTTCTTCTCTTCTTCTGTAAAGCCGCGTTTCCCGATGCTCGTTCCGGTCGAATACTTTACGATAAGATAGACGCTTCCGAAATCGTTCCAGATGTCGTAAAACAGCTTCTGCAGATACTCCACTTGTTTCTTCATGGCAAATTCCTAAACTATCGGGTTCAAATGGTTTGAGGTAGTTCGGTAGTTCGAGTAGTTTGAATCGTTCAAATCTTTCACAGCCTATCCACCCATAGATGGGCAGCAAGCACCAAAAAGCCTCTGGACCTAACTCCTGAAATCATCGAGGGGGGATATGCACTTTTAAGCGGCCCGAGTGGCGGGGTTTGCATCTTGCCATTTCCTTTATTCTTTAATGATGTTCCCCATGCGTTCCGTGGCTGCCCGGGGAATAGAGACTCTTGAGGTAGTTCACTACGTCCCAGATCTGATCCTCCTTGAGCACGCCTTTCCATCCGGGCATGGCGCCTCTGCCGGCAGCGATCTTCCAGGCCAGATCGCCGTCCTTGTGGTGCCCGGCCACGTGCGAGAGATCCGTGGGACGGGGTTCGAGATTTGTGCCTGCGGGACCGTCGCCCCTTCCCTGCTCGCCATGACAGGCAGCACAGTGAGCGCGGTAGAGCTTTTTGCCCCGGGCCAGAGAGGCTTTGTCCGCGGGAACAGGATTTTCCCTGGACGCCTCTTTTGCCGGCGCTTGCCAGTGCGAGTGTTGGCTCATGGACAGCGAAGGGATGCTTACAGCAGCGATAAGCGAAACGACGGCGAGCAGTGTGATTTTGTCCATTGGTCGAACCCCTTATGAAAAAGCCGACGGAGAAGCGACGAGGAGAATCCCTACCGCCGCCTCGATGTCAGGTCGATCATCTTGGTTCCGTGCCGCTCCCGTGATCTGCGTTTAGCCCAGCCCTCCAGGCTCATGGGGCCTGATCCGAAATAGGAGATCAACAAGGCTGCGCCCAGCAGGGAGAGGTTCTTTACGAAATGGACCTGGTGGACCGCTGCCGCAGCAGGATCGGCGATATTCCAGAAGTGATGGACCATCAGGGTAACAGGCGCCAGGAAGAGAACGATGAGCCAGGCGCCCTCCTTTGCCTTATACCCGATCAGGATGCTCAGCCCGCCCAGCAGCGCGACGATCCCCGCCAGCGGTACGAAAAAACCGGCCATGGGGACTCCCTGGCTCGCGCCATACTGGATCGTGCCCTCCGTGAAATGGGCGGGGACGGAGACCAGGAACACCGCGCTGTAGAGAATCCTTCCGAACAGAACCATCTGGTCCATTGCTTATTCCTCCTTTGTGCGGAGAATAGCTCTCGGAACTGCTCCCGTTGAAATCCGAGGCGGAGACCCGGCGAAGCAGCTGCAGGGCGACAAGGGTCTCAAGCCGTTACTTTTTTTGTCCCCCGGCACAGAGGACAGACGCTTTTCCCCTTGCCGTGGCAACTCGGGCAAGGACGCTGCGAAGCATTGGTGCCATACTGCCTTCCCTGGCCCCGGCAGACAGGACAGGTAATGGAACCTTTGGCGCTGCACTCGGGACAGGGTTTTGCTGCGGTTTTATCCGTCAATGAACTACCTCCGTTTTGTTTCTCATTTGCCGTTTATCAGCCGATCAAGCAGGAACCATGCCCCTACCAGTACGGCGATGAGGAATATCCAGCTCAGGACGTTCCGGTAGCCTGGGTCCTTTTCCGGGGCCTCCGGATCAGATGGCTCTTGGTTGTCCTTTTTCACGATAGGCCCTCACCTGTTTTCAAATGCAGCTTGTCCTGTAAAGGAGAATAACACAGAACAGTCCAGAAAGAAAGCTTAACGAGGCGCCTCAGACCGATGAAAAGACCAAAATCTTGGAACAAACCAGGCGCGAAGCCCTGCCGCACGAATTGGAGCGGCGTTCAGGGTCCTAGCACTCGGCGGTTGCGGGAGCGCCGGGTGGACGCGAAGGGGAACCGTAAGTCAAATTCTCTTTTCCCTTATTAAAACCAGAAGCGGTTTTGTTTTAATCTTTTCTCGCGTCCTTCGCGTTTTCGCGGTCAATGGTTTTGATTTTTGCTCAAAAACTTGACTCAAAATTCAAGATGTTGGTTC
>MHEA01000141.1:17566-26053 GCA_001805085.1 Nitrospirae bacterium GWC2_57_9
CTGTGGTGCAAACGCGGCTTTGGAAGTGAAGAGCGGGCAATAGGGAGACGGGAACTACAAGGCGGCAAGAGGTCTCAATCCTACTGCATGAGCTTGTACCCCACGCCCGGCACGGTCAGGATATACTCCGGTTCGAGGGGCTTCTTCTCGATCTTCTGCCTCAGGTGCTGTATATGGACGTCGATGACCCTGCTCCAGGAATAGATCTGCGAGCCTTTCCAGATCGTCTTCCGGATGAACTCCCTGCTCAGAGGCTCGCCCCGGTTCGTCACGAAGAGGCAGAGCAGGTCGTATTCCCTGGGGGTCAGCTCCACCTGCTTGCCGGAGCGGTGCACGCAGCGCTTCTTGAAATCGATGCACAGGTCCCCCACCTCGGCCTTCTCGTCCGACGGCCGGTACCTCCTGAGGCAGACCTTTATCCGCGCCATCAGTTCGAGCGTCTCGAAGGGCTTCACGATGTAGTCCTCTGCCCCGCTCTCCAGGCCCATCACCTTGTCCGAGACGCGGTCCTTCGCGGTCAGCAGAATGACCGGCGTCTTCGGATACCGGCCCTTCAACTCCCTGCAGATGTCGACCCCGTTGCCGTCGGGCAGCGTGATATCGAGGATGACCAGGTCCGGCAGTTCCCTGCCCAGGATCTCCGCTGCCGCAGCCCAGGCAGGCGCCAGCAGCACTTCGTAGCCGTACAGTTCCAGGTTGGCCTTCAGTACGCGCAGAATGTCGGGGTCGTCGTCAACGACAAGCAGTCTTTGTTTCAAGCATTTGCTCCTTATGCTGATTTCGGGGGATCGATAACCAGAACCTGCTGCCCCCGCTCTCGGCCATCTGGAAGCCGATCTCGCCCCCGTGGGCTTCGACGATGCCTTTGCAGATGGCGAGGCCGAGGCCGGTGCCTTCCTTCACGTCCTTGGTGTAGAACTGCTTGAAGATCATTTCGCGGTCCCCTTCGGAAACGCCGGACCCCTGGTCCTCCACGGCGATCTGAACTTTATCGTTGCGGCATTCCAGGAAAACCGTGATCTTCGACAAGGCCGGGCTGAAGTTGAGCGCGTTCGACAGCAGGTTGATCAGCACCTGCTTCATGCGGTCCTCGTCCACGGACGCCTCGACGTCCATGGCCTTCATTTTGATGGCAACCTGTTTCTCGGCCGCCAGCGGCGTCAACCCGGCGATGACCTCCTGGAACACGTCCTTGAGGTTTACCTGCCGGAAGTGCATCTCGAAGGTGCCCAGCTCGATCCGTTCGTAGTCGAGAATATTGTTCAGCAGCCGGACCATGCGGTCGGCGTTCTTCTTGATCATCTCGAAGAAGATCGACAGGTCCCGGTCCTCTTCGGTGTCGCGCAGGGACAGCCTGACCGAGAGGTAGTCCATGGCGCCCTTGATCGCGGTGAGCGGGGTCCTCAGCTCATGGGAGGTCTTGGCGATGAAGTCTGCTTTCGACCGGTAGGAGCGCATCAGGGCGTCGTTCTTCTCGGTCAGCTCTCTCGTGGCCACGTCGATTTTGCCCTGGAGGCAGGAATGGTATTCCTGGATGGACGAGGCCATCTCGTGGAACGCCCTGCTCAGGTCCTCGACCTCGTCGCCGGTGGCCACGACCCCGGGCTCGAGCGTCCCCTCCTTCGAGAACCGGGTCATCTGCGCCTTGATCTTCCCGATGGGGCTGATGACCATCCGGCGCGTGACCAGGAACAGCGCGGCGGCGATGAACAAGCCGATGAGGCCCATGCCGGCGATCATGTAGTAACGTTCGGTCGCCATCATGGTGCGCGCGTACTCCATGGGAATCGAGACGCTGATGGCCCCCCGGACATCTCCGGCCTGGTACCCCTGGTGCCGGTGGCAGGCGAGGCAGGCCTGCTCCACGTAAAGCGGGGCGATGTAGCGGTAATAATAGGAGCCGCTCATTTTCTCCATCGTCGTGGCCTCGGTCTGGATCTTCTTCTCGAACTCCTTCAGGGCGGCTGTCTCGAACGCGTCCGGCGCGTTCTCGGGGTTCATCAGCTTCAGGCTGGTTATATGGAACAGAAAGAGCTGCTCCCGCTCCGCGTACTGCGAGAGCTGCTTGGTCACCATGGCCGGATTTTCCTTCACATAGTGCCTTCCCGTGACGTCGGTCATGGTTGCGTTGGGCAGGTAGGGGTTGGGCTTGACCCAGGGCAGCTTTTCCACGAACACGCCCCCATGGTCCGCGACCCACCGCCGGGTAATGACGACCTGCTTGAACAGGGCCCGTGCCTGCATCTCGAGCTGCGTTATCACCATCTGCTCGTGTTTTTTCAAGATGATCCAGAAGGTGAAGCCGGTGCCTATGAGGAGGACCAGGGAGATGGTCAGGATATATTTGAGACTGAGGGTGAGTCGCATTTGTTTTATTCTCTCATTCCGGCCCCGGAAAGGTCAACGCAAATATAATAGCATAAAATAGCATTTTCTGTAAAATCGCGGCCGGGACCATCCCCGGGAAAGGCACGAAAAAATGCGGGAAATCCCGCCCCGGCCTTTTCCCGAAGCCTGGGATTGCTTCGGCGATCGGTAAAAATATCAGGTTGACACTTCCGCTTTGTCTACGCTATAGTTTTCTTACCCACCCGGCGGTTTTGGCCCGGGACAGAACTTAATTTTATTGCAGAGGGAGACGGCATGAACAAATATTCGATCGACGAAGTCCTCGAGATGGCGGTCCAGACGGAAAAGCTCGGGTACCAGTTCTACACGGGCATGGCCGACAGGTTCAAAAACGATGCAGGGCTGGTAAAGCTCTTTACGACCCTGGCGTCGAAGGAAAAGGTGCATGAAAAGACCTTCAGCGGTCTCAAGAGCGTGGTCGCGAAAAAGGGCACTGAGCCGGTGCAGTGGGAAGAGGTGACGAACTACATGCGGGCCTTCGTCGAATCGGAGTTCTTTCTCGGCGGCAGCAAGTCCCTGCCCGCCATGGACCATCTGAAGACGGTGCAGGACGCGGTCCGGTTCGCCCTGGGCTTCGAAAAGGAGACGCTGCTCTATTTCTGGGAGCTCCGTTCGATCGTGAAGGAAAAAGAGGTCGTGGACGAGGTCATCAACGAGGAAAAGAGCCACATCATGTGGCTGGACGCGTTCAAGAGGGGGCTGACCGGGAAGTAGCGCGAAGCGGCCCTCTGATTTGAAGCCAATGACCACCCGCAGCCCTGCTGCGGTTTTTTTTAATCTGTGCCCCCCGCCCGCGATTCCGGAGATAACTTCTTTTTCTGTGAGATGTATCGTCAACTTCACCTGCAAAGTCACGCGTTCTTGTTAATCGAAACAGTTAACGAGGTGAACCTCAGACCTGAATCAAAAGCCAAAAGGCAAAGGCGATCTCGCGCCATACCCTGCATTCGTGCATGGCACTCATAAACGCTGGGCACGAGAGACGCCAAGGCGCAAAGGAAAGCAAAACCGGAATCCTGCTTTACGCCTTTCTTCGCGCCTTTGCGGCTTTGCGCGAAAATTGGTTTTGCCTTTGCTTTCGGAACTTGACTCAAATTTCAAGATGTGACGAAGTAAAGTACCTTTAACGAGGTGAACCTCAGACCTGAATCAAAAGCCAAAAGGCAAAGGCGATCTCACACGAAGCCAGGCACGAAGTAAACTAAGGGTATATTTTTTCTCTGTGGCTTCGCGGCGACCTGTGATAACTGGTTTTTTATTGTTTTGTAATTTGACTCAAATTTCAAGATGTGACGAAGCAAAGTATCTTTAAAGATTTCCAAATAGGCAGGCATAAGGCGCCCGCTGCCGGTCAAGCCAGGGGCGCCAATCACTATTGTTCGGGTTCGAATTTGTATCCGACGCCGTAAACAGAATGGATGAGCATCGCTTCCGAATCGATAGCTTCGATCTTCCTTCGCAATTTTTTGATATGACTGTCAATCGTGCGGTCGCTGACAGTGCGTTCATCCCGGTAAATCTTGTCCATGAGTTGCTGGCGCCCGTAGATGCGACCCGGGTTGCCGGCCAGGAAGTGCAGCAGCTGGAACTCCACTGCGGTGAGCTCCAGATCGCGGTTGTTCAGCGTCGCTTTGTATCGGTTTTCGTCGAGAACAAGGCCCCGGGCCTGCATGGTCTGGCCGTCGCGCGTTCGTCGCAAGACGGCCTTGACCCGCGCAACTACTTCACGCGGGCTGAAGGGTTTGCAGATATAGTCGTCGGCCCCCAGTTCAAGTCCGAGCAAACGATCTATCTCCTCGACCTTGGCCGTCACTATAATGATAGGGATGCGGGAGAAGGTCCGGATGTCCTTGCAGATGTCCATTCCGTCGCGTCCCGGCAGCATCAGATCCAGGAGGATGATATCCGGCCTGTGCTCCCGGACCCAGGGCACGACCTCTGAGCCATTTGCCAGCAGAACTGGCTCAAAGCCTGACGCCTTCAGGTAATCGGCGAGGACCTTTGCCAGTTTCGGCTCGTCCTCGACAATAAGAACCTTCCCGCTCACGCGCTCCTCCTGCTGACCGGCAGACTAATCCTGATCAGCAATCCGCCCAGCGAAGAGGAATGCCCGGAGATAGTGCCCTCATGGGCCTCGACGATATTTTTACATATCGCAAGGCCGAGCCCTGCCCCGCCTGTCGTCCGACTTCGGGAGCCTTCAACCCGGTAGAGGCGTTCGAACATTCGTTCCAGTTCTTTCTCCGGCACTCCCGGTGCCGAATCCTGGAACTCAATGATGGCTTGCTCCCCGGTCAGTGCCAGACCGATGTCGAGCCTTCCTCCCGCATCAGTGTATCTCAGGGAATTCTCGAACAGGTTCGCGAAAAGCTGATCCAATCGCGCCCGGTCGGCAAAAACCATAACCTCGGCATTTTCAGAAATAGCTGCAGTTAAAGCGATGCCCTTTCGTACAAACTCGGCGCGATAAGATTCCATGGAATCCCGCAGCACCAAGACCAGATCAAGATTTTCCTTCCGAAAGGTCAATGCGCCGATATCGTACAGGGAAAGCTGGTAGAGGTCTTCCACGAGGCGGTTCAGGCGCAGCGTCTCCGCATGGAGAGAGCGGATCGTATCCGGGGTAATGATACGGATCCCATCCAGGAGCGCCTCGATCTCTCCCCGAAGGACAGCAAGGGGTGTCCGCAGTTCATGAGAAATGTCGGCAACCCACTGACGCCGCTCCTTCTCATTCTTTTCAAGTGTCAGGGCCATGGCGTTGAAGTCGCGGGCAAGCTGCCCCAATTCGTCCGATGAATCAGCGGGAATGCGGGTGGCATATTTGCCGGAAGCAATGTCATGGGTCGCGGCCGCCATCGCTTTGATCGGCCGGACCAGCCGCCGGGCCAGGGGAAAAGACATAAGCACTACCACCAGCACCATTCCTCCCGCGGCAAAGGCCAGGGCGAGCCTCTGCCGACCGAGAAACCGGACCTGCATCGGGTGCAGAAAGTGGCGGGGCGGCAACAGTCCGGCATACCCCACGGTCTTGCCTTGGTGAACAAGGGGACGGAAGTTCACCTCATCGTCTTTAGAATAGGAACCTATGATCGGTTTCCTCGCCGCATCCAGAACGATGAGGGGCGATCCCCGTGTGTGCATGCCTCTCCCCATGCGAGGAGGCGGCATCTTCCCGCTGTCATCAAATTTTCCGAACCTCTCCGACATCACCTGATCAGAACGCGCATTCAGCAGCCGTCGTATCCACGGTCCGGGGTTGTTTCTCAAAAAGTCCCAATTTCCGTATTCACCGTAGGCCTGTTCCAGGCTTCCGGCCATCTGCTGCAGCATGCCCTGGTCCATGGTGCCGAGATACTGGTAGAACCCCCGGTTGATGCTCCACCCCATGATCAGGAACATGGCGAGAATGGCAACACAGGTAGCGCCCAGAATTGAGAGAAACAGCCGATAGGTGATTCCGATCTTCATTCAAAACCCTCAGTCTAATATAGCGTAAAAAGCATCTCTCGCAAAGCCGCAAAGCAAATATTTAAGTACTGTTTTAAACCCAAACCAGTATTTAGTTTTTCTTAGCGGCTTGGCGTCTTTGCGCGAAAATATTCTTTAATGTTTTTTTTAATTTTGATTCCCTAATCTAAGATTAGTGTCTCTGTAACGTATCGTCAATAAAAAAATACCTGCAAAACGAATTTCCTTAATTCTTCCATAATTGAGCCATATTCGTCGGTTATTGTGTAATCATGAAAACGCAGTCCGGAATGCCGGACATTAACGAAAGGAGAGAAACAATGAAAAGAAGGATCATGATGAGTCTTGTTGTGGTAGTGATGCTGGTCGGCAGTGCGTATTTAGCCGCAGCAGCGGGAGGCCCCGGGTTCCACGGAAAAGGAGGTGGGCCTGGCATGCGAATGGAGCGGATGGCTGAAGTGCTCGATCTGACGGATACACAGAAAGAAAAGGTCAGCGCTATTCTAAAGGCAGAGCAGGAGAAGACCGCGCCGCTTCGGCAGCAGCTTGCTGAGAACCGGGAGAAGATGATGCAAACCACTCTGTCCGAGAAGTTTGACGAGGCAGCGGTCAGGGCCATTGCAACGAAACAGGCCCAGATAAAGACCGAGATGATGGTCTCCCATGCGCGAGCCAAAAGCGAGATCCATGCCCTGCTCACTCCTGAACAGCGCACCCTCGCCCAGAAGCTCGGGCCGATGATGGGACCCCGCCATGAACGTATGCAGCGATTCGGCGGTGATGAGTAGAACCGTCCGTACGCATCCATAACAAACCGCCCCCGGCTGTCTTCATGCCGGAGGCGGTCTTTTCTATTTCACCTCCACTCAACAGATCTCTTGAATTGAAACAGAAACCGCTGCTAATTGAAGGTTGCCAATTCGAAAAAACGAAAGTATGTCAGACAGCAGTCCTGACCGTAAGATGATCCTTAGCTCTGTCAGAAAAGCTGGTGGACTTGACATGCATCAGCCAGGTCCGCCGGTATCTGGAGCCTGGTCCGATCGTACTGCTCTGCTCATCCCTGAACTGCGCACCCTCGTCAAGAAACTCCGGCCGATGTCCTCATGCTTCCTGATGCCCTCTTTAATTTAAAAAATCACACCCTGCTTTGAGCAGGCATTTCGGATCGGATTATAATAATAGTAGAGGTCGCGATTGAGAGACAAAGTAAAAAAACTCTTTTTGGCCGGCACCCTGGTCTACCTGCTCATAGGGCTTGAAATTCTCATCATGATAAGTCCCTTCGCGGCCTACTTTTATTCCGTCTACGGACCTTTTCTCGTGCTGGTCGATTCAGCGGCCTCAACGAGGTGGCTGGCAGAATTTTTTCTTCCCCATTTCGTCTTCGTGGACAACCTTTTCTTAAAAATCCTTGGCGCGCTCCAGCTAGCCACCTTTTTTTCGGGCATGTTCCTTTTCTTGTACGCTGCCATACCTCTCTACTACAGCAAATTCAGGAAGCAAGGCGTGCTCACCCGAGGAATTTATGAGCGGGTGAGACATCCGCAGTATCTCGGCCTGGGAATCGCTGGATTCGGTCTGCTGCTTTACTGGCCGAGATTCTTTATACTGATCACGTTCATCACCATGCTTTTCGTCTACTATCTTCTGGCTAAAAACGAGGAGCTCAGGATGACGAACAGTCAGCCCGAGACCTACGACGAGTATAAGAAGCGGGTGCCCATGTTTCTTCCCGGCAACATTGGGGGAAGACTCTTCAACCGTGTCTTCGGTCCGATCCGACCGAAAGGATTAGCTCTCGTTCTGCTCTACTGCGTTGTACTCTTCGCATCAGTCGGCACTGGCATGCTCCTTCGCAGTTATTCCGCCGGCGCAATCAACATAAATCCCGTAAACGGTCTGTCTACGATCTCTGTTTTACCGGAGACCGACTTTTCTGTTCCGGAACTGATGCGCTCCATAACGGCAAACCAGGAGATCGCGAAAAGAACCGCCTCGGGAGACGTGACCCTTGCCTATGTCATGCCTTCTGATTTTTTTCTGATGGCACTCGTAACGGACCTGGAAAGATTTTATCCTCCCGATTTCGAGAGACCTGCGGGAGGGACCACGATAAAAAGATTCTTTAAAATATTCAGCACTTACACAAAAATGCAAATGGGGATCTACGCTGAACCCCACCCGCTCAAGCGGATAATCTTCGTTTCAGTGAAGGACGCGGACGGACGGCTTCTGAACGGCAGGGACGTCTTCCGGATCGGCGCGAGGAGATATCCTGTATTCCACGTTGATCTGAATGCACAAAGCAGAGAAATCGTTTCAATACAAGACTTGAAGCACCGGCATAAGTGGGGAACCATGGCGATGCCGCTTTTTTAGCGATGAACGAACAGGGGGAACGGCTTAGTTGGCATGAGCCTCTTTCCGGAGGTGCATTATGGCTGCATCACGAACAACTCAACAAAATCGCTGGTCTCGGCAGGTCACCGAGGAGAGTCATGCGCTCGATCTGGAGGCCGGCGTCTTTTCAAAACGAGACCCGCGGAACATTGCGCGATCATTGAAACGATCGGCAGAGCGAAGCACTCACAGAAAGAGCGATCC
>MHEA01000142.1:0-1567 GCA_001805085.1 Nitrospirae bacterium GWC2_57_9
CATCCTGATCGAAAGGGACTCGAGCCGCGATGCCTGTTCCAGGGTCCACCGCGCGCCGCTGTTCGTTCCGAGCAGCCACCAGAGAGCGGCTGCGAGGACGACCAGGACGGCGGCGCCTGCCATGATGAGAACGCGAAGGAACCTTTTCACAGTGCGAACCCCACGGTGAGATGAAACCGGTAGGAAGGATTATCCACGCTGAGCTGCCGGGCGACATCGAAGCGCAGCGCGCCCACGATCGTAAAGTAGCGGAGCCCGACCCCGGCCCCCTGGAACAGCCGGATGTCCGTAAAGTTGTTGAAGGCATTGCCGGCGTCGTAGAAAGCCGCAACGCCCCAGTTGGCGAACAGTGCCCGGTTCAACTCCAGGCTGCCGACCAGGACGTTCCTCCCGCCCACGACCTGTCCCTGGTCGTTCGCGGGCCCGAGCGACTGATAGGAGTATCCCCGGACGCTGCGGTCGCCGCCGGCAAAGAACCGGTAGGAAACGGGAAGCGTAGAGACCGGCGCGTTCTGAAAGGTGGCGCCGGCCCGGGCGCGCGTGTACAGGGAAAGCCGCCAGGGCAGGGGGACCAGGACGCTGCCGTCGGCAATTGCCTGGAGAAAGCGGTTGTTCGATCCGATGGCCTGGTGGGTGCCGCGCAGGTCCAGGCTGTAGTGATGGCCCCTGGTGGGCCGGACCAGGCTGTCCGAGCGCTGTTCAGAGACCCTGATCCCGGGCAGCACGAGCCGGGAGTCGAGCGGAACCGACCCCACGGTGGATCTCTCCCGCTCCAGCCTCAGGTAGACCGTGCCGAGCCTGCCGCGCCCGAAGCTCGCGGAGCGGTTCACTTCGGCAGAGGCGTTGCTCGTCGTGTAGGTCGCCACGTCTTCGCGCCTCAGGTTCACCTGCAGTCCGGTCAGGGTGTCGATGTCCTCGCCGGGAAGGGTATAACCGGCTCCCAGGCTCTGGAGCCGCTGAGACAGGTTGAGTTCGCTCCGGAATTCATGCCCCCGTTCATATACGTTCAGATCGCGGTACTCCAGGGAGAAGCGCGGACCGAGGTCGGTGGCGTAGCCGAGGCCGGGCCGGAGCCGTTTCGTCGGGGCCTCGTCAAGACGGATCTCGACGGGCACACGGTGTTCCCGCGTCTCGGCCTTGAGCGGAACGGGCAGCACTTCCCGGAACCGCTCCGAATTGATCAGGTTGAGCTGGGTCTCGCCGAGCTTTGCATAGGAGAAGATCTCTCCGGGCTTGAACGCGAGGAAGCGGTTCAGGAACTTGTCGGGATAGCGCGTCGCGCCCTCGAACCTGACGGAATCGAAGCGATACTGCATTCCCGTGTCCAGGACCAGTTCGATCCGGGCTGTCGATCTGTCGGGATCAACGGCCACGGCATGCACCGGGAAGTCGGCATCGAGATACCCCAACTCGGTTGCCCTGTTCTGGAGAGCGGCCTTTCCCTCTTCATACTTTTGCTGCAGCAGAACTTCGCCCCGGCGGAGGGGGAAGTCCTGCAGAAACTTCCTGAGTGCCTGCTCCCCGCCGCCCGGTCCCCGGAGATCGAGATCGATCGCTTCGATCCTGA
>MHEA01000142.1:1574-17125 GCA_001805085.1 Nitrospirae bacterium GWC2_57_9
CCCCGGATCCACGGCCGCCACGAGCCGGTAGGCGTTCTCGCCGGTCTTATCAAGTGAGGTCCGGATCACGGCCCGGTAATAGCCGTAGGGTTCCAGAGCGCGCCGCACCTTATCGGGCGCCTCTTTCCTGAACCGCTCGAGCCAGAAGGTGTTCACTTCTTCGCCGGTGGTCAGGCCGTAGGGCAGGACCAGGGCCTTCTGAACATTCTCGAGCAACGGCCCCTCGAGTCCCTGGATCAGCACCTGAACGCGTTCCGCAGCAGGAGCCGGGAAGGGGACGGCCAAAAACAAAAGTACGAGAATGGGGCAGCCCGCAATGATGAGAGAGTTTTTTGCGCGCATGGTTGTCAGGCGAAAGGCAGGTGATCTGCACCGGAAGTCCTTCTCTTTGAGTGTAACAGCTTTAGGGACAGAGCGGTAAAAACAGGTACGGACCGGCAGCGCAGCCCTTCCGGTACTTCTTTCGTCCGTGTCTTTTTCGCTGCATCTCATCGTCAAGACCCTCTGCGTTATACTCGGAAAAGATGTCCTTTACACAGCCCGGACGAGGTGATCCTATGACGAGCGTTTCCTTCAGTCCTGATGGACGATTCATCGCAACCGGCGGGCGGGACGGCCGGGTAAAGTTGCGGCATGGGTATACGGGAAGACCGCTGCCCGCGTTCAAAGGCAGGGGACACGACCACCTGGTGGGCTGCGTCGCCTTCAGTCCTGACGGAAACTTCATCGCCTCGGGCGGGCATGATGACGCGGTCAGGCTTTGGGAGGTCCGAAGCGGGCATGAGGCACCGGGGTTCCGGCCTCCGTTCCTGAAGGGTTCCATTGACTGCATTGCGTTCAGCCCTGACGGAAGGTTCCTGGCAGCAGGCGGGTGGGATGGAGCGCTCACTCTTTTGCATGCGAAGACCGGCTGGATCGTCTCGAACTTTTTTGGGAAAGGACACAGCCAGGCGGTCCACGGTCTTGCTTTCAGCCCGGATGGCCGGCGCCTTGCCACTGCAGGTCGTGACGCTACGGTCCGCATCTGGGATTCCTGTTCCGGAAGAACGGTGCTTGTCTTGAAAGAAGGCCACCTGAGGGCGGTCAGGGCTGTCGCATTCGGTACGGATGGAAATCAGCTCGCATCGGGAGGGTGCGATCAGGACCTGGTGCTCTGGGATGCGGGCCGGGAAAGGCCGGCTCCCGATTTTGACGGTAAAGGTCATGAAGGTGCGATAACATCGATCGCTTTCAGTCCTGACGGACGGTCGATTGCAACGGCCGCCGACGACCATACCGTACGGGTCTGGCATGCCGGCAACGGCAGCTGCGCGAGGGGCATTCGGTACGGCAGTCCCGTGGACAGCATCGCCTTCAGTCCTGACGGGAAGCGGATCGCCGCCGGAGGATGGGACGGAGAACTGCATCTCTGGGTGCTTGAACGCGGATTCCTTCAGGACGGCCCGGGCAGGGAGTTCGATGTGCGGAAAGGCAGATGCAGGAAGTGCGGCTCGCTGCTCGGCCTGCTGGAGCGCCTGGCCGGGACGGGGATCTGCAGGGGCCGGCGCTGCCGCTGATCCCGTTTTTTTCTCAGTCTTGCCGGCTCATCCATCACTTGATCAACTGCAGCCTCTGGATCTCGTCTTTCCTGATCTCGTATTCCTTCTGGTCCATCCTGCCCGCTTTGTAGTCATCCTCGAGGCGCTGAAGCTCCTGGCGGATCCGGTATTCATAAGAGCCGCCTCCGGCTGCTGCGCCGCCGATGGCTCCGCCGACCGCGCTCCCGGTCCTTGTGGCGCAGCCGGGCATCGCAAGGGGGATGAGAAGCAAAAGCATTGCGATCGCTTTTTTCATATTGCAGCTCCTTTCAACGCGAGACGATTTTAACCACAGAGGCCACGGGAGTGCGGAATGCGGAGTGCTGGTTTAAAAGCTTTTCTTTGTTTGTGCCCCGCATTATCCGAACTTGCCTCGTGCCTTCGCACTCGTCAGGACCGGATGCAAGACTCGCAACACCAACAACGATTCTACACAAGCCCTGTATTTAAAGTCTATTGCGCTTATCCGCCTCTGTCAATTATCGGGCAGAAAATCCGCGTGGTGCAAAATGAAGCGACCATTGCGCAATCTGGTGCAGTCAATTACGCAAAGTTGAATTTTACTTTTATTTTTTTAAGATGTCTCATTGATACATGACTTTTTTGTCAATACCCTGAAAATACCCCATCGAAAGACTTGCTATTATTAAAAGAATAGTATTTAATACAGTCCGGTCAGTTGCCGGCTGTTGGTCGGATAGCTGAACCTTCGCTGATCGATCAGGCTCGGCGCATTTGAACGATGATACGCCTAGTACAGCGTAAACATAATCGCTAATAGTTCCACGCAGTCATTCCGGTGTGGTTTACGGCGGTCAAGCCAGAATCAAACAGATTGAACCGCGAGGGTGCAAAGGGCGCCAGGAAGGCAGGACATAGCAGGGGAATTATGTTTTCCTCGCGTTCCTCGCGACTTCGCGGTAAATATTCTTTGCCGTTTTGAGCTTGTATCATAAACTACTTTTACAGTGCACTAGGAGGATAAGGTGGCAGTGCTTCGCGATTCCAGTATTGTACAGATGGTGTTCAAGCTTATGGACCGGGGGCTCACCGGCGATCAGATCCACAGGGCCATGAAGCATATGGTCGGCCCCGACTGGCGGGAAGTGACCGTATCGGTCTGGCTCGAGAGGCTCCGCATTCAGGGTTACGTCCTGCACGACGAACGCAGCCTCACGGCCGGAGATCTGGAAGCTCTGGTCAAGGGCCGCATTGCCCTCGAACAACTGAACAGAAATGGTCACGGCTTCGAGTAGCTTCGGATAAGACGTCCATACCTGTCCTTCCTTCTCTTCAGGCGTCATAAACCCGTCCCCGTTAGTCCACTCTCCTGCAGTTCACCCTCATCGGTAGGCGCCGATCGTCTGCGTCCGCATTTTTCCCCGGTTAGATAAGAGAAGGTTCTTTCGCAGGAAAATTAAGAACAGGCAGCGAGAGAATAATTGAGAAAATAAGCCGGGAAGTTTTGACTTGTTACCGGTCAGTAGAGCAGCGTTCGTGCGGGGTCTTTAACCACCAGATTCCCGATAAAACCGCTCGGGAATGACAGCACAAAGCTCCGTGTGTTCCTGTAGTTGCTATCCTGGGGACGGTTATTGTTACGCGGCCCTGTCCGAGGCTGCCTGAGCCTGTTTTGCCGCGATCGTGAAGAAGAACGTGGTTCCTTCGCCGGGAACCGATTCGGCCCAGATGTTTCCTCCATGGCGTTCAACGATCTTCTTGCATACTGCCAGGCCTATTCCCGCTCCCGGATACTCATCGCTGGAATGGAGGCGCTGAAAGATCTGGAAGATCCGCTCGAAGTGCTCCTTTGCAATTCCAATTCCGTTGTCCCGGACTGAGAAGGTCCATCCTTGCCCGGTTCTTACGGAGGACACGCGGATCTCGGGCCGGACGCCGGGCCTTTTGAACTTGATGGCGTTCGCCAGCAGGTTCTGGAGCAGCTGCAGCAGCTGCGTTTCCACACCGACGACCGTGGGGAGTTCGTCCCGGGCGACGACGGCATTGCTGTCCCTGACCATTGCCGACAGGTTCAGCACGGCTTCATCGAAAACGCTATTGACGGCGACGTTCTTCAATTCGCCGGCGCGGGTCGTCACCCGGGAGTACCCGAGAAGACCCTCTATCAGTTTCTGCATCCGCAGCGCACCATCCACCGCGAAGCGGATGTACCGGTCCGCTTTTTCGTCGAGGCGGCCTTTATATCTTTTTTCGAGAAGCCCGATAAAGCCCGACACCATCCGCAGCGGTTCCTGCAGGTCGTGAGAAGCCACATAGGCGAACTGCTCCAGTTCCTTGTTCGAACGTGCGATGTCGGCAAGCAGCCGCTCCCGCTCCTGTTCCGCCCGCTTCCGGTCCGTGATGTCTCTTGCAACGTGGACGACCTGCACGACGGTTCCGTTCTCATCCGTTATGGGAGAGGTCGAAACCTCCACATATTTCGGTCCCTTTGTGCCGAAATGGACATGATCCGCCGCAAAGTGGTCTCCCGTCCGCACCGTCTCTCCCAGCGGGCATATGTCGTCCGGAGCAGTGCATACCTCGGACCGCTTATGGGTTATCTCGTAACAGTGCTTTCCCACTACCTCCGATTCGGCGGAAAAGCCGTATTCCTTCAGAAAGACGCTGTTCACGCCGATGATCGTGAAATCCTTCACATCGACGAGGGAGATTGCGTCGTTCATGCTGTCGATGATCGTCTTGGTGAGCTTGTAGGACCGCCGCAGGGCGTCCTCCGACCTGCTTCGCTCGTGAAGGAGCTCTTTCAGAGCGCCGACGGTCTGGAGATGGCGGCGAAGGAGCAGCCCCAGCACCAGTAACGAGGCCGCCAGGCGTAGCCCGTGCCAGGACCACCAGGCCTCGGACCAGAGCAGGGAATGCCAGAACGTCAACCCGGACAGGCCGAACAGGCCGCCGACAACACCGAACAACAGGTCCTCGACGGCGCCCGAACGGAGGAAGTCGGCAAGGAAGCGCCACGTTCCGGCGAGGAAGAGAAGCCCCGCGACAGCGTTGATGGCGACGGCTGCTGCGCGGAACTCGCCCTGGACCGCCATGGCAGGCAATGAATAAGGAAAGAGAAAGGCCAGAAGAACAAAGAGGCCGGAGCCTGCCGCAACGGACCAGACCGAGCCGGCTTTTCGAAGACCGGTCTGGCGCGCAGCAGGCAGCCAGACAAGTGCAAAGCCTGCTCCGCCGGCCAGGTTCGCAAGGGCTCTCAGGTGGATAAACTGCCCTCCCGGCAGGGAAGCGGCATGGGCGATGTTGAGGATCCCCATCACCAGGAACCCGAGGCCGGGCAGGGTAAGTTTATGTTCGGGATCCTCCCTGCCTTGCAGAAGGAACAGGGCCATAAGAAACACCGCGAGCGCTTCCACGGCTTCCATGGTCGAATGAAGCGGCAGATTGATCCATTGCCGGTCTGAGGGCATTACAAGCGAGAGCGCCGTGATGATCGCAAGGATCAGAGAAAAAAGTATGAGGCGGTGAAGAGCCACCCGTTCCATCTCCTTGCTGCATACTAAAACCCATGACGCCGAATGGCAATAGGGAATGTGCGGAGTGTGGAGAGTGGAATGCGGAGTGGCAGTGCGGAATGCGGCATTGCGTATCTGCGGATAAACTTTTTATTGAACCGGCATATCAGCGCATCAGCAGTTCCCGGAACCGGTCCGCCGGCAGGGGTCTGCTGAACAGGAATCCCTGGGCTTCATCGCAGCCTGAATCGCGCAGGAAAGAGAGCTGCTCTTCCGTTTCCACGCCCTCGGCGACCGTCCTGATCCCCATGTGGTGGGCCATGGAGGTGACGGCGGTGATGATCGTCCGGTCGTCCGGGTCCGTCGCAATGTCCCGGATGAAGGATTTGTCGATCTTGAGCCGGTTGATGGGGAGCTTTTTCAGGTAGCTGAGGGAAGAGTACCCGGTCCCGAAATCGTCGATGGAGATATGAATTCCCAGGGAACTCAATTCGCGCAGACGTTTGATGGTGTTTTCGATGTTGCCCATGGCCGCTGTTTCGGTTATTTCTATGTCCAGGCATTCCGGCGGAAGAGCGGTTTCCTCGAGGATCCGGGTAACCGATTTGACCAGGTCCGGACTTTGAAATTGTCCGGCCGACAGGTTCACCGTTACGGAGAGGGGCTTTATCCCCTGGTCGATCCATGTCTTGATCTGATTGCCCGCCGCTTTCAGGACCCAGGCGTCGATATCGCCCAGCAACCCGATGTCCTCCGCGATCTTGAAGAACTGGCCGGGCAGCAGGAGGCCCTGCTCGGGGTGCTGCCAGCGCACAAGGATCTCGACGGCAAACATCTTCCCGGTCCCCACGTTGACCAGCGGCTGGAAATAAAGCCGCAGCTCGCCGCGCTCTATGGCTCGTCGCAGCCTGTTCTCGAAATCAATGCGCTCCAGGGAACTCCTGTTAATGACCGGGTTGTAGAATTGGAACCTGTTCCTGCCGTGGTCCTTTGCGTAGTACATGGCGATGTCCGCGTAGCTCAGCAGCCCGTCGATCTGGGCCCCATCGTCGGGAAAAACGCTTATGCCGATGCTGGTCGATATATTCAGCTCCTGGGCATTGACAGTGAAGGGCTTCCTGATCTCCTTCAGGATCTTGACGGCCACCTCGGACGCGTATTCGGCCTGCTTGATATCCGATATGATCAGGTTGAACTCGTCGCCGCCTATCCGGGCCACGGTATCCGAGGTCCTGACCACAGACGTGAGCCGGGAGGCTGCCTCCCTGAGCAGCTGGTCCCCGACCTCATGGCCGAAGGTATCGTTGATCTCCTTGAAACGGTCGAGATCGAGAAAGAAGATCGCCAGTTTTGTGCCGTGCCGGTGCGCCTGGGCAAGCTCTACCGCCGCCACTTCCCGGAAGAGCCGCCTGTTGGGCAAGCCCGTGAGAGCGTCATGCTGGGCCATGTGCCGCATCTCTTCCTGCAGGCGCTTGCGGCCCGTTATGTCAAGGGTTGTTCCGATATAACGGGCAGGACGTCCTTTATCGTCAAAAAACAGCCGCCAATGTGCTGATATCCAGCGTTTCTTCCCGTCCTTGATTCCCACAGTTCCGCATTCAATGCTGAATTCCTTGCAGTGGTCCTTCAACGTCACATTTCGAATCAGGCCATCTACGCGGTTGCGGTCATCAGGGTGTATGCCGGATAGAAATGTTTCGTAATCGGGACGGGCATCAGGCGGCAGCCCGAAGTGCTGTTTGGCAAAATCCGACCAGTGCAGCTCTCCTGTGAGAGGGTAATAATCGAAGGTGCCGAGCCGTGTGGCCATGATCGCAAGGCGCAGCGTCTCTTCACTGCTCCTGACCCGTTCTTCGGCTTTTCTGACCGCAGCATAGAGGTTTGCGTTTTCCAGGGCCAGGGAGACGGAGAGCGAAAGCTTGTTCGCGAAGTCTATCTGATCGTCGGTGAATTCGGATATCCGGGAATGAAAATTAAAGAAAAGAACGCCGAAGACATTGCCTTTTATCACAAGGGGAGTCGTCATGACCGACCTGACGCCATAGGCTTTCTGAACCTCCGGTTTTGCGCGCCGATCGTTGAAGGCATCGTTTAAAATGACCGGTTTCCCGGTGCGCGCAGCGATTTCAACAAAGGGCACATCGGCCTTGTTGAAATTCCTTCCGACAGCCTCTTCCGGGAGGTTGTACACATATCTGATCGTCCATTTACCATTGTCTACCGTATCGAGCGCCGACGATTCGCAGCCGATCGCCAGCGCCGCTTCCACCACCACCTTTTTCATGATTTCGCCGGGGTCAAGCGTGGAATTGATGATGGAGTTGATACGGTTCAACGCGTCGCTCAATTCCTTGGATCTTCTCACCCGCGCTTCGGACTTTTCCCGCTCCGCGATCTGCCGGCGCAGGTCGCGGTTGCTTTTTGCCAGTTCTTCCGTCCGCTCCCGGACACGCTGCTCCATCTCCCGGTATGCCATTTCAAGCTCTTGTCGCGCCGCCTTCCGTTCTGTTATATCCTTCACCGTGGCCAAAATGACCTCGTTGTCCTGCAGGGTTATCCTTCGCAGGAACACTTCCCCCTCGAAGGTGCTGCCGTCTCCCGGCCTCCGGCATTTCCATTCGAAGAGCAGATCTTTCCCGGCCGTCACTTGTCTCCATATATCAGGGAGCGTGTCTACGGGGTCGTCAGGTGTGGAATAGTCATCCCTGAGGGAGAGCGAGAGAGCCTGTTCGCGCGTGACTTTGTACATCTCGATCATCTTGCGGTTTACATCGAGGATCGTGCCGTCCAGGTCATGGATAAAGATGGCATCGTGAGAGCTGTCGAAGATGGTGCGCAGATTGGCTTCCGACTCCGCAAGTGCCCGGTTCGTGGCATCCAGGATCCTTGCCTGGCGCCTGATCTCATTCTCATTCCTCTTGCGTCTTAGATTCAGGAGCGACAATGCCCATAGGGCGCATATGCCGATGGTTCGGTTGACCACAGATATATAGGGCTTGATGCCGGAGGGAGAGATCAACAGGTCACCAACGATCAGGAGTGTTATTCCGGCCGCGTAGAGAACAACAATGGAGGGTTTTTTCGCCCTGGATGACACGATCAAGAGAGGGATTGCATATAAAAGCCATATTGAAAATCCCACCGGTATGAAAGAATCGAACGCGAAGATAGCGAGGGCCATCGCTCCGCTGATCGTGAAGGCTGCTTTTCGGTTCATGAGAGCTTTCTCCCGGGCTTGACCTGCACGGCCTCGGCCCTACCGCCCTTCTATCACCAGTTCCCTGAACCGCTCAGCCGTCACTGGCCTGCTGAACAGGAACCCCTGCGCCTCGTCGCAGCTGATACCCTTGAGGAACGACAACTGCTCCCTGTTTTCCACGCCCTCGGCGATAACTTTTATTTTCATGGAGTGGGCCATGGCGGTTACCGCCTGGATGATGGCGCGATCGTCATGGTCGCTCGTGATGTCCACGATGAACGACCGGTCGATCTTGATTTTTTCAATAGGCATCCGTTTCAGGTAATTAAGGGATGAATAGCCGGTTCCGAAATCATCTATGGAAATATGCACCCCCATGGCCGCGAGTTGTCTCATCAGCCCGGCGCTGCGCTCCACGTCCCTCATGGCAGTGCTTTCCGGGACCTCGATATCGATGCATTCCGCGGGTGTTCCCGTTTCTTTCAGGATCGTTTCTATTCCTGACAACAGCTGCGGATTCTGGAACTGTCGCGCGGAAAGGTTCACGGTGACGCACAGCGGGGGCAGCCCTGCGTCCATCCACGTTCTGATCTGCCGGGCAACCGACCATAATACCCATTCGTCGATCTCCGCTATGAACCCCGTGTCTTCCGCTGTTGCAATGAAATCCTTCGGGGTGAGCAGCCCTTTATCCGGATGCCTCCAGCGCAGGAGGGCCTCGGCGCAGATGATCTTCCCGCTCGCGATGTTTATGAGCGGCTGGTAGTAGACCTCCATCTCCCCCAGTTCGAGACTTCTCCGCAGCATGTTTTCGAGCCGCATCCGTTCAATGGACCTGATATTGATGGAAGGGTTATAGAATTGATAGACGTTCCTGCCGATCTCCTTTGCATGATACATGGCCATGTCGGAATACCGGAGCAGGGTATCCAGGTCAGTGCCGTCATCGGGATAGATGCTGATGCCGATGCTCGCGGTTACCCGCAGTTCGTGTCCCGCCAGCAGAATGGGCTTTCGCACCGCTTCCACGAGCTTCCGGGCAACGTCCGGAACATCGTCGGTACGGGAGAGGTCCGCGAGGATGATATTGAATTCATCTCCTCCGATGCGGCCGATGCTGTCCGATCTCCGCAGCACCGCTTTCAGCCGGGACGCAACCTCCTTGAGCAGCTGATCTCCGGCCTCATGTCCGAGGGTATCGTTTATCTCCTTGAACCGGTCGAGGTCGAGAAAGAGCACCGCAAACCGCTTTTTGTTCCGCTCCGCCTGAGCAAGCTCGACGCCTGCGATCTCGTTGAACAAGCGCCTGTTGGGCAGACCGGTAAGGGTATCGTGGTGCGCCAGATGCCTGATCTCGTCTTCCATGCGCTTGCGGTCCGTAATGTCTATGGCCGACAGGACCAGATGGGAGATCCGGCCCTGCTCGTCCCTGATGGGAGCAAGCATGAAATCGACCGGCATGAGCGCTCCCCGTGCAACTCGCACTACCATGTCGAAACGGGACTGCTCACCCAGCGCTCCGTCTCGGATTGCTTCCCGTACGCGCGACTGCACTTCCGCGGACCAGGAGAACCAAAAGGTCTCCTCGAAGCGTTTGCCCAGGACGTCGGTAGCTCTGAGCCCCGCTCCTGCCAGAGCGCTCCTGTTCACCTCAAGGAGAATGCCGCCGGCATCGAGAACCGCCACGAAGCCAATGAGATTATCAAGCACCCTTCGTAGGAACTCTTCGCTCCGATGGAGCGCCTCCTCGGTCTGTTTCCGCGCGGTAATGTCCTGGATAATGCCTGCGGCACGTATAGGCGCGCCGTCCCGGTTCCGGATTATCGAACCGGACACATCCACCCAGACAATGTGCCCGTCCTTATGAAGGTACCTTTTTATTATAGTGTGCTCCCTGATCTCGCCTCGCTTCGCACGTTCAAACTGTATTGCGTCGGGCTCCCGGTCATCAGGGTGCGTAAGGTCAAACGCGGTTTTCGACGTCAGCTCTTCCCGGGAATACCCGGTTATTTCGCAAAGCCGGTCGTTCACCCGCAGAAAGCGCCTTGTATCGGGATCCACTTCCGCTGCCCCCACTGCCGCAGATTCAAAGAAGGCCCTGAAGCGCTCCTCGCTTTCCCGCAAGGCCTCCTCGGCCCTTTTCCGTTCGGTAATGTTTCGCTGAACATGAACGACCTGAGTGACGTTCCCGGCTTCGTCCCTGATCGGTGACGTGGAGACCTCGACATGTATCTTTCTTCCCCGTTTGTCGTAATGGACGTGGTCCGCGGCGAAGTGATCCTTCGTCTTTACCGTCTGTACGAGGGGGCATATGTCGTCGGGAAGCGAACACACCTCGGAGCGGTGATGGGTTACCTCGTAGCAGCGTTTTCCGACAATTTCCGATTTGTCCGAGTAACCGTAATTTTGAAGGAAGATCCTGTTCACATCGACGATCGTCAAATCCCGGACATCGATCAACGAGATCGCGTCGTTCATGCTGTCTATGATGGTCTTCGTAAGGGTGAAGGCCTGCCTGAGCGAGTTCTCCGCCCGCTTCCGTTCGCTGATGTCCTGCCCGAAGGCCACATTGTACTCGTGCCCGGCAAAGGAGGTGTAATTGACCGACATCTCCATGGGGATCATTGTTCCGTCCTTTTTGCGGTGCACGGTCTCGAAGCGAAGAGAACGTTCCTTCTTGGTCTGCTTCCAATGCTCATCCCAGGAGGAACGGGCAGGGTTCGGGTCGATATCGTAAACACCCAGGGAGAGAAGTTCCTCCCGAGCGTACCCCAGTGTGCGGCATGCCTGTTCGTTCACGTACAGAAAGCGGGCATCGGACCCGACGAAAAAGACCGAAACCGAGGCATGGTCGACGGAGAACTGGGTCAGTTTCAGCGCTTCTTCCCCGCGCCGGGCTTCCGTTACGTCCTGTGCGGTTCCCCTCATGACCATCACGGCGCCGGCACTGTCATATTCAAGGCGCAGCCGGGTCTGAATGATCCGTATTGAGTCGTCGGGCCTGATGATCCGGTACTCGTTAAGAGCGGTTTCCTTGCGTTGGTTAGCCGCTTCCGCCAGCGCTTGCTCGATGCCGGCCCTGTCCGCCGGATGCACCATATCCATAACTGCCTCAAAGGTATCCTTGAATCGGTCCGGCGGGATGTCGAAAATGCGGTAGACTTCGTCGGACCAGGTGAGCCTGTTCGTCCTCACGTCCCATTCCCAGTTGCCGAACCCGGCTATCTGCTGGGCCTCTTCGAGCTGCTCCTTTGTCCGCTTCACTTCTTCTTCTATCCGTTTGCGTTCGTTTATGTCACGGACGATCGCAAGCAGCCGGGTTTGCCCTCCGATGACCGCGCGCTTGAGGTTGACCTCCACCCAGAACAACTCGCCGTTCTTTTTCTGCGAGAGCCATTCGAAGATCTGCGGAGGGCCTTCAGCAGCCCGGCGGAGCCATTGCAGGAGATCCTGCGTGGTATAACCGGGCAGCCCGGTGAAGAGCGATTTCGAAATGAACTCCTGGAATTCCTCCTGCCCGTACCCGAACATTTCCATTGCTTTCCGGTTCACGGAAAGAACGTTGCCCGTATCGATATCGTGAACAAAGATCGCATCATTGACGGATTCGAAGATCTCGCGGTAATTCGTCTCGGACCTGCGCAGGGCATCCTCGGCTCTCTTGCGCGCGGTGATATCCCGTACATTTGCCAGGATCAGTTCCCGCGACTGAAATGTTATTTTACGGAGGAATACCTCCACATCAAAGACGGAGCCGTCGTTCGGACGCAGCGCCTTCCACTCGAAAAATTGATCTTCGCCGGAAACGGCTCTTTTCCATATTTCGGGCACGCTCTCGAAAGGGTTGTCCGGAGCCGAGAAATCCTCCACGATCCTGCTGCGCAAAGCCTGCTCGCGGCCGACCTGGTAGAGCTCGAGCATCTTTCTGTTCACATCCAGGATGGTTCCGTCGAGATCATGAATGAACACGGCATCGTATACGCCGTCCATGATAGTCCGCAGGTTGGTTTCCGACTCCCTGATCCTGTTCTCCGCCTGCTTCCGTTCGGTTATGTTGAGCATGGTTCCGATGAGACGGACCGTCTTGCCCTGGCGGTTGCGAATGGCCTTCGCCCTGTCGTGGACGATACCCCAGGTCCCGTCGGCAAGCAGGAAACGGTATTCGACGTTCAAGTCATCCTGCTCGCCTTTGAATATCCGCGCAAAGGCCGACTGCACCCGCTCCCTGTCCTCGGGGTGTATCCGGCTCCTCCACCACCCCGCAGGATCGGCCCGTTCAGGCGGGGTGCCGAAGGTCTTTGCATACACCTCGTTCCTGGTCAGCCTGTCCGTGACCAGGTCCCAATCCCAGATCGCCTCATTTGCCACACTGGTCGCAAATTCGAGCCGCCACTCGCTTTCTTTGAGCTCCTCCTGCGTCTTTATTCGTTCGGTGACATCGACAAGAGTGCCAATGACCGCTGGTTTTCCCTGATAGAGGGTTGCAGAACTGAACACTTCTGCGTGAATGACCTCCTTGCCCTTTTTTAAGCCCCTGAACGTATAGTGCCCATACTCTTCCTCTCCCTCCAGCCGTTTGCGCATGCATTCTTTTATGAAGGGGATGTCATCGGAAAGGACAACGGTTTCGTAGTTTTTTTCGATCAATTCGTCATGCCGGTAACCGAAGATTTCCAGGAAACGCGGGTTGACATACTTGAAAACGGCATTCTGGATGAGATAAACACCGACGAGGGACCCTTCGGCCAGGTCCTTGAACATTCTTTCCGACTCTTTGAGCCGTTTCTCGGCCCTCTTGCGCTCGGTGATATCGCTGAAGGTAACGACCGCTCCGACGATTCTGCCGTCATCGCGGACCGGCGTGCTGGTATATTCGACCGGGAACCGGGTCCCGTCTTTTCTGCAGTACACTTCGTCGTCGACGTGCCTGACCTTGCCGTCCCGGAACGGCGCATAGGTCCTGCATTCCTCCTCGGGATAACAGGTTCCATCGGCCCTGGTATGATGGATGCAAGCGTGGCTGTGCTTCCCGATAAGTTCCCCGGGCTCGTAACCGAGCATGGCTGCGGCCGCTTTGTTCATGAACGTGTAATTGCCGCGCATATCGAGCCCGAAGATGCCTTCGCCTGCGGACTCCAGGATCATCTGGTGCAGGCGGTTGATCTGCTCCAGTTCATTGATCCTGTGCAAGAGCTTCCGGACTTCGGGCTCGGCGCCGGGGTTGTCAGAGTGGTCGCTCATTGAGCGCTCCCTTAAAGATCTTTACGAGCCGGCATCTGGAATTTTGAGTCAATTTTTTCGAGCAAGAATCAAAACCATTTACCGCCAAGGCGCGAGGGACGCGAGGAAAGATTAAAACTAAAACTGCTTCTGGTTTTATGTAATAGAGGAAAAATAATTTGACTTATGGTTTCCCTTCGCGTCCTTCGCGCGGTTCCAAGCTGTTGGTCCTTTCATCGGTATGACCGGGAAATGCTAGCGGTGCAAGACCAGCTCCATGAATTTCCTGGCCGTCACGGGCCTGCTGAACAGGAAGCCCTGGGCCTCGTCGCAGCCGGTATCGCGCAGGAAGGAGAGCTGTTCTTCCGTTTCCACTCCCTCGGCGACCGTCCTGATCCCCATCTGGTGGGCCATGGAGGTGACGGCAGTGATGATCGTCCGGTCGTCCGGGTCCGTCGTGATGTCCCGGATGAAGGACCGGTCGATCTTGATGCGTTCGATGGGCAGCTTTTTGAGATAGTTCAGCGAGGAATAGCCGGTCCCGAAATCGTCCACCGTGATATGGATGCCCATGTCGCGTAATTCCCGCAGTTGTCTGGCGCTCTGTTCCACGTTCCTCATGGCGAGGCTTTCCGTGATCTCGATGTCGAGGCAGCCGGGCGGCATGCCCGTCCCGGCAAGGATCCCTGCTATCAGGGGCACCAGTTCTGGCCGCTGGAACTGCCGCGCGGAAAGGTTGACGGTCAGGCACATGGCTTCAAGACCTGCATCCTTCCACGCACGGGCCTGCGCGCAGACCGCCCGCAGCACCCACTCGTCGATCTCGGTGATGAACCCCGTCTCTTCGGCGAGGGGGATGAAGTCCCCGGGTTCGAGAAGTCCCCGCCCGGGATGGTTCCATCTGACCAGCGCTTCGGCAAACCGCATTTTCATCGATCTGATATCGACCTGGGGCTGATACAGCACGCACAGCTCGCCCCGTTTGACGGCCTGCCGGAGCCAGCTCTCGAGCTTCATGCGCTCCACGGACCTGATGTTGATGGAAGGATTGTAAAAACGGAACGTATTTCGGCCGTTCTCCTTTGCGTCGTACATCGCGATATCCGCATACCGGAGCAGCGTGTCGGTTTCCTTGCTGTCGTCGGGGTAGATGCTGATGCCTACGCTGGACGTGACGTGCAGATAGTGAGGAGCGAGCACAAAAGGCTCCCGGAAGGACTTCACGATCTTGAGCGCTATATCGCCCACATCGTCCGCGCGGGTGATGTCGGACAACACCACATTGAACTCGTCGCCGCCGATCCGGGCGACCGTATCCGCTTCGCGGACCGCCGCCCTGATGCGTTGGGCGACCTGCTTCAGCAGCAGGTCGCCGATGTCGTGTCCGAGGGTGTCGTTTACCTCCTTGAACCGGTCGAGGTCGAGGAACAGGATCGCGCACTTGCTTTTGTGCCTGCGCGCCTGTGCGAACTCGACCTTCAGGATGTCCAGGAACAGCCGCCTGTTCGGGAGGCCGGTAAGGGCGTCGTGCTGCGCCATATGCCGGATCTCCTCCTCCAGTTTTCTGCGCTTCGTTATGTCCCGGGCAATTCCGACGGTTCCTATGACCGCGCCGGTCTCGCTGCGGACCGGCGTTTTGATCGTTTCCATCCAGCCCAAGGTGCCGTCAGCCGCTGCCAGCTGTTCTTCCACCTGTTTCCGCTCCCGGCTTCGCATCACGTCCCGGTCGTCGACCATGTACTTCCGGGCAAGATCGCGGGGCCATATGTCGAGATCCGTTTTCCCGATCAGTTCGCCGGGGCTCCTTCCGTTGGACGCGGCAAAGGCTTCATTCACCAGGATGAACCGGCCCTCTTTATCCTTCATCCATGCCATGTCGGGGATGGTGTTCAGGATCGCGTTCAGCTTTCGCTCGCTTGCCCGCAGTTCCCGGTACAAGCCCGCATTTTCCAGGGCAAGCGAAACCGAGGCAGCCAGCTTCCTGGCAAAATCGAGGTGCTCGGTCTCGAAAACGATCGGATGATCAAGCGCGTAAAAGGAGAGCGCTCCGGCCACAGTGTTCTTTCTGAACAGGGGGGC
>MHEA01000142.1:17132-23931 GCA_001805085.1 Nitrospirae bacterium GWC2_57_9
AGCGAACGGATGCCCACCGCTTGCACGAATTCCCTGTTCAGCCGCGCGTCATTGAATGCATCGTTAAAGGCGAGGACATCTCTGGCACGGGCGACATGCTGGATCGCCCGCAATTCTTTCTGCGTCAGCTCCCGGCGGGTGAAGGCTTCGGGCATGTTGTAAATGTAGCGGACCTGAAAAACGTCGTTCTCGAACACCCCGACCATACTGGCATCCACCTTCGCGGACTTTGCCGCTTCCGTCACGACCCGCTGCATGATCTCGTCGAGATCGAGCGTGGAATGGATGAGGGTGTCGAGATCATTGAGCGCGTCGGTCAGTTCCTTCGAGCGCCTGAGCAGCTCTACGGCGCGCCTTCTCTCGGTCACTTCCATCCGGAGTTCCTCGTTGGCCGTTGCCAGCTCACGGGTGCGTTCCGCGACCTTCACCTCGAGTTCGGCGTATGCCCGCTGCAACGCTTCCTGGCTGCGCCTTCGTTCCGTGATGTCCCGGAAGGTCACCACTGCTCCGACGCTGGCGCTTTCTTCGTAAATGGGGGTCGTGGTATATTCCACGGGCAGCGCAGTGCCGTCCTTCTTCCAGAACACTTCGTCGGTCACCTGCCGCGGGATCCCGTCCTTCGTGGTCATGTAGATCCAGCAGTCTTTCTCGGGATAGGGAGTGCCGTCGCTCCGGGAATGGTGCCAGATGTCATGACTATGCCTGCTCATCAATTCCCCGGCTTCATAGCCGAGCATCGTCCTTCCGGCCCTGTTCAGGAAGATATGGTCTCCCTGAGCGTTCATGCCGAAGATGCCGTCTCCCGCCGATTCCAGTATCAGCTCGTTTCGGCGGCTTATCTTCGCAAGTTCCCGCTCGGCCTGCTTTCTTCCGCTGATATCAAGCGCAAAGGCCCAGTTGTACTCGCGTCCTCCGAAGGATACATAATTGACCGAGATCTGTATCGGCACCAGCGTTCCGTCCTTTCTGCGGTGTTCCGTTTCGAAGTGAAGACTGCCTTCTTTCTTGAGCTGCGCCCAATGGTCATCCCATACCGATCGCGGGAAATGGGGGTCGAGATCATACACTGCCAGGGAAAGCATCTCTTCCCGGGTGTAGCCCAGGATTCTGCAGGCCTGCTCGTTCACGTAGAGCAAGCGCGCGTCACGTCCCACCAGCAAGGCGGATACCGAGGCGTGATCGACCGAGAACTGGGTCAGTTTGAGCGTTTCTTCCGTCTGTTTCCGCTCCGAGATGTCCCTCATGATGGCGGCATACCCGACGACTTCTCTATCTATCGCCAGGAGGACTGCTGTCAGTTCTATGGGTATGATCCGCCGGTCCTTCCTGATCCGGACCGTTTCGTATTCCGTCATTTTCCCCTTGCTGTGCAACTCCCTGACGCAATGCTCGATTTCTCTCTGCGCGATCTCCTCGGGAATGAGAAGGGAGATATTCCTTCCCACGACCTCGTCCTCCGCGTACCCGAAGATGTCTTCGGCGCCCTTGTTCCACGCCAGGATGTCCCAGTTCGTGTCGATCATGCAGATCGCGTCGGGAATGTTCTGGCAGATAGCCTGCAAGAGAGTGGCCTGTATCTTTTTCATGGTCGTTCCCGGCAGGAGATCTTTGCTATCCTCTCGCCAGCCTTTCCGTGAACTCCTCGGCCGACAGAGGCTCGCCGAAGAGATATCCCTGGATCTCCTCGCATCCGGCCTTCCGCACCAGTGCAAGCTGTTCTTCCGTTTCCACGCCCTCGGCGGTCACCTTTATCTTCATGGAATGGGCCATCGCGGTGATGGCCTGGACGATGGCCCGGTCATCAGGGTCGTCTGCGATGTCCTCGATAAAGGAGCGGTCGATCTTGAGCCGTTCGACCGGGAGCCGCTTGAGGTGGTTCAGGGAGGAGCAGCCGGTGCCGAAGTCGTCGATGGATATACGGATCCCCATGCCCGCAAGTTTCTGCATGACCGGGCGGGTGCGGTCGATGTCGGTCATCGCGGTCCCCTCGGTCACCTCCAGCACCAGGCGGCGGGGATCGACCCCGGTTTCCCTAAGGATGCGGGAGAGCGTTTCGACCAGGCCGGGGCCCTGGAACTGGCGGGCTGACAGGTTGACGGTCAGGCAGAAGGAGTCCAGGCCAGCCTCCGTCCAGGCGCTCAGCTGCCGGCATGCCTTGCCGAGCACCCAGTCATCGATATCAGCGACATAGCCCGTTTCCTCGGCAACGGGTATGAACTGCGCGGGCCGCAGCAATCCCAGCTCGGGATGCTGCCATCGCACCAGCGCTTCGACGCACACGATCTTTCCGGTTGCGATGTCGAACTCCGGTTGGTACCTGAGCTGCAGTTCGCCTTTCGCAATCGTATGGCGGAGGTAATTCTCGAACTGCATTCGTTCCAGGGACCGGATATTGATCGAGGAATTGAAAAAGGTGTATCTGTTCCTGCCCGTCGACTTGGAGTGATACATGGCGATATCCGCATACCGGAGCAGCGTATCCGGATCCTCGCTGTCGTCGGGGTAAATGCTGATGCCGATGCTCGTGGTCACGTGCAATTCGCGGCCGGCGACGAAAACCGGCTCCCGGAAGGATTCCACGAGCTTGTGCGCGATGTCGGCGACGTCTTCGGTGCGGCCCAGGCCGGTCAATACGATATTGAATTCGTCGCCGCCGATCCTCGCGACCGTATCGGAGCTCCGGATGGTGCTTCGGAAGCGGGCTGCAACCTGTTTCAGCAGGTCATCGCCCGCGCTGTGTCCGAGCGTGTCGTTGATCTCCTTGAACCGGTCGAGGTCGAGGAACAGCAGGGCGAGCTTTTTTCCGTGCCTCCGGGTCAGGGCCAGCTCGACCTTCAGGATATCGATGAACAGCCTCCTGTTCGGCAGCCCGGTCAGCGCATCGTGCTGCGCCATGTGCCTGATCTCTTCTTCCATCTTTTTTCGCTCGGAAATATCCTGCACCACGCCGGCGGTATGGACCGGCCTGCCGGCGGCGTCGCGGACCACCGAGGCCGTCACGTGGACCCAGACCGTCCTGCCGTCCTTGCGGATATACCGCTTCTCGTTATCGTACACGGCGTTCTCGTCGCTGATCATCCGCTCGAAGCGGGCATTATCGACGGTCCGGTCCTCGGGATGGGTCAGATCGTTGAAGGTCAGGGACCTCAGCTCAGCGCATTCGTATCCGGTGATCTCGCAAAAACGCCTGTTCATCCTGAGAAATTTTCCGGTTCGTGCGTCGAGCTGAACGTTTCCGATGGCGGCAGACTCGAAAAATGCCCGGAAGCGGTTCTCGCTCTCGCGCAGCTGCTCCTCCGCCTTTACCATATCCGTTACGTCCACATGGAACAGCACGACCTGGCGGACCCCGCCGGCCCCTGCTTTTACCGGATAGATGAAGGCCTTTACCCAGCGGGCGCGGCCGGAAGGAGCGATCTTCGAAGGATCGTAGAACGCGGCCGGTATTTCAGCTGCCTCGCCGGCAAACGCTTTCTGTATCGAGGGCATGACGCCTTTGACGAAGAGCTGCTCGTCCCGGAGAATGTTGTAGTCCCTTATGTCAGCGAGCTTCAGCCCCCAGAGCTGTTCGAAGGCATGGTTGACCTCGAGGGTGCGGCCTTCCGGCGAGAGTATCTGCATGCTGAGCGACGACTGGGTGAAAAGATTGCGGAACCGCGATTCCGAGACGCGCAAGGCCTCTTCCGCCCGTTTTCGCTCGGAAACGTCCCGGACGATCGCGAGCAGGCGGTCCTTCCCTCCCAGCAAGACCCGTTTCAGGCTGACCTCGACCCAGAAGAGTTTGCTTCCTTTGGCTTTGGCCAGCCAGTCGAACAGCTGCGGTTCTCCCCGGGCCGCCTTCTCGATGAACGGAAGGGCCGCCTGCAGCGTGAACGACTGCGTTCCGGCGCTCAGGTCGCCGACGCTCAGCCCCTTCAGCTCCTCGCAGCGGTAGCCGTACATCTCCTGCATCCTCCGGTTTACGTCGAGGATCTCCCCGGTCCGGATATCATGCACGAAGATGGCGTCGCTGGCGGAGTCGAAGATCGCCCGGTAATTGGCCTCCGACGTCCTGAGAGCTGCTTCGGCTTTTCTGCGTTCCGTGATGTCCCGGAACGTGACGACCGTGCCCGTAATGAGACCCTTCTCGTACATGGGCGTCGTAATGTATTCCACGGGTATGCTCGTGCCGTCCTTTTTCCAGAACACCTCGCTGTCGATGTGCCGGGACACGCCGTCCCGCAGGGTCCGGTAAATGTTGCACTCCTGCTCGGGGTAGGGGCTGCCGTCCGGTTTCGTATGATGCCAGAGCGTATGGCTGTGCCTTCCCATCAGCTCTTCGGTCCTGTATCCCAGCATCCTGAGCGCCGAGTTGTTGACGAGGATATGGTTGCCCTTCAGGTCCATGCCGAAAATACCGTCACCGGCGGACTGCAGGACCAGTGCGTACATGCCGCTCAGCCGCTGGAGCTCCCGTTCTATCCTCTTCCGCTCCTCGACCTCTCTCCCGAGAGCGTCCCGGGAGACCATCGTTTCCCTGAGCTGGACCGCCATCCGGTCGAAGGACCGGGAAAGATCGCCGATCTCGTCATCGGCGTCGGTGCCGACCTTGAAATCCAGGCTGCCCGAGCCGATCACTTCGGTCCCCCGATGAAGGCGCACCAGTGCCAGGGCGATCCGCCTGTTCACCTTCCATTGGGCCAGCGCCGTGGCCCCGGACAGGAGGACCGTAAAGAACACGATCAATACTGCCGCCGCCGAAAGCCGTGCATTCACGTTCGACCAGGTGGCGTCGCTCAGCAGGGAAATGTCCGAAAAAATTGACCGGGTTTGAGCCCGCAGCTTCCGCACCAGTTCCTGCTCATCAGGAGTGTACCAGGCGCGCCCCATGGCCGGATCGTGCCCCGCATGGAGCGAGGAGAGCTTCCGGAACAAGACCTGAAGGTCTCCGTAGTTGCGGCGTATCCTGTCAACAAGAATTTCGGAGGATGGATCTGAAGGTTCGATACGGGACAGGGCAGACGAGAGCGACCGGTAATGGGCATGCCAGGACCGCGCCCTGGCGCTGCCCGGGACCAGCAGGTAGTCGTCGGTCAGCAGGTTCAGCTCCTGGATGCCGTCCTTGATCTTCGTTACCTTCGAGAAGTCGCGTTCCGCCCGGGAGACCTCCCGGTTCATCATGAGGATCGTGCCGAGAACGGCGATCGCAATGACCGCGGGCAGGAGAGCGTTGACCGTAAGCCGGGTGGATACTCTCATCGGTGCGACCTCCGTCGATGCCGGAAGTGAAGGACGGCCCGGGCAGCGCCGAGGACCTCCTCTCCATCGGTTATGCCGCCTTCCCGGTCAGATACCGGTTGTCGGCAGGCCAGAGATCCATCACCTGGCGCAGGAGGGCGAACTCGCCGATATGGTAGGCATTATGGTCCGCTGCAAGCAGTATCTCGCGGAAGACGGTGTAGCCCCGGGCGTGGGGGATCGGGCCGAACAGGTCGATTGTCTCGTCCCGCACTATCTCCTCGAGCGCTATCAGATCCTCGCGAAATCCCCTGATCGTGCTTTTCCACCGGGCCTCGTCGGCGCGCCGTGACGCACGCGGGCGGTATCCTTCCGGGTAGTCCGGGGAAATGTGCTTCGGATTCCTGATGAATTCCAGGATGTCCCACTGCGTGATACGCATATGTTCCAGGAAATGCCAGGGCGAGTAGGGGATCTGTTCGGCCTTCCTGTTGATGTGCTCCAGCGGGAACCGGTCGATCGCCTCGTCGAACTCCATGTGCGCGTTCCCTCCCTGCAGCAAAGCCAGCAGTTCCTTGCGTACAACGGCGGCGGTCTTCATGGCGGACCCCTTCCGGCGATCGTAAAACGCAGCGTCGGGCTTTTGCCGCGCTTCTTTCGTGGTACCCGGCGCGGTCTCGCGTACACCTTTGGTCTTTTTTGACATGCCCATCACTGAGCGCTATGTTTTCCTTAACTGCCAAGATTATAGCTCGTTCCATCTGCACAATTACTAACACACACGGTAGAGAAGGAATATGACACCAAGGGGAAGCGGGAAAAGAGCGGTTTGCGGGGTCTGTCCCGCGGGCTGCTGGGTGATCGTGCACTATGACGAACAGGGCCGTCTGGAAGAGGTGCAGCCCGACACTGCCTCAGGCTTCGGAATGGTCTGCAAGCTGGGCGAGAAGTCGAGAGGGATCGTGTATTCTCCGGACCGCCTGCTCCATCCGCTCAGGAGACGGGGGGCAAAAGGGAGCTTCGCCTTCGAGCGGATAAGCTGGGATGATGCCTACGGGATCATCGTCGACCAGCTCGACAGGACAAGGTCGCTGCACGGTCCGGAGGCGGCAGCGATCTATACCGGCCGGGGCAGCTTCGAGCTCTCCCTGTGCGACGTCTTCCAACCCGCGGGCGTGGCCGTTTCCTCGGCGTCGAGCGTGCTCTTTCCCTTCGGCTCGCCCAACACCTTCGGGGTCGGTTCCCTGTGCTACGTTTCCTTCGCGATGATCGCGCCGCACGTGACCCTGGGCGGCATGCTGATCAACATGTTCTCGGACCTGGAGAATGCTGCAATGATCGTGGTCTGGGGGGCGAATCCCGCGACCGACTGCCCGCCCCTGGACTTTCAGCGCATCGCGGCGGCCCGGGAACGGGGCGCCGACCTGGTCGTGATCGATCCGCGCCGGACCAGGACCGCCTCCCTGCCGGGAGCCGAATGGGTCCCGATCCGGCCTGGCACGGACGGCGCGCTGGCGCTCGGGGTCTGCAACATCCTGATCGCCGAAGAACTGTACGACGAGGCCTTCGTGCGGGACTGGAC
>MHEA01000142.1:23937-29601 GCA_001805085.1 Nitrospirae bacterium GWC2_57_9
CTTCGAAGAGTTTGCCGCTTATGTTCAGCACTTTACCCCCGACGTGGTCGAAGCCATCACCGATGTTCCCGCGGAGACCGTCCGCTCGCTTGCGCGGCGGATCAGGGCGGCCCGCGGCGCTTCCCCGGTCATGTACAGCGGGCTCGAATACAGTGAAAGCGGCGTGCAGGCGATCCGCGCCACCCTGGTCCTCTGGGCCCTGGCCGGCCAGCTCGATGTCCCCGGCGGCCGCTGTTTTTCCATGAGAGAGAACCAGTTCCCCGTAAATCGCGAGGGGCTCATTGCCAACCCCGACGTGAAGCGCTCGCTGGGCCGCGACCGTTTCCCGGTCTACAGCCTGTACCGGGACGAATCGCATCCCCTGGCGCTGCCCGGCGCGGTGCTCCGGGGCGATCCCTACCCGGTCAGGTCCCTCATCATCCAGGGCTCGTCCATCCTCACGTCCTGGCCGCGGCCCGCGCTCTGGCGGGAAACCTTCCAGGCGCTGGATTTCCTGCTCTGCATCGACCGCCAGCTTACCGCGGACATGGCCTACGCAGACGTAGTACTCCCTGCCGCTACCTCCTACGAGATCGAGTCGTACATGACCTACGGTCCGGTCTTCCGGATCCGGGAGACGGTGATCGAGCCGCTGGGAGAGGCGCGCAACGACTTTTTCATCATGGCCGAACTTGCCCGACGCCTGGGATACGGCCATCTCTATCCCCAGACCGGGGAGGAACTGTTGAGATACGTCCTGAAAGGCAGCGGGTTCACGCTCGAGGACGTGCGGGCGGCAGGCGGAACGGTCCAGGTGCCGACGGTGATGATGGAGTACCGGAAGTGGGAAAAAGGGAAGCTCAGGCCGGACAACAGGCCGGGCTTCGCTACGCCGTCGGGCAAGCTCGAGATCGCGTCAACGGTGCTGGAAGAGTACGGGTACGATGCCCTGCCGGTCTATACCGAACCGCAGGAAGGCCCGAGGGCGCAACCGGGCCTGACGGAACGGTTCCCGCTGGTGTTCAATTCGGGCTCGCGTGTGACAACGGACTTCCGGTCGCAGCACCATGGCGTGCCCGAACTGTACCGGGAGCGGCCCGAACCGGCGGTCACGATCAACAGCCGGGACGCGGACAGGAGAGGGATCAGGGACGGCGATCTCGTATCGGTCTCCACGCTCCGGGGAAGCGTGGTCATGCGAGCCCTCGTCACCGACGACATCACGCCGGGCACGATCGACGCGAGCATGGGCGGCGGCGGCCCGGTCGGGCCGAAAGCCTGGCAGGAATGCAATATCAATGAACTGACCGACCTGGACCGGTTCGATCCCGTCTCGGGGTTCCCGGTCTTCAAGGCGCTCCTGTGCGATGTGCAGAAGGTGCAGGACCGGACCGGAACGGCCACGATCGATTCAGGAGAAGGCGCGGACGTCATCTTCGTTCCGGAACCTGCGGCAACCGCCGTCCCCGGCAGGATCTACCTGGACCACAACGCCACGACCCCGCCCGCGCCCGAAGTGGTCAGGGCAATGATGGAGCAGCTCGAGGCAGGGTACGGGAACCCTTCGGCTATTTACCGGGAAGGGCGGGAGGCCGCGTCCGTCCTGGAGGCTGCCCGGCGAAACGTTGCCCAGCTGCTGAACTGCACCCCCCGGCGGATCGTCTTCACCGGGGGCGGCTCGGAAGCGAACAACCTTGCTCTCAAGGGTGCCGCTTTTGCTGCAGGAAGGCGCGGAAACCATATCATCACGACCAGGATAGAACACCCCTCGGTGCTGTCGGCCTGCTCCTGGCTCGCGGGAAGGGGCTTTTCCGTTACGTACCTCGAGCCGGACCGGAACGGGACGGTCCATCCCCGCGACCTGGCAGCGGCCCTTTCGGAGGGAACCATCCTGGTGAGCATCATGACCGCGAACAACGAGACCGGAACGATCCAGCCCATTGCCGAGCTTGCCGCAATCGCCGGGGCCCGGGGAATACTGTTCCATACCGATGCGGTGCAGGGTGCCGGAAAGATCCCCCTCGATGTGGAGCACCTGGGTGTCGATCTGTTGACCCTGTCCGGCCACAAACTGCACGGCCCAAAGGGTATCGGCGCGCTGTACCTGCGCAAGGGGACGCCGATCGAACCGCTGGTCCACGGCGGAAAGCAGGAGATCGGGCTGCGCGCGGGAACGGAGAATACGGCGGGGATCGCGGGGCTGGGAAAGGCCGCCGCGCTGGCCGCCCAGAACCTGGCGCGGATGCAGGCGGTCGCGGCCCTGCGCGACCGCCTCGAGCAGGGCATCGGTCGGATCTTCCCGGAATGCCGCGTGAACGCATCCGGGGGAGCACGGCTTCCGAACACGCTGAACGTGACGCTGCCCGGCATGCGCGGCGAATCCCTGGTGCTTGCCCTGGACCAGAAGGGCATCTCTCTTTCTTCAGGTTCGGCCTGCCGGGCGGGCTCGCCCAAGCCGTCACCGGCGCTCCTGGCGCTGGGCCTGTCCGAGGAGGAGGCCCACTGCTCGATCAGGCTTTCCCTCGGCATCAACAATACAGAGGATGAGATCGACAGGACGATCAGCGCCTTTGAAGAGGTCATCATGAGGGCGCGGAGCACCGTCCGCTTCGTTCCGTGCCGGTAATTTAAACAAGATCATTTTTTGGTATTTTATCGGGAATACTTTGTTACCACCCATGGCCAGAGAACGGCATTACCTTGGAAAAACCAATTTCGCGCAAAGCCGCAAAGCTGCGAAAAAAAATTAACGAGGCAACGCCTCAGACCGATGAAAAGACAACATCATCATTGAACCGCGAGGGCGCAAAGGACGCGAAGGGGAACCATAAGTCAAATTCTTTTTTTCCTGTTAAAACCAGAACCAGCTATTGCTTTAATCTTTCCTCGCGTCCTTCGAGTCCTGGCGGTAATGGTTTTGATTTGTGCTCAAAAAACTATCGTTCAAGCAGTTTAATTCTGGAGTGAGCGCATTCTCCCGCAGCTTGCTGCAGGGAGCTTCAATCGTTAAAAGCGGAAGAGTCTTGACTCTAACGGCTCAAACGACTCGAACCCCTAAAACGATTCAAACCAGCCTTTCAACATCAGGAGAACAGCCATGAGAACGGCAGACAATACGGACCGCTTCGAGATCATCGACTGCAGGTCCGGGACGGCGGCAGGGGAAGAGATGAAACGGGAAGTATATGCCGGCCTTACGGCGGCCCAGAAGCATCTTCCCTGCAAGTATTTTTACGACAGCCGGGGATCGGCCCTGTTCGAGCGGATCTGCGGCCTGCCCGAATATTACCCGACCCGGATGGAGCTATCGATCCTGAAGAGCGCGTCGCGGCAGCTGATGCGCGGAATGGATGGCGGAAGCCTGATAGAGCTCGGGTCAGGATCGAACTGGAAGATACGGCGGCTGCTGGACGCGGCAAACGGCTGTCTGCCCAGGCTCCGGTATGTTGCCGTGGACGTGTGCGAATCAGCCCTCCTCGGATCCGCCGAGGAGCTGCTCCATCTCTACCCCGACCTCCGCGTATCGGCGATCGTTTCAGATTACCGCTGCGCGCTTGACCGTATCGGGCGGGACGGGGACAGGCTCATAACCTTTTTCGGCGGGACCATCGGCAACATGGACGCCCGGGAGGCACGCTCGTTCCTGTCCTCGATCGCAGCCGCAATGGGACGGCGCGATCGTCTCCTGATCGGCGCCGATATGGTCAAGCAGAAGGACATTCTGGAAGCGGCATACAACGACGACCAGGGGGTTACGGCCGAGTTCAACAAGAACATCCTGTCGGTCATGAACCGGGAACTGCGCGCCGCCTTCGATCCGTCCTGCTTCGAACACGAGGCTTTTTACCGCGAAGACCGGGAATGCATTGAAATGCACCTGCGGGCGAACAGGGACCTTTCCGTGGAGATCCAGGACCTTGACCTGGAGATAGAGATGAAGCAGGGCGAAACGATCTTTACCGAGGTCAGCCGCAAGTTCAGGAGAGAAACCCTGGAAGAGACGGCGGCGGATGCAGGCCTCAGGATCACCAAATGGTTTACCGACCGGAAGAAGTGGTTTTCCGTCGTGGAGTTCGTAAAGAAGAGAGCGTGAGGGCTGCATTCCGGCATTTCAGAACAGCGCGGCGGAAAAGGTGAGGAAATTCTCACCGCTGTTCGGGCCGTCCCAGCCGAACACAAGTTTTCCGTTCGAGAAGTGGATGTACCCGAGCGACACCGGGACGCTGCCCAGCCGCCAGTCATAGGCAAAACGGAAGTAGAACTGGAAACGGGTGCCCATGTGGGACGTTGTCCTGCTCACGCCGGCCAGGCCGAAGCTGGTGCTGAAGAAGGCCGGTCTGTCCTTCCTGTTCCAGACGATTCCGCGCGCCAGGCCGTAGGCGGTGGCACGAGAGCCGTCGGTCCAGTGCGCTCCAAAGGCCTCATAAAAACTGGAATGGCCGAACAGCTCCGACGTCTCCTTCTGATACCGGAGAAGCAGGACAAGGGAATCTTTCGATTTCAGGATGCCAGGGCCGGCTTCAACGAAGAGATTGTCGGCGGACGCCGATGAATACCCGAGCATGATGATGAGCGCCATGATGAGAAATTTCATGAGATTTAATATAGCAGGTAAGCCATAAAATTCCGCGGTCGAAGAGATCCGCCCCCGAACCTTTAGTATGAGGCAGCAAAAATATACGTAAATATATACCGGGGCTCAATGGCGGCAAGGCTTCCTTGCTATACTTATTTTGAAGGCATGACATGAGCCGTCCAGTGCCCGCGCGGCCGGGAAAGGGCGACTAACGTTGCAGTCCTTTGAGGCTCCCGTGAGCTTAGGTCCGCCTGCATCGGCATTAACATGCCGATAGGCTGCCCGGAACCGGAGCGAAGATGAATGAACAGGAAAAAAAAAGGATCGTGATCGTGGATGAGCACGACAGGGTCCTGGGAACAGAAGACAAGGAGAAATGCCACAGCGGCGAGGGGATCCTGCACCGGGCTTTTCTCGCCATGGTCTTCAACCGCTCGGGTGAACTGGTTCTCACCAGGAGGAGCGACCGGAAGCGGCTCTGGCCGGGATTCTGGGACGGCAGCGTTGCAAGCCACCTTTTCCCCGGAGAGGGATATGTGCAGGCATCCCGGAGAAGGCTGCAGGAGGAGCTGGGGATCGAAACAGGCGATCCCGAATACGCTTTCAAGTTCCGCTACAAGGCCGGCTACGGCGCGATCGGAACGGAGCATGAGATCTGCGCCGTGACCATCGTCCGCGGCATCGGGCTGGATGCTTTGGCGCCGGACAGGAACGAGATCAGCGAGGTAACGACCGTGGACCTGAAAGCCCTGATCGACGAGGTCCGGAGGGACGAGCGCGCGTACACACCCTGGCTGATACTTGCCCTCGAGCATATCAGCGAACGGCCGATCATGATCAGGAAGGAAACCTTGACAGGCGCGGCGCCATGCTGATGACGGTGCGTTCAACCCTGAGGCTGAATCTGAAGGTTATCAGTAATTACAAAATGTAAATTTTTCACAAAACAGCAAGGATATTAACCACTAAGGACACGAAGTTTCACGAAGAAAGGCTAAAAAGTACGCTCACCGGTATTTGTTGTTAAAAACTTCGTGGTCTTCGTGCGCTTCGTGGTAAAAGAGGAAATCCTGATGCGCACCCTATTGCTCAATCCTCCGTCCTATGGC
>MHEA01000142.1:29628-29995 GCA_001805085.1 Nitrospirae bacterium GWC2_57_9
TACCAGGCCCGGCGTGAGATCCGTTCGTTCTGGTATCCCACGTGGCTGGCCTACCCGGCAGGGCTGATCCCGCAAAGCCGTCTCGTGGATGCTCCTGCGGACGGATTGGGCGTTGATGATGTGCTGAAGCTTGCGGCAGGGTATGACCTCATCGCCATGAGCACGAGCACGCCCACGGTCTCATCCGATGTCAAGCTCGCCGAGGCACTGAAGAGCAGGTATGCGAATGTGACGATCGGGCTCGTGGGTCCTCATACCATGGTCCATCCCGAACAGACCATGCGGCTGTCGCCTGTCGTTGATTTTGTCACCACCGGCGAGTTCGACCACGTGCTCGAGGAGATCGCGGCCGGCGTCCCCTTTTCCG
>MHEA01000142.1:30046-31308 GCA_001805085.1 Nitrospirae bacterium GWC2_57_9
GAACTATTACATCGGTTACCTGCAGCATCCCTACGTCTCCCTGTATACGGGCCGCGGCTGCCGCAACCGGTGCACCTATTGCCTCTGGCCGCAGACCATCTCCGGCCATGCCTACCGCGTGCGCAGCGCCGGGAACGTGTACGAAGAAGTGGCGCGGGCCAGGCAGCTGTTCCCCGAAGTGAAAGAGTTCTTTTTCGATGACGATACCTTTACCGACGACCCGGTCCGCGCTGAAGCGATCGCGCGGAAGCTGAAGCCGCTGGGCATCACCTGGTCCTGCAATGCGCGGGCAACGGTGTCGAAAAAAACGCTCAAGGTGCTGAAGGATGGCGGACTGCGCCTGCTCGTGGTGGGTTTCGAATCGGGCAACCAGAAGATACTGAACAATATCAGGAAGGGCATCACCCTGGACGGCGCCCGCGCCTTCATGAAAGCGGCGCGCGAAGCGGGGGTCCTGGTGCACGGGACCTTTATCCTGGGGCTGCCGGGTGAGACGGCGGAGACCATCGAGGAGACGATGCGGTATGCCGTGGAGCTGGATCCCTACAGCCTCCAGGTGTCGCTGCTCGCACCCTATCCCGGAACCGAGGTCTATGAACAGGGTCTTCGCGAAGGCTGGATCGTGCAGGAAGGGAACCTGCTCGTGGGCGACGGGATCCAGACGGCTGCCATGTCCTATGAGGGGCTGTCGCGGCAGGAAATTTTCGAGTCCGTCGAGCGGTTCTACCGGCGCTTCTACCTGCGGCCGCGCCCGATCGCCCGGATCCTGAAAGAGATGCTCCGGGACCGGCATGAGTTCGCGCGGCGCATCCGGGAGGGCCGGGAATTCTTCTCCTTCATGGCAAAACGGAAGGAAGCGGTCCTGTCTTAATGCAGGCGGGGACGGGAACATATGCGGTCATCGTTGCAGACGATTTCGGCAGGTCCTCCTCGGTCAACCGCGCCGTTGAAGAAGCGCATGAAAAGGGGGTCGTGACCGCGGCCAGCATCATGGCCGGCGGCAAGAGGTTCCTGGAGGCGGCAGCGGCTGCCCGGAGGATGAAGCGGCTTTCCGTCGGGCTGCACCTGACGCTCGCTGACGGCCGCGCGGTCCTTCCGCCCGGGGAGATTCCCGGTCTTGTCGACAGCCGGGGATACTTTGAACCGCGCGCCTGGCGGGCGTGGCTCCGGTGCTCCCGGCCCGGCCTGTCCGGACAGATTGAAAAGGAGATCGCGGCCCAGTTCGAAAGACTGGAAGCGGCGGGAATCAGGCCCACCCATGT
>MHEA01000143.1:0-7630 GCA_001805085.1 Nitrospirae bacterium GWC2_57_9
TCTCCTGAAGAAGAGGTGACCATGAAAAAGAACATTCCGGCAGTACTGCTCGGCGCTGCCTGTCTATTGCTGGCAGCATGCACGTCATCAACGTTCGTAGCCAGCAAGGACGGCAAGGGGTATTATGTGGGCCACAACTCGCAGGCCGCTTATGAAATGTTCTGCGAATCAGGCGATTTGAAAAAAATATTAGCGCACGCTGAAAAGATCGGCCAGGACATGAAGGACGAGCTGTATCGATACAATTGCGGGCCCGAGCGGTCGAATGTGAAGGTGAAAGAGTTGTTTGCTTCGATGACGTCGGCACAACGAAAGGACCTCAGGCAGTCCTTCAAGCTCAATGGATATGAAATCAATATCATGCGATGCTGAGACGCCAATATCTAGCATCCGGTCGGATGCTTAATCGCTTCTTCCTCCTTCCCTCTTCCAGTCATGACTTACGGAACCAACTGGCTTGATTGCCATGAACCGTTTCTTTTTCTCATCAATTAGTCCTTGACACTGTTTCGATCCGGGGTTTAGAATACGAAAATTTTTGAAGGGCAGTAGGCAGTACCGATGCAGTTGCGGCATTTTTTCATCACTCTTTCAATAATCAGTCTCTTCTTCCTTTCCTTTTCCCTGAACGCTCATGCAGCACGAAGAGTTTCCGAGACCGGGACAGAGTTGGGGAGGTATGCGCCTCCCATTACCCTGGCCGATCTGACAGGCCGGACCATTTCCCTGGAATCCCTCCGGGGCCAGGTGGTGCTCCTGAACTTCTGGTCATCCCTCTGTTCGCCCTGCAAGGCTGAAATGCCCTCCATGAACAGGCTCTACGAGGCTCTCAAGGAAAAAGGGTTCCAAGTGGTGACTGTGGCGATCGATTCCAGCGATGGGCCCGTCCGGGAGTTCGCAGCAAAGAATAATATTGCCTTCACCATCCTGCTTGACAGGGGGAAAGAGGTCTTTTCCGAAGAGTATGCGGCCCCGAGCCTTCCCGCCACCTACCTGTTGGACCGCAATGGAGTTATCGTCGAAAAATTCAGCGGGCTCCAGGTCTGGGATGCCCCGGAAATGAAAAACAGACTTCTCCTGGTGCTGGCTAAAAGGTGACACGGGTCCAAAAACAACAAAGCCCCGGAGAGGGGGTTCTCCGGGGTGTTAGCACGATAAAGACATTTCCAACCGGTCGATCTAAGCGCCGGGGGATCTTTTATTAGGAAGCCTTCATTACATTCGCTGCTTGCGGGCCTTTTTCGCCCTGAGTGATCTCGAATTCCACCAGCTGCCCCTCGGACAGCGTCTTGTACCCTTCTCCCTGGATCGCAGAATAGTGTACAAAGACATCCCTGCCTCCACCATCGGGCTCGATAAAACCGTACCCTTTTGATTCGTTGAACCACTTCACTTTCCCGGTAGACATAATGCTTACTCCCTCCTTGCTGTTTCCGCGGTCGTTGGTGCCATCGTTCTGGTCGGTCACCTTTGGCGGAATACGGTTTACTACAGAAGGAAAAGAGCTGAACCCCATCCCCCACGCCCTTTTCCCGGCCAATAGCAGATCGAACCGCTTTACGCTAGTCTGAGAAGGATCAGATACAAGGTGGAACATTTGCTGCCCGGCAGTTTTGCTCTCCTAATTTAATTGAGGTAGCGGACGGGATTTACCGGAAGTCCGTTTACCCGCACTTCATAATGAAGGTGCGGGCCGGTGCTGGAACCGGAGTCACCCACGTAGGCAATTACGTCGCCTCTTTTGATGCGCTGGCCGGCCTTTACGTTCAATCTGGAATTATGCGCAAATAAGGTGCGTATTCCGTAGCCATGGCTGATTTCGACCATATGGCCGTAACCCGTTCCAAAACCCGCCTTGATAATGACGCCGTCTGCAGGCGACACGATCGGGGTGCCGGTCTGGGCTGCGATGTCCATGCCTTCATGGAATTTGAGGATCCCGCTGAAGGGAGAGTTCCTGTTGCCGAAAGGCGAGGTGACCCAGCCGCGAACCGGCCAGACAGAAGGTGTGGAGGCATACAGCGAACGTTTATCCTCGAAGTATTCTATCAGCATCTGCAGGCTCGTTTCCTGCCTGGACGCCGCTCCCTTGAGCTGACTCAGTTCCTGGTGCATTTCCTTTAGTGCTTCTTCCTGCTTCTTCTCCCCCATCGTGGTCAGGTTCTGGAGACCGAGTTCGTCCGGTCCTCCGATTCCGAGCACTTGCTGGGCCTTGTCCCGGGGGCCGAGGCTGACAGCGCGCCGCAGCTTTGTATCGAGGTCACGGAGCAGAAACATCTGACGCTTGTAATCGAGCATGTTCAGCGCGAAGTTCTGGACCTGGGCTTTCTGCTGCATAAGTTCCTCACGCATGGACTGCAGCTCCCATACCTTGTCTTTCACGTCATTATATTCATAGACGAGATAGAGCGAGAGGATCAGGACGGCAGCAACGGAGAGGAATGCGGATTTGATGACCGATTTCGAAATGCTTAATGTCCTGACGCGCGCATTCGGGCCGGGCAAAAACATAAACGTAAAATATTCTTTTTTCTTGATATTTCGGGACTTCCTAGCCTTCATCGTTCCTCCTGCAAAAGGCGCAGATAACCGTGTAAAGGGTAGCATAGATCGGTTCTTTGTGTCAAGATTTTAGTACTTGAAGCGAAGGCGTCCCTGCCCATATATTGTATAAAATCCATTATTTCCCCTATATATAGGGCAGGGAGGGTATCGGAAATCCGGAGAAAGATGTAAATTCAGGCGCTCGATGCATTCTGCTGCAGGGTTTGAGGGAAACAGGTTGAATCGCCGTTCCCGGCAGACGGCAAAGAAGGCTTTAATCCTTTGCGTTATCATGGAGCCAGGAAAGGTAATCGGGAGACCCAGCTATAATGGGGAGGGCAATGATCTCCGGAACGGTATAAGAGTGGAGCGACTTTACCCGGGCGCACAACCGCTCCATGAGCGGCTTCCTGCTCTTGCACAGAAGAAGGACCTCTTGTGCGTCCTGAGTTTTCCCCTGCCAGAAGAACAGGGAGCGTACCGGAGCTATAAGGTTGACGCAGGCGGCAAGATGCTCGTCCACGAGAGCAGTTGCTATCAGGGATGCCTCCTGCTCGGAACTTGCAGTGATAAGCACGATGATGCCGTCGGTCATGCAGGACCTCCTATCCGGTTGTTAAAAAACGTGGCGCACGAATCATTCCGAGGACGCGAGGGACTTGACCTGGAGTTTCGCCTCGGGGGCAGGTATGGCCCATCGGGGTCTTAGAACTTCAACGTACCAAGTCCCTTCAGGTCCAGCATCAGCTCATATCGGGTCTCGCCCGGTTTTTTCATAAAGCTGAGGCCAAGGCCCCAGCATTGGGAAGCATAATGAGCTAGGTATTCCCGCTGCGTGATCTGCTCTTGCACCATGTCCCGCCAGAACTGAGCGGACACGTCCCATTTGCCGAGTTTGGTCCCTGCTCCTCCGATCAAGTATCTGGTCTTCGGCTCTCTCAGGTATTGGTGAGAGACTTTGAATCGAAATCCGTCCGTCTTTACCGCAACGCTTTCCGAAGATGAAGAAACAGCATGGGTGTACGTATTATATTTTTCCGTGGCCGAAAGGGTAAGCAGTTTTGGTGTTTTGATGAAAAGCTCCGCAATTACTTCGGAACGCGCCTGGGCAGCAAGGGACTCGTCGTCGCTGCGTGCCTTGTTCAGATCGTAAGATTCGGAAAGCCTGAAGATCAGCACATCGAACGTCCTGAACTTTGACGCTTCCCTGTAATGGGCCGTCACCCGGTTGGTCAGCGACAGGGACATTACATTCTGCTCCACAACGGTATCGACCGCATCCAACTGCGGCAGGTCGGCTTCAGCCACACTGGGCACGTAACTGTACTGAATGGCAGGTTCGATGGAATGCCTGATCCTTCCGAAGCCCGCTTCCTCATCGTTGCCGTATACCCGGGAGAAACGAGCGTTCAGGTCGGCTCCTGCGTAGAAATATTTGCGTTCTGCAGGTTCAGGTGAAGTGGCGCTTCGATCGTAAAAGGTTGCTCGTGCTCCTCCATACGGCGTGAGCGCCAACCCTTCATGCCCGAAAACCGCGGACAGCCGGGGATTGAAATCTGCCCGCATGATATCGTCGCCGCTCTGCTGAGAAAAGTTGGTTGCCGAACCTTCGAGGTTCAGGTGCAGCGGGCCGGCGATCTTCTCTTCGAAGACGGTATAGCGCAGTTCAGGGAGTTTCTGAAAAGTGTGCTCGTTGCTTTGTTGGGTCAGGTCGATAGCGTACTGCCCGAGCAGGTACAGCGATGCCGTATCCCAACGCTCGACATAGAAAAGATTTGAATCAAGGTAGGTCAGGGAGCGCGCCTCCAGCTTGTTCTCCAGGTCCTGAAAATAAGCGTAATCGCCGACCAGATTGAGGTCGGCGCGGAGGGACAGGTCCTCGGCCATCTCTTCCTGATGTCGAAAGGAGAACAGCCAGCGGGCATCGGGCGTTTCCGGGCTGTTTTTGGCACCGGCGCCATTTTGAAAGGTATCAAAATAGTTAAAGAACAACCTTCCTCCCGAGTGCTGGGAATTCACATAGCGGTATTCGACGCCGGAACCATGACCGTGTTGGTCGCGGTAGTCCGAATAAAAAGTCATATCCTGATAGTCCGAGATGGCCCAGAAAAAGGAATTCTTCAAAAGGAAGCCTTCGCTGGTGCTGTACCCCGGCACGGGCATCAGCAAACCGGTCTGGCGGCGGACCGGGAACAGGAGGTAGGGCGTATAGAAGACCGGGAGACCAATCATGTTGAAGGAAACTCCCCGGCCGGTCGCGTACCGGTCCATGTCCACATCGATCTCGTTCGCCTTCAGATACCATTCGCCTTCGTCGCAGGTCGTGAAGGTGCCCTTTTCAATGTGGTACTCGGTTTCCGACCTGCGTTCTATCTTTTCACCCTTGAGATGCAGGTTATCCTTGCTCATGAACAGGTCGCCGTTGTAGATCATGCCTGCTCTCGTGTTGATGTTGAACTTGAGCCGGTCAGCCCGGATGATATCCCCCTTTTCCTGGAGGTATACGCCGCCCTCGGCCGAGGCTTCGCCGGTCCTATTGTTCAGCACGATCCGGTCCGCTTCGATCAGCATACCGTCCTGTTCGACCTTGACATGGCCTTCCGCAACATAGATGTCGTTGGTCCGGTCGTAGTCGAGCTTGTCGGCCTTCACCGTTACAGGGATCTTTTGCGTCTTCTCTTCGGCCTGGCCGCTCGTCGCCGTTAAAAAGCTGAAGAGAAGACAGAGAAGCAGTATGCATCCGTTCCATGTTGTCATGTCAACCAGCCAGAACTTCAGCCTTTCATCCAGTTTCGCCAGGGTCACCCCTTGAGCGACGACAGGGACTGCGAGCACGCCGCATCAGCACAAATCGCGGCCCGGGCATCGCCGACCACATAGAGGGACCCCGTTATCAGGATCAGGTCGTCGGCCTCTGCTTCGGCTCTCGCCTTTTCTATCGCCAGGCCCACGTTGTCCGCGGTGTTCACGGAGGAATGCACTGCCCGGACCTCCGCAGCGAGGCGGTTCAGCTCCATTGCTCTTGCATAATCAGGGCGGGTTACGATCACCCGGTCGGCCAAGGGAACCAGCGCAGCAATGATGCCACGGAAATCCTTGTCGCCCAGGATGCCGAGAACGAGGATGAGTCTCCGGTATCCCGGCCTCAATTCCTCGATCGCTGCTGCCAGCGTCCTGGCCGAAGCAGGGTTGTGGGCGCCGTCCAGATAGATGTCCGGTCCCTGACATGCCAGTTCGAGCCGTCCTTCCCAGCGGGCCTCCGCAAGCCCCTTTCGGACCGCCTGGTCGCTCACCACGATGCTCGCTTCACAGAGGCATTCAACTGCTGCGAGGGCCAGACAGGCGTTGTCCACCTGGTGCCTCCCGAGCATCTGGATAGCGAGGCCGGGGCGGGACATCATGCGGCCTTCATAATCGAATCCGCTTCCCCTCCCCGGGAGCACACGGCTGGCACTGAAATCCCGGTTGGATCGGTAGATCGGCGCCTGCCTGCTTTTCGCCTCTGCCTCGATGACCTGCAAGACCTCCGGCTGGGCGGCGCCGGTCACCACGGGGACGCCGGCTTTAATGATCCCCGCCTTTTCAGCTGCGATCATTTCGAGGGTATCGCCGAGGAACTCGGTGTGTTCCAGGTCGATATTGGTGATGACCGAGACAAGCGGCGTGATCACATTCGTCGAGTCAAGGCGGCCGCCCATGCCCACCTCGATCACGGCGATGTCCACCTGTTCCTCGGCAAAGTACGTAAAAGCGAGCGCCGTGGTCACCTCGAAGAAGGTCGGGTTCAATTCGGCACCTGCTGCGTATCCTTTTCGCACCCGGTCCGCTAGTTCCACGACCTTTTCTTCGGTTATCGCCGTTCCGTTTATCCTGATCCGCTCCGTGAAGCTCACGAGATGCGGCGATGTGTAGAGGCCGACGCGGCATCCGGCGTTCGCCAGGATGCCGGCGATAAATGCCGACGTCGACCCTTTCCCGTTCGTGCCGGCAACGTGGACGCTCCTGAACTTCCGGTGCGGGTCGCCCATGATCTTCATCAAGGCAAGGGTGTTGGCAAGGGCCAATTTTATCCCATGCTTCTGAAGAGTGTAAAGATACTCTATGGTATCCAGGTATGACTGATCGGGCTGCTTGCTCATTGTGCTCTTGCTTTTACGGGGTGGACGTAGTTGGTGCCGAAACGGGCATCGCCGAGGGCGCAGGTGCAGGCGGTGTGCTGTCCACGGCCGGTGTTGCCGATGGTTGCGCGATCTTGGGCGCCTGCTTCATTTTCATCACAAAGGGGACCGGTTGTGCCGTGGGGAAGGAATCCAGGCGCTTCCGGCTGTAGCTTACTTTTCCGGCCTGTTCTATGCGCGCAAAAAAAGTGAGCAGTTCTTTGGCCGTCAGATCTCCCGATATCTCGCGCACCGTATCGGTAAACTTCAGCCTCCTGAGCTGGCCGTGCCCCCGCATCACGTCGTTGATCGCGAGAACCGAGGCCTCGGTTTCGGGAGTGACCGTTATGATCAGCGGGGCGATCCGCGGCGAGGGAGCTGCCTCGTGCGTCTTCGTCCCCGCAGTCTGGAGCACCGGTTGCTGGACGGTTGGTTGAAGGGCCGTGCCCGGAGTGGCGGTCGGAGCCGAAGCCTCGGACGGCAGGGATTTCTCGATGTTCTCGATCTCGATGTCCCGCTGGTTCTGCAGAATATTGACGAAGAGGAGCGTGCCGGCGCCGACGATCAGGAGAAGCCAGAGCGGCCGGTATATCAGCAGCTTCAATCTCCGCAATCCTGACGCCCCGGCCTTCAGCTTCTGTACCACGCCTTCAGGCGGAGTGATATCCTTCAGCAGCTGCTTCGTGTCGGCTACTTTCTTCATTGCCTGGAACTCCGAGCGGCAGACCGGGCAGGCATTCAGATGGCGAGCGATGCGTATCTGTTCGTATTTGAACAGGTGGCCCCGCAGGTATTTCGGGAGCGACCGTCTGGTATAAGTACAGTCTGTTTTCAAGGGCATCACCTCAATGTTGATACTTGCGAATATGATATTGCGGATTCCTGCGTGCATTCCCAATGCTTCAGACCAAGAAATACAGGCCCGCTCT
>MHEA01000143.1:7651-16840 GCA_001805085.1 Nitrospirae bacterium GWC2_57_9
GGGGTTACGTCCCCCCGACCCTCACCTGTTCGGCTGCAAGGGAAATACTGCCGAGAAAACGCTTTCCGATGGCTTCGAACCGCGACGGGGAATCGGTGACAAAAAACTTCCGGGCGCCCGCTCCCTGGCCGTTGCCTTTCCATTTGAGCCTGTCCAGCACCTGGGCCACTTCCTTTGCTGTTTCCATGGCGGAATCGATGAGGGTTATGCCCGGCCCCACCACCCGGGCGATGACCTGTTTCAGCAAGGGATAGTGGGTGCAGCCGAGGACCAGCGTGTCGATGTCCATGCCGCGGAAGGGTGCAAGATATTTTTCGGCAACGAGAGCGGCCACATCATTGTCGGTCCACCCCTCCTCGGCCAGTGAAACAAAAAGCGGGCAGGCATGGCTGTGAACGACGACCTCCGGTGCTATGCGTCTGATCGCTTTTTCGTAGGCGCCGCTCCCGATTGTGGCCTCGGTACCAATCACTCCCACCCGCCTCGTCCTCGTGGCGTCGACGGCAGCGCGGGCCCCCGGCTCCAGAACGCCGATCACGGGAAGGGGAAATTCCTTCTTCACGGCTTCGAGGCTGATGGCCGATGCCGTGTTACAGGCGATCACGAGCATTTTGATCTCCTGGGCAAGCAGGAAGTTCGTGTTCTCGAAGCTGTAGCGGGTTACCGTCTCGGGAGACCGAATGCCATAAGGCACACGCGCGGTGTCGCCCAGATAGATGATGTTCTCCTGCGGGAGCTTTGCCACGATCTCCTTGAGCACCGTGAGCCCGCCTATTCCTGAGTCGAAAATACCGATAGCTTTTTGCATGGTTAATAAAAATTCCAAATGAGAAATTCCAAATTGCAAATAAGCTCCAAAATGCAAATCTCAATTTCGAAAACGTCGCGAGTTTTGTTTTTTGTGCTTGGAATTTATTTGTAATTTGGTGCTTGTGATATTTGGTGCTTCACGATTCATTGCCGGACCAGGTCCAGCCGCCTGGCAAAGGAACGTGAAAGATCGATGTGCCCGGCGAGCGCCTGGGCTTCGCGACCATCGAGCAGGAAGCGGACCTGTTTGATCTCCTCGAAGTTCTCCATCAGGGTATTGACGACGGCGTAGACGGCCAGCAGTTCCTCCATTGCCGATGCCCTCATGCCGCCCTCGGAGACCGCTGCCAGGTCTACATAGGCGGTGCCCTCTGGATCGAGAAAAAAGCCGCGCACCAGCGCATCCTTCAGGATCGGAGGCGCTGCCTGCTGCCCGGTGAACAGTCCGGCCAGCACTTCCCGTGCCTGCGCCTGGATTTCGGGCTGCCGTTTCACGGAGCCCGTTCCCGGGGCAAGTATTCCGTTCTCGGGAAGATATTGGGTAACGGTAAGCGGTTCGTCAGGTCGCTGCAAGGGGACGGCCATGCCGGGGCCGGTGACCGTCCCGGCGCCCGGGCCGTTCCCCTGACGCCAGAAAAAGACGCCGGCAATGCCGGCAAGGATGACCACCATGACAATCACTGCCATGGTAAACCCATTGCCCGCGATCCTTCTATCGACCCGATCTGACATACAGTTCGATCCCTTTCGCGACGGCCTCCGCCGTTCTGGTCCTGTTCTCTTCCATGCCCGCCTCGATCAGGACCGCCGCCGCATCCACCGATGTCAGCAATGCCATCGGTGCCTGCACCGGCTCGGCGCTGTCGTTCCTGTTCAATTGCCGGGAAAGGGTCCTTCCCAGGTCGCCGCTCTCCCTGCCGTGCGCGGCCTGCTGCCTGCCCCAGAGCCGCTCCTGCTGTTCGCTCCCCGTTTCGAAACCGAGAAAATCCCTGCTCACCGGATTCTGTTCCTGGGAAGCCAGGGTATCATCCGGGTCCTGCATGAAGACCCGGGAACCGGTTCCTTCAGCCGAGTGGATACTCACAAAAACGACGGCTCCCGCCTGGTTGGCCGAAACTGCGCGCTCGTCGAGCGTCAAGGCAATATCACGGTCCCTGGTCAGTACCACCTTCAGGTCCCGGGACTTCTGCAGAAGCTTTTTGATCGACTGCGCCATCTCCAGCGCTATCGATTTCTCCTGCCCCTGCCCGGTCACGATGCCCGGATCCTTTCCGCCATGTCCGGGATCGAGCACGATCACGAACTGCTTGCCGGCCAAAGGCAGCGCCGGGCCGGGAACGGCGCTGCTTCGGGTGATGTCGAGCACGATCCGGTCCGGCGCCCGGAGCACGAAATCCTTTGCATCCCCGGCACCGGGGTGGAGGCGGATCAATATCTGCTGGCTGGCCGCATCCCCCCTGGCCTCAATGCCTTTCACCACGCTGTCGCGGATCTCCGGCAGGGAGGACTTGATCGTGAGCGGGCCGTCATAGGCGGTAAGCACCAGTGCCTGGGAATCGGAGGTCTTGGTCAGCACGTAGGGTGCTGCCGCATCGATCTCGAAGACGACCCGCGTGAAAGCGGCATAGGAAAAATACCGAACGCCTTTCACGGACAGTCCCTTTTCAGCGGCAGCCGACAGGGACGACGGCAGCACAAGGAAAAAGATAAAAATCACCTGCAAAAGCCTTCTCATACGAGGTGTCATACTAACATAACAAAAAGATTTGTGCAACAAAAAGGGTCGATAAAGCCACTGACAGAACAGTGAAATTTCCCTTTTCCAAGAAAGAACGGGAGAGCCAGAGGGCTGATCACGGACAGGATCAAAAACGAACGCTTTCACTATGAGGCACTAAGGCCCTGAGAAATCTTTCAGGCAGCATCCGGAGAAAGGGGGTTAAGAAAGGCTTCAGAAAAACTGTAATAATATCCAGAAATATCAATATCGGGGAGGCGCGAAGGAAATCATAGGGTGAAAATGTTGGTTTTAATCCGTTGAAAAGACCGGAAGAAGGGGGGTAAAGCTTATTATCAGGATTTTCTCCGTGCCTCCCTGTCTCCGTCGTGAGAATATTGCTTTTAATCCTGTCACAGGCCAATGCAATTGCTTTCCGGCCCCTGCCTGTGTTAATCTGTGCGGCGATGAACGCCTTCAAAATATTCAGCGAGAACGGGATGATCGCGCTGTCCATGCGCGACAACTACGAGCACCGGCCCCAGCAGATCGAAATGGCCGCGGCCGTCGAACGCGCTCTGGACACGAAGACCCACCTCCTCGTGGAAGCAGGTACGGGGGTGGGAAAGAGTTTGGCCTATCTCGTGCCGCTCATCCTCTGGGCCCGCGATACGAACCAGCGGGCAGTGGTCGCGACCCATACCAAGGCGCTCCAGCAGCAGTTGGTGGACAAGGACCTCCCCTTCCTGAAACGCGTGCTCGGCGATTTCCGGTATGCCCTGGCCGTGGGCGGAGAAAACTACCTCTGCCTCCGCCGCTTTGACCAGCTGCGGATGGGCGACCTGTACGAGCAGAACGAGGTCGAACACCTGAACCGGCTCTTTGCCTGGTCAGCGATGACCAGGACCGGCCTCAGGAGCGATCTCCAGGCGGAACCGCCGGCTTCCCTCTGGGCAAAGGCATGCCGCCAGGCGGACCTCTGCTTCGGCAAGGACTGCTCCTTCCACCGGGATTGCTTCTATCTGCGTGCAAAAGCCATAGAGCAGCAGGCTCATCTTATTGTGGCGAACCACCATCTTTTTTTCGCGGACATGGCCACCGGCGGCAACGTGCTTCCCTTCCATAAGGCCGTGGTCTTCGACGAGGCCCACCAGGTGGAGGAAGTGGCAACCGATTACCTCGGCTTCGACGTGACCAATTTTTCAGTCCGCTACCTGCTCGACGGCCTCTTGAGCCAGCGAACGCGTAAGGGTCTCCTCACCCGGCTGACGGTCCAGGACCACGAGGTGCTGGTCATCCGGGGCATGGTCGACGGCCTCAGGGTCGTTTCGGACAATTTTTTCCTGAACCTGCATCCTTTTTTGCAGAAAGAGCCCGTGCTCCGGGTCAGGAAACGGAACCTGGTGCCCGACATCCTGAGTGAACCCCTGCTCGAGCTGCAGGACGCACTCCTGGCAGTCAGCGTCGAAAACCACGAAGAAGAGCTGGAAGTCAAGGCTTTTGCGGCACGGGCGGGCGCCATGGCTTTGTCGGTGCGGGTCAACCTGGAACAGTCCGAGGAGGGCTTCGTGTACTGGGCGGAGCGCGAGAACCAGCGCTACCGGCTCGTTGCCTCCCCCATCGACGTGGCGGACACGCTTCGGGAAGACCTTTTCGGGAAACTGGAGACCGTGGTGCTCACGTCCGCCACGCTCTCGGCCGCGGCCAGCTTCAGCTACATTAAGGGCAGGCTGGGGCTGGATGCTGCAACCGAGCTGCTGCTCGACTCCCCCTTTGACTTCCAGAATCAGGCAATGCTCTACATCGCTTCCAACCTGGAAGACCAGAAGGCGGAGGATTTTCAGGAAAAGTTCGATCACGAGCTGAGGTCCGTCCTCTCGGTCACTCAGGGCAGGACGCTCGTGCTGTTCACGAGTTACGGTCAGCTCAGGAAGAGCGCGGAAAGGCTGCGAAAGGAGATGCCGGACCTTGCGCTGCTTTGCCAGGGAGAGATGCCGGCATACCGGCTGGTGGAGCAGTTCAAGGGGATACCGAACGCGGTGCTGCTGGGGACCGCCTCCTTCTGGCAGGGCATTGACATCCCCGGCGACGCCCTCCAGTGCGTGGTGATCGCAAAGCTCCCCTTTGCCGTGCCCGACGACCCGATCGTCGAGGCCCGCATGGAGAGGCTCAAGAATCCCTTCTTTGAGTTCCAGGTGCCGCAGGCGACGTTGCTCTTCCGCCAGGGCTTCGGCAGGCTGATCCGTACCAAAACGGACCGCGGCGCGGTCGTCGTGCTCGATTCACGCATTACCACAAAAAGCTACGGAAAATGGTTCCTGCGGTCGATCCCGAAGTGCGGGATCACGGATAAGATAGAGGAGTTCAGGAAGTTCTTTGAAGGATTAAGGGAGAAGTAGCTCAACTTCAAAAACAGAGAGCATTCTCATAAAGGGACCACACCTTCCGAACCTGCGTCTCGCACGTTTTTTCTGTACAATCTTTCCGGATAACAAGAAATATCAAACCACAACTTCACCCCCTGGCTGCAAAGACTACATTTTTTCCCGCCATCGCGCGTTGACTTACGCTATACTATTTCCAAACAGGACTAAAATGGTGTTAAATAAGTTCCATGCAAGGAGGTAATTTATCTTGAATACCACAGCCATCGATTCATTAGAGTACAAGAATGATTTCTTCTCCATCGGCATCCGTGAGGCGTCCGGGCACGGCCCCGGAAGCTACATCTTCTGCAGCGGCATCAGCATCCCCCGGTTCGATCCCCTCTGCTGGGGAAAGGCCGGGATCTGCTCCAACCCGGCCTTCAAGGGCCTTCAGCTGCTTCGGGCCGATGTTTCCGCCTTTGCGATGAAGCGGGGCCTTGTAACGAAAAATGCCGAGCTCCCCTGCGACTCGATCGGCGCTCACGGGGACGGCTGGTACCAGGAAAACGCTCTTTTGATCGAAGACGCGTCTTCCGAGGCTGTCCGGGAGATCCTCGGGTTCAGCGTCACCGACCTGGTCCGGACGGTCCTGAATGCCTGCTCCCCGGACATCAAGGTCCCGGCCGGCTTCCTGGACCCCGAAGCAATGCAGCGCTTTCTCGAATCCCTGAGCGTCCCGAATTACAAGGAACTGGCGCCGCCGCCGATCGCGAAAGCGCAGCCCGCGTCATAGCACGGACAACCGGGGGTCGGATTTTCGATCGTGAAAAACTCTTAGCGTCAAATGCAAAAGGGGACAGGCTTGATCAGCCAGTCCCCTTTTGTTATTTCATACGATGCCTCTAAGTTTGATCTGAGCTTAGAATGTCCCCTTTTCGGGATAGGCGCAATTAGCTATCCCTGTATTTCCAGCTCATAATTCGCAAACGGTCTTAGTAGTTCTTTGCGCCTTGGCGGCTTCACGTGCCCAGCGCCTGCGAGTGCTTGCGCGAGTGCGGGTATGCGCGAGACAAGCCGTTTGTTGACGTGCTGACACGGCAGGACAACGATCTTATGCAGCGCCCCTGTGCAGGGACTGGTTAAACGCCCTGCTTTCACCCGGCCCGGCCTGCGTTTGGAGCATCTTCCCCATCAACACTTCATTCACGTAATGCGAACCCATCCGGATCCTGTTCTGCCGCACTCCTTCTTCGACAAAACCGGCCTTGCTGAACAAGCTGAGCGATCGCCTGTTCGTCGTGAAGATATTCGCCTGAATTTTTTTGAATCCCATGGCATCGGCCCATTCGATCGAATACTCCAGCAGCTTCGGCCCGATGCCCAACCCGCGAAACGGTTCAGAAAGGTGGAGCCCTATGTGGACGATGTGCTGCGTCTCGGACCTCATGCCTGCGTCGGCCTGAAGCGCGGCCAGGCAGCCGACCAGGTCGCTCGCAGCCGCGGCCACGATCAGCAGGTTTCTCTTCGAGTCCAGACCGCTGATATATTCCCTCTCCGCGGCAATGTCTTTTCCATACTGCTCCATCAGAACATAGCTCCGCTCCAGGGCGTTCGATCTGACCGTGTTGAGGATCGCACATGAATCGTCAGGGTTGGCAGGCCGGATCATGATTTGAATGCCATTTTTTGCATCGAACCTTTTTTCCTTTTGCATAGGGCCCCCCTTTCACATGACGTCATAATTATATACCCATGCAAACACTTTCTCAATGCCCTCGTCTATGCACCGGTTTCGGAGCATTGTCACTACGTCACCAATTGTTACATATCGGGTGCCGTGCTGTTGAAAACTACCTCTTTCTGGCAGGGCATTGACATCCCGGGGGAGGCGCTTCAGTACGTGGTGATCGCAAAAGCTCCCCTTTGAGGTTGCCCGATAATCCGATCGTCGAAGCCCGTATGGAACAGCTAATGACGAAGAACTACGGCAAGTGGTTTCTAAGTATGGTCACTATTGGTGATCTCATGTTTAGAGGCTGTTGGGGACCCTCTTGGCGGGTTCCACTTTTACTTTTCTTACTGTGGAAAGAGTCTTGGTGAGAAGCTATCGTGGCTAAAGGCGGGCTATCGTGGGTAGGTAACTTGATTATATGGATATGCTGACTTTTGTCAATGAAGTCGGTGGGTATTTTTGGGGTATCGGGGTGAGTCGACGAAAGGCGACGAGACCCGACTAGTGACGACGAGAACCGAGGCTACTTCTTTTCCTCCCTCTCCACCTTCTCCCGGTAGATCTCATGAAGCACCTCGCGGTCGAACCCGTATTCCCTTTCGAGCATGGCATCCTTTTCCTCGGAAGTCAGAAACTGCATGCAGGGCAGGAAGAAATGTCTATCCTCCTTTTCGACATGCCGCGGATACATGATGACAAGCGTGCGTGCATGGGAAAGGACCTGGGCAAAGAAGTCCTGCTGCCCGGCCAGGACCCGGGCCTTTGCGTCCGCGATCCCCAGCATTGCCGCTCTTGCCTGCCGGTGCTCCTCGATCAATTCGGACATGATGCGGCGGAGGTCCTCCGGCAGATCCTTCTTGTCCAGCTCCTTGAACAGGAACTGCTCTTCCTTTGCATGATGGAGACAGTCGGCATAGTTCAGCATAAACTCGACGGCCCTGTCCAGAAAACCGGCATCAATCCTCTGTTCCCGGTCCATACGCTCGGCGTCTTTCCGCAGGAGCGTGATCATTCTTTCGATCAGACGGTGCTCGATCATTAACGGACCAATGGGCAACATGATTTCCCCCGGACAGTACAACGGTCTTTGCTTCCGCCGGCTTGTTCATAGATTTTTCCAGTGTCCGTCAGTGTCAAAGATTCTAGACACGGGTTTACACTGAGTAAGAAAACGCAAAATCTTGACACAGATTTACACGGATGGTAGCTATGAAAAAGCCAAGCCTGTTTTTTAACGGATTTCGTTCATAGACTTTTTCAGTATCCGTCAGTGTCAAAAATTCCTGACACGGCTTTACACGCTATCTCCGGGCGCTTCCCAGGGCAAGACCCGAGATGATCCTGTCCAGGAACATGGTATAGAGCACCGCAACCGGAATGCTCGCGATCAACGCGCCTCCCATGAGCGCCCCCCAGTAGAACACGTCTCCCCTGACCAGTTCCGTGGTCATGCCTATCCCGATCGTCTTCTTGGCCGAATCCTGGATGAATGCCAGTGCATAGATGTACTCGTGGGCAACCAGCGTGAACGCAAAGACGACGACCGTAATGATCCCCGGAACGGAGAGCGGAAGAAGTATCCTTACCATTGCCCCGGCCCTGCTGCAGCCGTCCACCATGGCCTGCTCCTCGATATCCTTCGGGATCGCCTTGAAGAAGCTCATCAAAAGCCAGGTGCAGAAGGGCACGGTGAAGGTCGGATAGACCAGGACCAGCGACCAGAGGGAATTCTGGAGCCCCAGCATCGAGACGACTCGGGACAGCGGGATGAAGAGCAGCGTCGGCGGGATGAGGTAGGTGAGAAAGATGCCGATGCCCACGCTCTCGCCCCACCTGCCAGCCAGCCGCGCGAGACTCAGTGCCGCCGGAACGGCAAGTACGACGGTGATCACCACCACCGCAAGCCCGACCACGAATGTGTTTATCAGAAACGTCGGAAACAGGGTCTGTTTGAAGAGCAGGTCAAGATGCTCCCAGGTTATCGGCTCGTTCAGCAGAAAGGGATTGTTCGTTGGGCTGAAGAGGTCGTGGCTCTGCTTGAACATGGTGATGAGCATAACGTAGAACGGCGCTGCCGAGAAGATGATGAAGAGGCTCAGGGCGCCGTAGAGACCGGTTTGGGAGAGAATTTTTTTCACCGAAACAACCTCGATAGCAAAACAAGAGATACAAGCAAACGGCGTCTCGCGCAAAGCCGCCAAGGCGCAAAGGAAACCACAACAAAATCTATTCCTGTGTTAAACCAAGGTTAAAGCCTTTGCCTTTCTCTTCGTGCTCTGCGCCTCTGCGAGAATCAATTTTCAGGTTTTAAAACCAGAACTGAAAGCCTTTGACTCTCTTTGCGATTTTGCGGCTTTGCGCGAGGCAAGCCCTTAAATGTTTTCCTTTTTTGCATTACGTTACAATCGCCTTCTTCGCCAGACGCAGCACGACTGCCGCGACACCGGCCAGCACCGGGAAAAAGAAGAGCGAAATGGCCGCAGCCTGGGCCAGGTCGCCGCCCTGAATGCCTCTCAGGAACGCATAGCTTGCCAGCACCTGCGTCGCGTGCGGCGGCGGGCCGC
>MHEA01000143.1:16872-16972 GCA_001805085.1 Nitrospirae bacterium GWC2_57_9
GTGAACGTGAACAGCACCGAGAACAGGACGGTGACGCTGATCACCGGCAGCAGAAGCGGAAGGACTATCTGGAACAGACGCCGGTAATAGCCCGCACCGT
>MHEA01000143.1:16989-18361 GCA_001805085.1 Nitrospirae bacterium GWC2_57_9
ATGATCTCCCTGGGGATCGAGTTCATCCCCGCGATCCGGATCATGGTGGCCAGCGGAAGCAGGCGCCAGACATGCACGAGAATGACCGAGGCCATGGCGAGGCCGGGCCTGCCGAGCCAGTACATGTTGCTCATGGGCCCGAGCAGGGCCTGGGGTTTCCCAAGCATTCCCCAGTTCCGGAGCATCCAGTCGATGGGGCTGAACACGGAATCGAGGAACCAGAGGAATCCGATGGTGCCCAGCGCGATGGGCGCGGTCCAGGGCAGCATGATCAGGAAGCGGATCAGCCATTTCGCCCGGAACTCCCTGGTCAGTAGCTCCGACAGCATGTTGGAAAGCACGAGCACGAGCGCGATCGAGACGAAGGTGAAGATGAAGGTGTTCATGAGCGAGGTGCGGAAGACCGGATCGGCCAGCACGTCCGTGAAGTTGCTGAACCCGACCATCTTGAAGTCGGGATTGCCCACGGTGACATTGCTGAAGCTGTACACGAAGGCCATAATAAAGGGGAACCCGATGAACAAAATGATGTAAATGACCACGGGCGAGAGCAGCAGCGAGGCCAGCGCGCCTTCCCGTTCGAACAGGCGTGGGATCTTCATGGCTTGATTGCTCCGCCGGTCTTTTTGTCGAAATACCGCACATCCTGCTTGCGGACCGCGAATTCCCGGGACTCCCCTTCCTTGATGGGATAGCGGGGCGAAACGTTGGCGATGACCTTCACCTTGCCGATCGTGCCGTATACCAGGCTGTAGGCGCCCAGGTTCTCGACCCGTTCGACCTCGAACCGGAACTTCATCATGTCCTGGCCAACGGCCAGTTCGGCGGGAACGAACAGCTCCGGCCTGAACCCGATGATGAAGCCGTTCTGTTCAAGGAAGTTCATGGGAGGAGTCCCCACAAAGCCGGCAACAAAGGTGTCCAGGGGGGTGTGATAGATGGCATCGGGTGTGCCGATCTGGCGTATCGATCCCAGGTTCATCACCGCGATCCGGTCGCCCAGCCCCATGGCCTCGGCCTGGTCGTGGGTCACATAGATCGTGGTCACGCCGATCTCGCGCTGGAAGAGCTTCAGTTCTTCCCGCGCGCTGTGCCGCACCTTGGCATCGAGGTTGGAGAGCGGCTCGTCCATCAGAAGCACCTTGGGCCGCCTGACCAGTGCCCGTGCGATTGCGACCCGCTGTTTTTCCCCGCCCGAGACCTGCGACGGCATCCGCTCGAGCAGATGGCCGATGCCCAGAAGCCCTGCGGCCCACTCCACTTTTTTCCTGATCTCCTGCCTGTCGAGCCCCTCCACGGTCAAGGGAAAGGCGATGTTCTTGAAAACACTCTTGTGGGGATAGAGCGCGTAGCTCTGGAACACCATGGCGAT
>MHEA01000143.1:18398-19194 GCA_001805085.1 Nitrospirae bacterium GWC2_57_9
CCGCCGATCACTATCCGGCCCGCGGTCGGCTGTTCAAGCCCGGCGCAAAGCCGCATCAAGGTCGTCTTGCCGCTGCCCGACGGTCCGAGAAGCACGAGGAATTCCCCGTCCTTGATCTCGAGGTTCACGCTGTCGACCGCCTTCACCCGGTCGAACAGTTTGTCGACTCCGATAAGCTCTACTTTTGCCATAATGTTTTCGGAAGCGAAGCACTAAAATCGAAGCACTAAATCCTAAATAATTTCAAAAAACCAATCTCAAATGCAATATTTTTATTTTTTATACATTCGAAATTGTTTAGAGCTTCGGATTTAGATATTCGTGCTTGATTCTAGCCTTTCTTCCTCAGCAATCCCTGGGCGCGCCACTTGGCGAAGATCTTCTGGCACTCGGCGGCCGCCTGCTTCACCGAATCTTCAGCGGACTGTCTTCCCTGTGCTACGCGGCCGAACATGTTCGGGAGGACGAAGGTCCCGAAGATCTCGCCTTCAGCCGGATTGGCGGGACCGGGATACCCGACGTTGGTGCTCCACTTCTCAGCGTCCCGCAGAGGGAGCAGTTTGTCGGTCCTCTCTCCGGGCAGGGCAAAAGGATCGTTCCCGAACCAGGCATTATGAAGGTCGCGCAGATGCTTCGCATTCTTTACGGCCGGATAACCCCGGTCTCCGCCGGGCAGCGCGGTGTTGAAGAAGGCCGGCGAGTTGTAGAGCTTGCTCTCCCACATGGCCCGGTCATAATTCGCGCAGCGGTCGAGCAGGAACTGTTTCGAAAGGTCGGCGTTTGCCGCGGCTGCTTT
>MHEA01000143.1:19283-22315 GCA_001805085.1 Nitrospirae bacterium GWC2_57_9
ATCGAGTTCAGGATATAGGAGGCCCGGCCGGCCAGCAGAAGCTGATTATTGGAAGCCGCAGTCCAGCCGAACACCTCGGGCGTCATTGTCTTCTGGTAGAGCTCGACCATGAACTTCACGGCTTCCACGGTCTTCTTGTTGTCCAGCACCACGTTCTCCTGATCATCCTGGATGGATGTGTCGAAGGACCAGAGCAGCGTACGCTCAGCCATGTTCGAATCCAGTTCCTGGGAAATGCCGATGCCCAGTTGGACGCCCTGCTCGTTCTTGATCTTCGCGCCGTACGTCAGAAGGTCCTCCCAGGTCTCGGGCCCGTTGGGTTTGCCTGCCTTTTCCCAGAGGGACTTCCGGTAATCGCCTGGGTCGATTGTCCAGCCGTGGCAGAAGCCATAGTATTTTTTTGTATTGGGATTATAGGAACTGCGGGTGGCGAAGGGCACCTGCTTGCCGAAGCGCTTCTCCGCTTCCTGGTTCAGGTCCGTCAGGTCCATGACGCTCGGTTCGAAATCGGAAGGCGGGTCGATGAACTCGACGATATCATGCCCCTTGCCCGCGGCAACTTCCGACGCAAACGTGCTCCGCAGATCGGCGAGGCCGATATGATCGATGATGACATCGACATTATGCTTCTCGCCCCACTGTTTGGCATACTGATCGAACCACTTGTCGTGAGTTGGGACGAAATGGCTCCACTGCAGAACTCTGAGGGCCCTTCTGCCTGTCTGCTGGCCGAACACGCCTTTCGGCAAGGCTGAACCGAGCGCCACTCCCGCCGCGCCCATGCCCGCTTTCCTGAGAAAATCACGTCTTGAGATAAACCGTTTCATGGCTTCCTCCTTGTATGATTTCCGGAAAATTTACGAGGCTAAAAATGGAAGGGCCGCGCCGAGGACTCTATTCCTCCAAGGTACCGGTGCGACGCCTGATGTCTGGATGGATCTTCCGGATACGATGGGATAAAGAAAAAGATTAGACATAACAGCCTTTCCGCGCTTGCGTCAGACCGTCGAACTTTTCAAAAAACTGCAAACCGGATATTCGCAGAAAGAAGGGATGACAAAACTATAGCACAGGGAAAGTGTCTTTACAATTTTTTCAAACGCAGCTGCAGAGGAAAATATACATAGCTTGCAAATTTTAGGTTTTCTTCTTTATATAATTATAAAATGCGAAACGTCCGGCTTGCACCAGGTACGGAAAGATCGGTTTGGTGCAGAATCGCGCAAAAAAAGGGCTTTTTTCTTGACAGCATCAGGGGGTTAGTGTAATTTTATGCCGTGCCGGCGTGGTGGAACTGGTAGACGCAGAGGACTCAAAATCCTCCGGGGGCAACTCCATGTCGGTTCGATTCCGACCGCCGGCACCATTTCTTTTCAATCAGTTCCGACGATTCTTTTCTCTCTTCCGACCTTCTGACTCACCTAAAACCTCACGGATGGCCGTAATTATGCCCGGGCGGTTTGAAAAAGAGCTGGACAAAAGAGGAGCCGCGAAAGGCTTTAGACCGGGCTGGGCAGCTGTCAGCAGGCGCCAATGCCCTGAAATAGTTCCTGCTGCTCACGGAAAAGGCTTGTAACTGGCGGCGAAACGGGTATAATGGCGATACACATACCGTCAAAGGGGCAAGACCTCTCGTTCCCGGAACGAGGCGTCGTCTGCGCCACATAATCGTCACTGACTCCTCCTGCTCTCACCTTTTCTCATCAAATGCGACAGCATGCTTGGTTGGCGAACGATGCAGTTTGCGGACGCACGCGAGTCGCGCCCCTTTACCGGCATGATCGGCATTTGAAATAACGCATTCCCGCAGCTTGCTGCAGGGAGCATCAAATCACAGGGAGGCAACATGGCCAAGAAACTGTATGTAGGAAATCTGTCGTATAATACCCACGAGGAGGATCTCCGGGAGGCATTCTCGAAGTTCGGCGAAGTGCTTTCCGCCACGCTGATCATCGATCAGACGAACGGCAGGTCCAAGGGATTCGGCTTTGTGGAGATGGCGTCGGACGAGGACGCGGAAAAAGCGATTGCGTCCCTGAACGGCACATCGTTTATGGACCGGTCGATCACGGTGAACGAGGCCCGGCCGAAAACGGAGGGTGGACGTTCGGGCTCCGGAGGCGGCAGGGGTGGTAATCGCGGCGGCGGCTACGGCGGCGGAGGGGGTCGGTCTTGGAGATAAGGGTCCTGTCCCGGGACATCGAAAAGGCGCTGCGGAACCTCAAAAAGAAACTCCAGCTGGACGGGGTTTTCGGGGAACTGAAGAAGCGGCGATTTTACGAAAAGCCCTCGGTCAAGAAAAAGAGGAAGCAGGCGGAGGCGCTGAAGCGAAAGCGGAAGCTCCTTAAGCGCTCGCGCCCCTTCAGTTCTGGACCTAGGCCGGGAAGCGGCAGCCGCTCAGGACCAGCTGCATCGAACGACCAGCCCCGCAGCTGAGGGAAAGGGCGTGATCGAAAAGGGGCATAGCCCTGAGAGGGCGTCAGGCTAGATCATGCCCGCCTTCTTCGGCGCGTCCCGGTTCGTACATTTCTCCTCGGGAGGTTGCAATGGGAAAACCGAATTTCAGTTTTCAAAAGCGTCAGAAGGAACTTGCGAAGAAAAAAAAGAACGAGGAAAAACTGCAGCGCAAGCTTGAAAAAAATTCAGTAAAACCGGCTGGGGATCAAGGCCTGCCGGCCGAAGGCGGAGAGGCCGATAAAAGCGTTTGACGCGGGACCGCGCCGAGCCCAACGTAATTAAGGGAGGTGATTGGCATGGCAGCTTCACGGCAAGGTGCAAAAAAAGAAGTAAAAAAACCGAAGAGCAAGAAGAAGTAATATCTTTATGCTTTGTTACTGACGCATTTAATCAATCCTGATCCACGAAAAGGGGCATATACCATGGCAAAACCGATGACGAAATCGCAGTTCGTAACAAAGCTCGCAGAAAAGGCATCGCTGACCAAGAAAGCTGCTGCAGACGTATTGGACTTTATCGCTCAGACCGCCTACAAGGAAGCAAAGAACAGCTTCACGCTGCCCGGGCTCGGCAAG
>MHEA01000143.1:22336-25255 GCA_001805085.1 Nitrospirae bacterium GWC2_57_9
GAGACCATCAAGATCAAGGCAAAAAAGGTGGTCAAGTTCCGCGTTGCCAAAGCAGCGAAGGACGCCATCCTCGGCGCGAAGTAATAAACCGCCGGCAAGACCATGCCCGCTCAGAAGGTGAGTGGGCTTTTTTTTGCTTTTTTGTATTTGCGCAGAAAGCAACAACAAGGCAAGGGCAGCGAGAACCACACACGTCAGGATGATTATCCGTGTGCACCGGGAACAGAACCTGCTCTTGCTGGAAGAAAGGCTGACGGCAACCGCATTTCATTTCGTCCTCTTCCTGAATACCCGTATCTCGACATCCACATCCGAGGCAAGGCCGTCCCGGGCCTCCACCCTGGCCTTGGTCTTCAGATCGATATTCCAGAAGTAGGGCGTCATGGCCAAGAGGTCCATGATCGCCTCGCGGCTTTTCAGCTCAAAGGGATAATGGATCCTCGTTTCCGAGGAAAGAGAAAAGAGCGCTTTGACCTCTTGGTTGATCGTTGACGGCGCATGCTCCCGGGCATTCGGATAAATGATCTCCCGCAGTCCGTTCAGGTGCCTCGGACCCGGGCTGACGATCACCAGCCCGCCTGTCTCCCTGAGCACTCTGGAAAACTCTCCGAAATCAGCGGGCGAAAAAATATTCACGATGATATCAAGGGAGGATTGCGCAAAGGGCAGGTCCATGACGCTGGCGACAAACCAGTTCATCGTCCTTTCCCGCTGCGTGGCCAAGCGCACGGCAAACTTCGAGATATCCACGCCGTAATATTCCATTGAGTTCGAACGGACAGGTTTCTGCGCGAGGAACTCTTTAAGACGGCTCAGATAAAAACCCTCGCCGCACCCGGCGTCAAGAATATTGCATGGGGAGCCATCCCCGCCTTCAGGGAGATGGTCTCCAACGGCTTTGTTGACGCCGTTCGAGATCCGATCGTACAGACCCAGTTCCAGGAATCGCCGCCGGCTCAGGACCATTTCCTTGCTGTCGCCCGGTTGTTTGGAATTTTTTTTGTGAGCAAGCAGGAGATTGACGTACCCTTCCCGGGCAGCGTCGAAGGTGTGGTTGTTGGAGCATTGATAGCCGTCAGCGGAGTTCAGCAGGGGGTTCCGGCAGACGGGGCATTGCAGGATGATGGTCATGGTATCCAGGCCCTGAACCTGAAAGCATTGCTCGCGGATGATCGAAGACAAACCATATTATTGCTTCAGGCTGAAATTCACCCAAGCCCGTCTCCGTCTTAAAAGCGTCCGCGCAAATCCGCTTTCAATTGTTTCTATTTAACCTGCTTATGATACTGGATGTTGACTTCGTAGGCAATACTGGCGTGGCCGAAGCTATGGTTCATGCCGTGGCAATAGGCCTTTCCCTTTGTTGTCCTCTTGCGGGATTTAGCCAGGCCTGCAACCACGGGGGCCAGGTCGAAACCGCCGCCGGAACACCCCTCCTCCATGCATTTCAGGTGAAAACCGGCGTGATCCGCAGGCGAGAAACTGAGCGTGCGAGTCATTAAGACGGCATCCAACCCGCGCCGATAATAGGTCATGCGGAATTCTATGTTCGAAATCCCGGCATACCGCTCTGAAACCAGACCAAGAGCCGCCAGCGCGGTTTTCTCCAGCGCCAGCTTTTGTCTATATGTCTGTCTGTGATTCATGCTGCTGACCCCGGGTAGCCGCAGATCAGCGCAGATTTGGACGTCCAACATCCTCTATTTCGGTCCATGGGTCTCCTCAGCGTAAAAAAAAACAGGCCCTGAAGTGATCAGGGCCTGCGAAGGTCTCTAAGCCTTTGTTTTAGAGCTTTACCACATTGGCTGCTTTGGGGCCTTTGGGTGAGTCGACAACGTCGAACTGCACTGACTGGCCTTCAGCCAACGACTTGAAGCCGCTGTCCTGAATGTCGCCGAAATGAACGAACACATCGCCGCCTTTTTCACGGGTAATGAATCCAAAGCCTTTGGAATCATTGAACCACTTTACGGTACCTGTCTCCATGATGAGCTACCTCCTTCTTGTGAAATTGAAGCGACGGAAAAGGACCAAAAAAATGCCGCAAAGTCTATCTGTCTTTGCGGTTTCCCTACAAGAACATCCGGAACTTCTGAAATCTATAATGCTCCTTCTGGTCGGGAAAGTCAAGCTTTATTATTTCTATCCTCGCATTTTTCGTCTTGTCAGGCAGATACCAAAGGCTGATACATTGTATCACTGCAAAATGAGTTGAAGCTTTTCCGAGGGCAAAGTGTATAATGATTTATCCCAGAGAAGCGTGGATTCAGACATTCTCTCCGAATCACCCCTCTCTTCGAGCAGCTCACAAGATGAACCATCATGGACAATAAACATTACGAGGAGGCCTTATGCAGGAAAGCAATTCGGCAGGGAAAAGCATTGAGTCCTATTGCGGCAGATGCAAGGTGAATCTCGATCATACGATCATGACAATGGCTGGAGAGGCTGTCGCGAAGGTGAGATGTAAAAGCTGCGGCAGCACTCACAAATTCAGGGGTGTCGTTGACGCTCTAAAGATCCCGAAGCCGAGAGCGAAAAAGGCCGGCGGAGAAACAGCTACGGCGCAGATCATCTGGGAAACCGGACTTGCGGAGGCAAGAGGGAGAGAGCGTGATTATGACATGGCCGCGAAATATCGTGTTGGCGATGTGGTGAACCATAGCACCTTCGGCAAGGGCATCGTGATGAAGCTCTTTGCCAATAAATGCGAAATGCTGTTCAAGGACAGGGAGCGGCTGATGGCCTCGACCAATTAACAGCGAAAAGGGGACACTCTTGACGGCATTCGTCTTGGACGGTGAGCTAACTGAGCTGCTTCCTGGAGAACTTTGAGAGAGACCCTCTCGACCATGTTCTTTGTCTTTTCCCGGTAATTCAACATATGAGGCGATCGGAGGTGTGCCTTGAGCGCCTCCA
>MHEA01000143.1:25320-27636 GCA_001805085.1 Nitrospirae bacterium GWC2_57_9
TCAATATCGACATCGACGGTAGCGATATATTCTATACATTCCTTTTCTTTTCTAACCGCCTGCATGCTGTCTTTCAGAATGGCAAGATACTCGGAAATCCTTCCTGCCTTTATGCTGATCGAAGCAATTACATTGACCATAGCGATCTCCTGACTCGCCGGGTTGGCACTTGGAACTGCGCAGTACACCTCGCGAAACACAGCCGCCATCTGTTCATCGGAGCCTCCTAAATCTTTTATCAATGTATCGGATCGCCGATGTTGCCGGATCATTTGGCAGGGTAAGACAATTACTGATGAATGTCAAAATTCGATCGTGACAGTCCACCAGCTATATTCTTCCACGACAAATCTACAACTTTGTTCCTCAAATCGGCCGCTTCGCCATGGCGGTTCAACATTTTCTTGACACGCAGGTCATAGGGCGTTAAGTTGGTACGTTATGTTTTTTCGAGAATGAAAACGCGGTGTAATGCTGTACGATGTTGGACCTGTTCGCAGTTTCCCGCCTTATAGTCTGCAATCCGCTGCTACAGTATGCATACAGCCCACCAAACAATTTTTGAGGAGGCTTTTCCATGACGACACAGAACATAAATTATCTGGCGGTGCTCATTGCCGCCGTCTCTGCCATGGCGGTAAGATATTTTTGGTATGCACCGGGTCTGTTCCAGGAAACATGGTTGAAGGTCATCGGCATGGACAAATGCGACAAAGCAGCGGTCGAAAACATGAAAAAAGAATCCCGTTCGCACCCCACGTTCATGTTCATAGCGACCTTCATTAGTGCTGCCGTCATGGCCAGGTTCATCGACTGGCTCGGGGCAACGAGCATGGGCGCCGGCATATTTGTAGGCTTCTGGGGCTGGCTGGGCTTTGCGCTTCCCATCACCGTGAACGATATCCTGTTCAGCGGCAGGGAGAACTGTCACATGTGGCAGCTCTTCCTGATCCAAAGCTCTCATCATTTCTTCGCACTGCTGTTGATGGGCGGGATACTGGGGGCGTGGAAGTAGGCGGATTCAGGGAAGTTAACAGATCCGCACTGAGTGCACTTTTCTGAATCGTGGACAAAATACATCCCATTTGTGCTATAATAGAATTAAAGGCGCTGCCCGACCCACACTGAGAAGTGTAAACGTATGCTTGCCTGAGTTGAGCCTTGGGCCGCGGGCCTGTGCGGTTCCCTGGATCGCAAACGGTCCGGAAAGCGAAAGCCGGTTCAAGAGTCGGGATTACGGTGAAGGATTGGAATCGGCCGAGTCTCTGCGAAAGCAGACCACGAGGAACGATCCACATTCTCCCGCAGATCCGGAGACCAACGGTAGGCAGGTTTACGGGGTCCAGCAACGCCTCTCAATCTTAACTATCATATTCCCAGGAGCCGGCAGGTTTTCCAACTTGCCGGCTCTTTTTATTCCCGTCCATCCTTTAAGTGGAGCCGCCTCCGGCGGGAGCCGGGGGATGCCAAGGCGCGGGATAACCGTCACCGGGTCATTTTTGAGGAAGCTGGGACCCTGAGCTTCCCTGGCTTTCTGCGGTGTCCCAATGTGTCCAAAGGGGCTAAAAACCGCGCCTGATCTTAATGGTCGTCTCCCTATTTTCCGCCTGCCGTGTTAAAATATAAAATTCCTATTATGAAGTCCGAACTTATCATAGAGGGGGCACGTCAGAATAACCTCAAGAACGTGAGCCTCGCGATCCCCCATGATGCCGTTACGGTGGTCACCGGCCTGTCCGGCTCGGGCAAGTCGTCCCTGGCCTTTGACACGGTCTTTGCCGAAGGGCAGTGGCGGTATATCGAGTCCCTGTCCACGTACGCCCAGATGTTCCTCGAAAAGCTCGACCGCCCGGACGTGGACGAACTTCGGAACGTGCGGCCTGCCATTGCATTGGAGCAGCGAAACCCGGTCAGAACTTCACGTTCCACGGTCGGCACCATTTCCGAGATCTACGACTACCTTCGGCTGCTCTTCGCGAGGATCGGCAAGATCGTCTGTCCGAAATGCGGGAAAGAGGTAAAACGCTCCCATCCCTCCTCGATCGCGGAAGATGTTCTGGACCATTATGGGGGGAAGAAGATCTACGTTCTGTTCCGGGTTCCCGTGCCTGCAGCCGGCCTGGGCGCTCTCCAGATGGAGCTCCAGGCGCGGGGGTTCGGCAGGATCAAATGGGGAGAGGAGATCATCGAGGTCACGGAGATCGATCCGCGGAGATGGGACGTGACCGAACTTCTGGTGCTTTTGGACCGTCTCGTCGTGGAGCCCGGTTCCCGTGCACGGCTGGTCGAGTCCCTGGAGACCGCGCTCCGGGAAGG
>MHEA01000143.1:27684-28175 GCA_001805085.1 Nitrospirae bacterium GWC2_57_9
CAGCCAGGCGCTCTCCTGCCCTTCCTGCGGCAGGACATTCGATCCTCCGCAGCCCCTTCTTTTTTCCTTCAATCATCCTGTCGGCGCCTGCAAGGAGTGCAACGGATTCGGCAATGTCCTGCGGTACGATGAGGACCTTATCGTCCCGGACAAGTTCCTGAGCCTGAAAGAAGGCGCGATCGAGCCCTGGACCAAGCCGTCCTATAAATGGTGGATGCGCCAGATGCTTACGGGCGCGAAGAAAGCGCGTATCGATACGGATGTTCCCTACCGGGACCTCTCCAAGGCAGACCGGGAGGTGGTATTCAAGGGAGCGAAAGGCTTTTACGGGGTCGACGACTTCTTCGAGCATCTCCAGGGGAAGCGCTACAGGCTCCCTGTACGGGTGTTCCTGAGCAGGTACCGCACCGCCGCGACCTGCCCGGTCTGCAAGGGATCGCGGCTCAAGTCCGAAGCGCTCATGGTCAAGATCGGCGGACTTGCTATCTCCC
>MHEA01000143.1:28200-28734 GCA_001805085.1 Nitrospirae bacterium GWC2_57_9
GCTCGCACGCTGGTTTCAGGATCTTGCGCTTACCGAATTCGAACGCCAGGCGGCAGAGGAGATCCTGAGCCAGGTTCGGATGAAACTTTCTTTTTTCCTTCGCGTCGGACTCGGCTATCTCACCATGGACCGCCAGACACGGACGCTTTCAGGGGGCGAGGCCCAGCGCGTGAACCTGTCCAACCAGCTTGCGCTCAGGCTTACAGGCACTTTGTACGTGCTTGACGAACCGAGTATCGGATTGCATCCGCGCGACACGGACAGGCTGGCCGAGATCATCCGGGAACTGTCCGCAGCTGACAATACCGTGCTCATGGTCGAGCACGATCCGGCGCTCATCAGGTCCGCTGATCATGTCGTCGAAATGGGGCCGGGTGCAGGGGAGCGGGGGGGGCGCGTGGTGTTCGCGGGACCCAAACAGGAATTCCTGAAGAGCTCCTGTCTCACGGCCAGGTATCTCTCCGGGAAGGAGACGATCCCGGTACCGGCGAGGCGGCGCAGGCAGGAGCGCAAGTTCCTGGAACTCCGGGCGGC
>MHEA01000143.1:28787-31392 GCA_001805085.1 Nitrospirae bacterium GWC2_57_9
CGTGCATAACCGGCGTCTCTGGCTCGGGCAAATCCACGCTCGTCCAGGACACGCTCTACCGTGCTTTGGCGCGGGCGTTTGCGCCCGCCAGGGAGACACCCGGGAAATACGGGAAGCTGCTGGGGCTTGAACATATCAGGGGCGTCAGGCTCATCGACCAGGAGCCGATCGGCAAGACGCCGCGCTCCAATCCCGTCACCTATGTGAAGGCCTTCGACCTGATCCGGAAGTTCTTTGCTGGCCTTCCCGAGGCCAAACGCAGGAAGCTCGGGCCGGGCCATTTTTCCTTCAATGTGGCAGGCGGAAGGTGCGCGGCCTGCGACGGGGCGGGCGTGCAGAAGATCGAGATGTATTTTTTTGAGGACATGTTCGTGACCTGCGAGCAGTGCGAGGGCAAACGCTACAAACCCGAGGTCCTGAAGGTCCTGTACAAGGGAAGGAACGTTTCCGATGTGCTCCTGATGACCGTGAGCGAAGCGATCGCGTTCTTCGAGGGGAACTCCAGGATCCAGGACAAGCTCCGCTCCCTCGCGGAGGTCGGGCTCGGCTATCTCCGTCTCGGGCAGCCCGCAACGACCCTTTCCGGCGGGGAAAGCCAGCGGCTCAAGATCTCCCATGAGCTGAGCGACTGGAAACTGCACGATATGGTATACATCCTCGATGAACCCACGACCGGTCTTCACATGGACGATGTCAAACGGCTGCTCGACGTGCTGGATGCGCTGGTGAACGCGGGCAACACCGTGATCGTCGTGGAGCACAACCTGGATGTGATCAAGACCGCGGACTGGGTCATCGACCTGGGGCCCGAGGGCGGAGAAGAAGGCGGATGGGTCGTTGCAGAAGGCACGCCGGAGGAGGTGGCCGGCGTGGAAGGATCGCATACCGGGAGGTATCTCAGGGAGATACTGGGAGCGTTGGTTAAATGAGGGTAATCACGTTACGTCGGTTCTCGCAGCTGATCTTGCTTCGGCCTCAGACCTGACCGCTTCCAGAGAAAAAACAACAGAATGGCAAGCCAGTTAGACCGGGGGCTATAGATCCCCGTCAGACCGGGCATCCGTAAAGAAGGCCATGCGTTCTACCCGTCCCGCTTTCCTCCGGCGCTGCTCTCGATAGCCCGGTACAACCGTTCCGTCAAGGCCTGGTTATAACCGTGAGAGGTCATATTGGCGATGATGCGTCCTTTGAGGGGGAGGCCGAGGAGGTAGAGATCGCCGATCAGGTCCAGTATCTTGTGGCGCACGAATTCATCGGGATAACGGAGCTGCGTATTGATGACCTTGCCGTCATGCATGATGATGTGGGAATTGAGATACCCGCTGCCGACCTTTCCCAGCTTCTGGGCCATTTCGATATTTTCAAAGGTGTTGAAGGAACGCGCCGGGGCGATATCCCGTGCAAAAGACCCGCGTTCCGGATTGAAGGTGAGCATCTGTTCTCCTATGGGCGGAGGATAGTCAACCCTCATGGCTATCTCGAAGCCATCAAAGGGCTCCGCGTAGAGATGTTTTTCGCTCTTCTCCTCGTTTCCCACTGCTATCTTCCGGCGGACCACAGCGGTCTTGGTGAAGGCAGGCTGCTCCTCGATCCCTGCCTCATCTATAAGATCGCAGAAGTCCTTGGCCGAGCCGTCTACGTTCGGGATCTCCTCGTCCACCTTTATAAGAACGTTGGTTATGCCGTACATACAAAGTGACGCCATCAGATGCTCGACGGTGCGCACCCGCCGCCTGCCGTTGTCCAGGGTTGTGGAGTTGGCGGAGAACGTCTTGGACGAGTCCGTTTGGGAGAAATCCTCAAGGGAGGTGATATGTCCGCGGATGGTTTGACCGTCAAGCGTTTGGAACAGGATCCCTTCATTGATCCCCAGCGGGCTCAGAATGACACCGGTGTTCCGGCCGCTCAGGAGACCGGTACCGTTCAATACCACATTCCCTTTGAGGGTGCGCTGGCGTTGAGGGGAATCGACCACGTCCACCATGCCGGCCGGCATCGAAAGGCCGGCATTGACGATCTCAAGCCTTGTGTCCGAGGCCAGGACCGCGCCGCTCCCGGATGGCAGGTGCTTCAGTGCGGATTCCACCTTGTCGAGCAGAACCTCCAGATGCAGCGGTTTTTCCAGAAAATCATAGGCACCCGCCTTTATGGCGGCAACCGCAGCTTCGATGCCCGCATGTCCGCTCATCATGATGATGGGCAGGGCGGGGAATCGACCATGCAGACGTTTCAGGAGCTGCATTCCGTCCACGCCCGGGAGCCAGATATCCAGCAGGACGAGGGAGGGCTCCAGGGTATCGAGCCTCTGCCAGAAGGTCTCGGCATCGGGAAATCCGATGGCCTGATATCCCTCGTCCTTCAGGATGCTCGCTACGGTGGAAGCGATGGAAGCTTCGTCGTCTACTATGCAGATAGGGTTCATATTAGTCTCGCACGGAGTAACCTTTACGTTTTCCGAACCGTCGCTCCTGATTATACGGATGTGCAATTTATTGTCAAGACGAGACTGAAGCAGGAGCATTTAAGCTCGACCACGTGACGGAGAAAGCGACCGGGAGAAGCGGGGACTTTGGGTCGGAGTGCAGATCGGGAGAGGAACCATTTT
>MHEA01000143.1:31589-33668 GCA_001805085.1 Nitrospirae bacterium GWC2_57_9
ATACCGGAAAAGATGTAACCTGGGAAGAGATGCTGAATTCAGACCTTTACCTCGGACCTAAAACCTATGTAATGGGCCCTGTACCTAATATTCCTGAAACGCCACCGGTTATAGGTGTAGAAGCAAAATCAACATAGATCATCCTAAATTTCAGAACAAATGCTTAATTGATAAAAAATATGAACAGGCGACAATTTGCAAAGAATACCCTAATGGCATCAGCCCTGATCTCAGCATCTTCGGTTCCCGGTTTTTCAAACATCATTGCCCCTGTAAACCGGAGCCTAAAGAAAGGTATCATGTGGGGAAGTATTGGAGTTGGGCAGACAGTCCTGGAAAAATTTCAGGCTGCAAAACTGGCTGGTTTTGATGGAGTCGAACCGATGAGCCATCTCGACAGGAATGAAGTTTTAAAAGCCCGTGACACAACCGGATTAATTATCCCAAGCGTATGTAATACCATGCACTGGAAATTTCTTTTGTCAGATCCCGATCCCAAGGTGCGCGAAGAGGGTGTTGCTGCTCTTAAGGTAAGCCTCGAAGATGCCAAAGCTTATGGCGCTGACACTGTACTTCTTGTTCCTGGCCGGGTAAGCGATACGGTTAGTTATGATGATTGCTGGAAAAGATCCGTTCAGGAGATAAAAAAGGTTGTCCCGTTAGCTGAACAACTGAACGTAAAAATAGCGGTTGAGAATGTCTGGAATAATTTCCTGCTCAGCCCCATTGAAGCAGCCTCTTATGTCGATCAGTTTCAAAGTAAAAGCATAGGTTTCTATTTTGATTGTGGTAACATCCTTGTTTATGGCTGGCCCGAGCAATGGATAAAAATACTCGGCCCCCGTATTGCCAAGGTCCACATCAAGGAGTTCAGTCGCAAAATTGCTGACAAGCAAGGCAAAGGCGCCGGATTTGGAGTTAAACTGCAGGAAGGCGATGTAAACTGGCCTGTTGTCATGAAAGCATTGGACGACATCGGATACAGTGGCTGGACAACTATTGAGCAGCCCGAGGGCGATACTCCTGAAGGATTAAAAGACCTTTGCGACAGGCTGATTAAAATACATGCCGATTGATCCTCAGCTAAAATTACTTTATTTTCCTTTATGATCAGAAAAGATAAACTACCAAGATATACATGGCTCCTGTTTATTTCAGGATTGGTTGTTTGTGTAATCGTATTGGTTGCCGGTAAAAAGGCTATAAATTATACATCAACCGATAATTATTGTCAATCGTGTCATATCCACCCACTGGCTGACAATTCCTGGAAGAGATCTACTCATTTTTTCAACAAGAGCGGGGTGAAAGTTCATTGCGTTGAATGCCACCTTCCGCCCAAAGATGATAACAGTTATCTCATTAAAAAGGCCAAAACAGGGATAAAAGATATGTATGGTTATTATTTCAAAGATAGTGCATCTTTTAACTGGGAACATAAAAAGACACTCGAATATGCCGTGAACATCGTGTATAACGAATCTTGCCTGAAGTGCCACGAGAACCTCTATTCCAAAGGACTTTCCCGTGATGGGGAAATAGCTCATCTCTATTATGAAAATAATGCAAAAAAACTTAATATTCAATGCATTAACTGCCATCTGGATGTGGGGCATTACAATCCCGACTATGTGCATGGTAAAATGACCGGCATTCCGAAAATAAAGTCTTCTGCTAAAGATTTGTTCAAAGAACCGGCAAAAGTGACAACATTCGGAAATTTCAAAGAACAGATTCCGAATACCTCCATCTCTTTTAATATGATTGCCGTTAAAGGTGGAACCTTTAAAATGGGCAGCCCCGATAAGGAACCCTTTCATAAAACAGATGAGGAGCCGGTTCGTAATGTTACTGTTTCTCCCTTTTTTATGGGCGAGATTGAAGTTACCTGGGACGAATACTGGACTTTCTTTTCGGCTACAATGTCAGAAGGAAGGATGGATCCGGATAAAGTCAGGGAACACAATGCCGGTAAACCTGATGCAATTTCAGGCCCGACGCCTCCTTTCGGAATACCTGATCAGGGATGGGGCGGTGGTAACCGTCCTGCAATCACCATGACTCACTACGCTGCAACCA
>MHEA01000143.1:33842-34758 GCA_001805085.1 Nitrospirae bacterium GWC2_57_9
AGATAAACAGATACGTGGTATATTCCATGAACTCATCAGACAAAACCCAGGAACCTTCCTATGTTAAACCTAATCCTTTCGGCCTTAAAAACATGCAGGGTAATGTGTTGGAATTTTGTTCCGACTGGTATGCTGCTGATGCGTATTCTAAAACCTCCGTTGATGTCATAAATCCCAAAGGCCCTGAAGAGGGCGTGGAACATGTTGTCAGAGGTGGAAATTATTATTCCGTTGCAAAAGACCTGAGATCAGCCAGCAGGGACTTTTCAAAAACAACAGACTGGCTAAAAACAGATCCTCAGCAACCTAAAAGTATCTGGTGGTATTCAGATTTTAAGGGGATTGGTTTCAGGGTGGTGTGTGAACCGGATAGTACGATTACGATTACAACTAAATAATCCAATCGAATGAAAAAATTTTCAGCCCATTTGTTTGTACGTTATATGAGTAGTATTCAGACCAAACTTATTTTTTCGTTGATTATTTTCATTGCCAGTCATGTGGTCAATGCACAGGATGAACTGAATGTAGTAACGGACAACTGGATAAAATACAGCGATGCTCCCAACTCATTGTACCATCATCTTACACCGTAGCCTGGTATATCTGCATGTTATTGCAAACCTGGTAAAGAAAGGGTTCATCGTGTTTGCCTTTGATCCTGTTGGTCTGGGGGAGCGTCTGGAGTATTTTGATCCAATAACCGGCAAATCAAGAATTGGCGGACCTACCACCCAACATTCCTATCCCGGCGCTCAGGCTTTTATTACAGGTAGTTCTCAGGCCCTGTATATGATATTGGATAGCATCAGGGCTGTTGATTATCTCCTTTCCCGAAAAGAGGTTGATCCTTCCAGAATAGGAATTACAGGATGGTCGGGAGGCGGCACCCAGACTGCATATATCGCCGCCATGG
>MHEA01000144.1:0-1538 GCA_001805085.1 Nitrospirae bacterium GWC2_57_9
TCATCTGTTTCATCCCTCTTTTACCTCCCCGTATCCGCGCTTGACCGCGTCGAGATTCCCGTCAATGATCTTCTGCGCGAACTTCTTTCCGAAGCTCCCCTTCACGTCGGCGAGCAGCACATCCATGGGCACGATGCTGGTGGCCTTGTTCACGGCTCCGAGCATGGGTGCGTTCGGCATGGGTCTTCCGATGGTGTCGATCGCGATCTTGGTCGCATCAATCGTAAATACCCGCTGCGAGGCCTTTGCTTTCAGTTTTTCGCGCACATCTTTCGGGTCTTTGCTCGTGTTCACGATGAACACCGCGTTGTCCGTTGCACCTTCCGCCACGTTGATGGCGTCCAGGAGCGTCGCGTCCACGACACACACCACACCCGGGTTCAATACCGGGCAGTGCATGCGCAGCGTTTTTTCGCTGATCCTGTTGTAGGCGCGAAGCGGCGCGCCCGCCCGCTCGGGGCCGTATTCGGGAAATGCCTGTACATTGCGGCCGCCGGAGAGGCATGCGTCGGCAAGCACTTTCGCAGCCGTCACGGTGCCCTGGCCGCCTCTCCCATGCCATCTAATCTCTACCATTTCTGCCATAAGAACCTCCACACCAAGGTAAATTCTAATTTCTAAATCCGAAATTCTAGACGCTGTTCAATTCGAAACCGAACAAATTTAGGATTTCGAATTTGTTTTATCTACATTTCCCTGCGCCCTTCGAGGGCCCGCTGGACCGTATTCTCGTCTGCGTATTCGATATCGCCGCCCACCGGCAGGCCATAGGCAATACGGGTGACGCCGATCTCCAGGGGTTTGATCAACTTCGACAGGTAGAGGGCGGTCGTTTCACCCTTCACCGTCGGGTTCGTTGCGATGATCACTTCCTTGATGCCGCCGGCCCGGAGGCGCTCCATGAGGCCGTCGATCTTCAGATCCTCCGGCCCGATGCCGTCCAGCGGGGAGATCGCGCCGAGGAGCGCATGGTAGCGGCCCCGGAAGATACCCGTTTTTTCAAGAATGAGGATATTGCTCGGTTCTTCCACTACGCAGATGCGGGACGCGTCGCGGGCGACGTCATGGCAGATGCTGCAGACCTCGTCCTCGGTAATGTTGTTGCAGACCGAACAGTAGCGGCTGTTATTTTTCAGATCCAGAATGGCCTGGGCGATACCTGCGGCCTCTTCCCGGGGCATGCCGAGCAGGGCAAAGGCGAGCCGCTCGGCGCTCTTTCTGCCGATCCCGGGGAGCTTCATAAAGGACTCGACCATCCGGCTTACACCCCTGCCGGAAACCTCGGCTGCCTGTGCTCCGCCCTTTCCGCTCCCCCTGGGGTGCGGGAAGAAGCGACTCGGTTTTTCCTGTTCTTTCGACATTTCTCGCTTCAACTCGACAGGACCGGCAGGAGCACCCAGCGGGCTGAAGACATCTCGTCAGCGGCCATGAGGGGTGATCAAATAAGTCCCGGAGGAAGCCCCATCCCGGCCGTAAGCCTGGCCATCTCCTCTTTCATGAGATCCTGGGATTTTCTGAGGGCCTCATTCACCGCGGCG
>MHEA01000144.1:1577-5693 GCA_001805085.1 Nitrospirae bacterium GWC2_57_9
CGGCCGTTGGCAACAACCGTCACCATTCCGCCGCCGGCGGACGCCTCCACAGTCTTGCCCGCAGCTTCTTCCTGGAGCTTCTTGACCCGCTCCTGCATCTGCTGGGCCTGTTTCATCAGGTTACTGATAATGTTTTTTGACATGTAATACCTTTTTCGAGAAGAGGTTTCTCAATAAAATTTTGGGAAAAAGGAATATTATAATAAAAGATATTTTTCGGTTTTGCAACAAAAAATGAGGGGTTTATGCGGATATTAGAAATTTAAATGACAGGGGATAGTGCCGGCCGCGTTACTCTTCCTGCTGGTCCTGCTCGATCACCTCTCCCCCGAAGATCCTGAGCGCGTCCTGGACAAGGGGGTCCTGCTCCGCGGCTTGCTTTTTCGGGGCAGATCTCGGCTTGGCCGCGGGCTTGGCCTCTTCGGCGACCGCTTGTACTTTTACCCGCACCTTCCTGCCGAGCACTTCCGCGGCTATATTCTCGATCAAATTGATGTTCTCCGGTTTTTCGATCTGTCCGACCTGGAAACTATTGCCGGCAACAGCAATAGTCATTTCTTTTTCGCCGATATTGATCAGCCTGCTGTGGGCAAGAACCGTTGCAAAACCGGGTTTTTTCGATTTGATCAAGCTGATGACCGTATTCCAGTCCTCTTCGGCGCTGCTTCCGGCTGCTGCAGGCGAGGGCCGCGGAGCTGCCTGCGGTTTCGCTGCATAATCGGCCCGCGCTTCGCTGATCCTGGACGGCTGTGGCGTTGCTGTCTGGCCCGATGCGAGCCGGGCTTCCAGCCGCTTCATCTCCTCCAGAACGTCGGCAAGGGGCTTGAGCGGTGTCAGGCTGCAGGCCTTGATCGCCCCGACCTCGAACGTGAACCGCTGATGCGGGGACCAGCGCATATCATCAAGCGTTTTCGACAGGCTGTCAAAGAGCATGAGCAGGTATTCGTTCGAAACGCCTGCTGCCTGCTGTTTGAGCGCTTCGATATCTGCGGCGGGCAGCTCGACGATCTTTGCCGGGTCTGAGGAGATCTTTGCGGCGAGCAGGTTCCTCACATGTTCGACGATGCCGGCAAGGAACTGACGCATGTCCTGCCCCTGTTCGAGCAGCAGGTCGATCTGCTTGAGCAGGCCCGCGGAATCCCGGGCCAGGAGCCCGGCGGCAAATCGGATCAATGCCTGCTGGGCGACGGAGCCGAGTGTGGCCTGAAGGTCTTCGTCCTTGATGGCCATGCCGCTATACGATACCGCCTGGTCCAGCAGGCTCTGGGAATCGCGCATACTGCCCTCGGCAGCCCGGGCGATCATGGCAAGTCCCTGGTCGCTTATGGTGATCCCTTCTGCGCCTGCAATGGTTCGAAGCCTGCCGCTGATCTCCTGCAGAGGAACCCGTTTAAAGCCGTAGCGCTGACAGCGGGAATGTATGGTGGCGGGGATTTTCTGCGGTTCGGTGGTGGCGAAGATGAAGATGACATGGGGCGGGGGTTCTTCAAGTGTCTTGAGCAGCGCGTTGAAGGCCTCATTCGTGAGCATATGGACTTCATCGATCACGTAGACCTTGTTCTTGCCGCCTGCGGGTGCGTACTTGACCGCTTCTCGTAGTTCCCGGATATGCTCGATGCCCCGGTTCGATGCACCATCGATCTCAATAACATCTACGGATGTGCCGGCGGTCGTCTCCCGGCAGGAGTCGCATTTGCCGCAGGGCGTCGGCGTCGGGCCCTCGGCGCAGTTCAACGCTTTTGCCAGAATGCGCGCTGTCGTGGTCTTGCCTACCCCGCGCGGTCCGGAGAACAGGAAGGCGTGTGCCAGTCGGCCGGAACTGATCGCGTTCTGAAGGGTGCGCGTGATGTGCCCCTGGCCGACCACATCCTCGAAAACCTGGGGTCTCCACTTTCTTGCCAGGACCTGATAGCTCATGACACCTTACCTCGAAACACGGGGCATTGTACCATAGTCACGGAAGCGACCAAAAAGAAAAAGCTCACAAACCCGGGCTACCCTGCGGCACACCCGGAACCCGTTTACCGCTGCTTCCTTCCGGACCTGACGGGGTTCACGGGACCGCGGTTGCGCAGGACCCGGGCTCATGAGCGCTTCTTTCAAATATGGCGGAGAGGGTGGGATTTGAACCCACGTTAGGTTTCCCTAAACACGCTTTCCAAGCGTGCGCCTTCAGCCGCTCGGCCACCTCTCCGGTTAACTACAGTTCGGAGTTCAGAGTGGGGAGTTCGGACAAAAATCTTCCCCTTCCCGCTCTTCTTCTCTTTAACTCCGAACTTTATTCTATTGTAATGGCGGAGAGGGGGGGATTTGAACCCCCGGTGGAGTTACCCCCACAACAGTTTTCGAGACTGCCGCCTTCAGCCGCTCGGCCACCTCTCCGTTTCAGTTCGGATTGTGGATTTTGGGTCCAGGTTTTTCCATTCCCCGGTTCGCGGTCCTGGATGTCCTCAGCTCCTCAAAAAAACACTGCAACAGGTGACGGCTCTCGCTCTCCAGCACTCCCGGCGTGATGCGATAGACATGGTTCAACTTTCCGTCACGCACCACATCGTATACCGAACCCAGGGCCCCCGCACGCTCGTCGCGGCAGCCATATACCAATCGTCCGATCCTCGCGAGAACCAAGGCGCCGGCACACATGAGGCAGGGCTCCATAGTCACATAAATCGTGGCGTCGGGAAGCCGCCATCTGCCCAACTTCACCGCTGCCTGCCGAAGAAGAATGCATTCTGCATGGGCTGTCGGGTCCTGCCAGGTCTCGCGCATGTTATGCGCAGAAGCAACGACCGTGTTATCGATGACCAGAGCCGCGCCGATGGGTGTTTCCCCTTCTGCCGCTGCCTGTTTGGCCTCCGCAAGGGCAAACCGCATAAATTCCTGGTCGCTTCTATTCGGCTGATTCTGCATCACGAAAAATGGTGCGCCCAAGAGGATTCGAACCTCTGGCCTACGGATTCGTAGTCCGTTGCTCTATCCAGCTGAGCTATGGGCGCTTGAGAAACAATGTGCACAGGTGCCGGAGGCATCTGTGCACAAGAGACGACCTGGTTCCTTGTCAAAAAGACTATTTTGAAACTCCGCCCACGAGCATGAGTCCGATGTTCTCATGCTGGAACGGATGGATCCCGGGCTGCAGGGAGAAAAGCCAGTTGCTCCAGATCTCCTTGCCGTTCTCCGCGACCACGACCTGTGCGGCCGGCATATTGGGCTTGTCCGAAGCAGAGGTGAACTCCGTGTCGGTCATCTTGAAATCGGGCAGGAAGTTCAGCACCTTGACCGTCATCTTGGTATTCGGGATTGCCAACTCCGAACCGACATTTATCGTGTACTCTTTGTTGATTTTTGCCTTTTTATCTTCAACGCCGATCTTTACTGCCTTCCATTTGGCCTTCACATCCCTGGATACGATGACCTTCCGGTCCACCTTCGGCATGTTCGGCATTCCTGAAGGAGGCATGCCGCCTTCCATCGGGGGATGACCTGCGGGAAGCTGGGGCTTCTCCTCTTTCTTCTTGCAACCAGCGAACGATACCGCGAGAACCAGAACTGCGACTACTGCCACGATCTTTTTCAACATTGTGAACATCCTCCTTGAACATCGAGAACCGACATTGTTTTTTACCGCTGCAGCATGTCTGAATGGCGGAGAGGCCGGGATTCGAACCCGGGGTGGGGTTACCCCCACAACTGCTTAGCAGGCAGCTGCCTTCAGCCGCTCGGCCACCTCTCCGTGTTGCTGCGCAAAGCTCTTTGGCTCTTTGAACTATTCGCCGGACTGAACTGTTATTTTTTGTATGGCGGAGAGAGAGGGATTCGAACCCCCGGAGCTTTCGCTCAACGGTTTTCAAGACCGCCGCCTTAAACCGCTCGGCCATCTCTCCGGTTGAACCTTCCGATGAAACGGTTTGAACCGTTCGAACGATTTACACGGTTCGTGGCGTTATTTTCTCCGCGCCGCCCATATACGGTCTCAGCGCTTCCGGTATCATGACCGTTCCGTCAGACTGCTGGAAATTTTCGAGGATGGCAACCACCGTGCGGCCGACAGCAAGACCCGACCCGTTCAGCGTGTGTAGAAGCTCGGTCTTCTTTCCGCCTTTCGGCTTGTACCTG
>MHEA01000144.1:5754-14335 GCA_001805085.1 Nitrospirae bacterium GWC2_57_9
AGACCTCGATGTCATAGGTCTTGGCCGCAGAAAAACCCATATCCCCGGTGCAGAGCACGATCACCCGGTACGGGAGACCGAGGCGTTTCAGCACTTCTTCCGCATTCCCGGTCAGTTTCTCCAGCTCATCGTAGGAGCTTTCCGGTTTCGCAAACTTTACGAGCTCGACCTTGTTGAACTGGTGTTGCCGGATAAGGCCACGTGTGTCCTTGCCGTAAGAACCCGCCTCCCTGCGGAAGCAGGGCGTATAGGCCGTGAACAGGACGGGAAGGCTTTCCTCGGGAAGAACTTCGTCCCGATAGATATTGGTTACCGGAACTTCTGCAGTAGGGATCAGATAATAGGTGCCGTTCTCCACCCGGAAGAGCTCTTCTTCGAACTTCGGCAGCTGGCCTGTTGCCGTCATGCTCATCTTATTCACCATGAACGGCGGCAACACCTCGGTATAACCGTGCCCGGTCGTGTGCAGATCGAGCATGAAGTTGATCAGGGCGCGTTCCAGTCTGGCGCCCATGCCTTTATAAAGAGCAAAACGTGCCCCGGTGATCTTGGCAGCCCGGTCGAAATCGATGATATCGAGATACTCTGCCAGGTCCCAGTGCGGCTTGGGTTCGAAAGAAAACTTGGGCAGCTCCCCCCCCTGGGGCGACCAGCGCCGCAGTTCCCTGTTTTCCTGTTCGTCTTTCCCGTCCGGAACGGAGCTGTGCGGGAGGTTCGGGATGGTCAGGAGGAGCGAACGCTGTGCGTCCTCCACTTCACGGGTACTGTTCTCGAGATCAGCGATCTTGTCGCCGACCGCGCGCATCTCGGCGACCTTGTCCTCTGCCGGCTGCCCGGCCTTCTTCAGCCGTCCGATCTCCTCGGAGGCCTCGTTTCGGCTGCGGCGAAGCGTTTCGATCTCCTGCTGTGCCTGACGACGCCGGACATCGAGCGAGAGGAACTCAGTCAGGTCCAGCGTAATGCCTCGTCGCGCCAGCCCTGCCTTGACCTGTTCCGGATTTTCCCTTACAAGCCGCAAATCAAGCATTTAAAGTAGCATTCTCCTTCTTCGTTGTCAATAACTTTTCTTGATGATCCTGGTCTCTAACGCCTTTATCTTGACCGCGATGGCTTCTTTGTTCTGGTAGACCGGCTCGATTTCGCGGTAGAGCTTCAGCGCTTCGGTCAGTTTATCCCCCGCTTCAAGACACCCGGCCAGGGCGAAGCTGGCTTTGACGGCCAGTTCTTGATCGGAGTTGTTTTCGAGCGCTTTTCGGTAGTATCCTTCTGCCTGCTCGAGCTCTCCTTTTGAAAAAGCCGTCGTGCCCAGGCGGTAATAGCCAAGTCGCACATTCGGTCCCGCCGGGAACTCCGTTACCTGCCGGGTCCAGGCTTCGCGCGCCTCTTCACTCTTTCCCGTCCTGAACAGACAGTCCGCCAGGCTATAGAGGCTCTTTTCTCTCACGTCGCGGTTTGAATACTCGATGGCCCTGTGGTACTCCTCAACGGCGCGCCCGTAGTCGCTGTACCCCAGTTCGTAGATCTGAGCGATGTACCATTGGGTCTGAGGCGCCGTTTCCCGGCTAGGGTACCGCTTCAAAAGCACTTGCAACGTTTGAAGCGCCTTTTCGGTCTGGCCCAAATACAGGAACTGAGTAACGCCGGCCCAATAGAGCGCATCGTCCGCGCGGGAGCTGTATGGGTGTTCCTTAACAATAGCGAAGTACATCCTGACCGCGTTCGGATAATCTCCGGCATTCCAGCGCTTGGTCGCGGCCTCGTACTCCCGAATGGCGGTTTTGTCGAACACATCGCACCCGCCCAGCATGCTGCCGAGCAGGAGCAGAATAAAAATTTTCTTCATGGTTCCGTGCTATCCGGTCCGGCTGCAGCTTCCGGCAAGGTCTTGTCGGGAGACGGCTCCTTCTCGTCCTCACGCTCGACCACCTTCGCGAAGCTGACGACCTTGTCTCCCGCTTCCGTATCAAAGAGACGGACCCCTTGCGTATTTCTTCCCTGGACCGAGATATCCTTGCTCCTGATCCGCAGGACCTTTCCGTTCGACGTGATAAGCAGGATCTCGTCGTCCTGTGAGACCTGGGCCATGCCGATAACCTGGCCGTTCTTCTCGGTGATCTTGATTGTGATGATCCCCTTGCCGCCCCTGCCCTGGCTCCGGTAGTCTTCAAGGGTACTCCGCTTACCGTACCCGTTCTCGGTCACCGTCAGGATAGTAGAGTCGTCGCGCACGATCTCCATGCCCACGACCTGGTTGCCCTCATCGAGTCTAATGCCGATCACGCCTTTGCCCGTCCGGCCGATCTCGCGCACGTCGGTCTCGGAGAAGCGGATCGAAAGCCCGTGCCGTGTTCCGAGGAAAACGTCGCGTTTGCCGTCGGTCACCTCGGCGGAGATCAGTTCGTCCGCCTCGTCGAGAGTGATCGCAATGATGCCGGAGGGCCGGGGATGGCTGTAAGACTCCAGCTCCGTCTTCTTGATAATGCCGTTCTTGGTCGCCATCAGAATGTAGTGTCCCGGGGTGAATTCACGGATCGGAAGCGCTGCCGTCACCCGCTCGTCCTGGCTTATCTGGATGAGGTTGACGATGGCCTTGCCCTTGGCCTGCCTTCCCGCCTCGGGTATCTGGTGCACCTTAAGCCAGTAGACGCGGCCCTTATTGGTAAAGAAAAGAATATAGCTGTGGGTGGTCGCGGTGAAAAGCCTGGCCACGAAGTCCTCTGCCTTGGTCTCCATGCCGATCTTGCCCTTGCCCCCGCGGCGCTGGGCCCGGTACGTGGTCAGCGGGTTCCGCTTGATATACCCTGCGTGGGAGATGGTAATCACCATCTCCTCGTCCTTGATCAGGTCTTCGATGTCGATCTCCGAGGCCTCGGCCACGATCTCGGTCCTGCGCGCATCGCCGTATTCCTGCTTGATAGCAAGGAGTTCGTCGCGGATTATCGTCATGACGAGGGCGTCGGACGCCAGGATCTCGTTCAGGCGGGCTATCTCCCGGAGCACTTCCTCGTATTCCGCGATGATCTTGTCGCGCTCGAGCCCGGTCAACCGCTGCAGCCGCATGTCCAGGATTGCCTGGGCCTGGATCTCGGAAAGCTTGAACTCGCGGACGAGGCCGTTCCTGGCCTCCTCCGGGCTTTGCGATGCCTTAATAAGAGCGATCACGGCATCGAGGTTCTCAAGGGCTATCTTGAGGCCCAGGAGGATATGCGCCCGCTCCTCGGCCTTCCTCAGGTCATACCTGGTCCTGCGCAGCACCACTTCTCTGCGGTGCTGGATGAAATACGAGAGCAGCTTGCGAAGGTTCAGGACCCGCGGCTGGTTGTTCACGAGCGCGAGCATGATCACGCCGAAGGTGGACTGCATCGCCGTATGCTTGAAGAGCTGGTTCAGTACGACCGACGCAATCTCACCTTTTTTCAGGTCGATCGCGATTCGCATGCCTTCGCGGTCGGACTCATCACGGATCTCGGAGATGCCCGTGATCTTTTTCTCCTGCACCAGTTCTGCGATGCGCTCGAGCAGGCGGGCCTTGTTCACCTGGTAGGGAAGCTCGGTAACAATAATGCTCTCGCGCTCACCCTTGCCTTCCTCGATCGTGGCCCTTGCCCGCATCTGAATGATGCCGCGCCCCGTCATGAATGCCTGCTTGATCCCTTCATATCCGTGGATGAAAGCTGCTGTAGGAAAGTCAGGGCCTTTGATAACGGACATCAGCTCCTGAATCGTGACTTCGGGATGGTCGATCATCATCACGAGTCCGTCCACGATCTCGCCCAGGTTGTGCGGCGGGATGTTCGTGGCCATTCCGACGGCGATACCGGCTGACCCGTTGATCAGGAGGTTCGGCACGCGTGTAGGAAGCACGGAGGGTTCTACGGTTGTGTCGTCGAAGTTCGGGACGAAATCGACCGTCTCCTTGTCGATGTCGGCCAGCAACTCCTCTGCCAGCTTCGTGAGCCGCGCTTCCGTGTAGCGGTATGCTGCTGCCGGGTCGCCGTCCACGGAACCGAAGTTGCCCTGGCCGTCCACCAGCAGGTAACGCAGGTTAAAGTCCTGGGCCATCCTGACCATGGTGTCGTATACAGCGCTGTCGCCGTGGGGATGGTACTTCTTCAACACTTCGCCGACCACGCCCGCGCTCTTGGAATATTTTTTATTGTGCAGAAGTCCTTCCCTGAACATGGCATAGAGGATCCGGCGATGCACCGGCTTCAGCCCGTCGCGTACATCGGGAAGAGCCCGCCCCACGATCACGCTCATGGAGTAATCGAGGTAGGCGGTCTTCATCTCCTGCTCTATATTGATCTGGGATTTTATTTCTTGAGGTTCCATATCGTTAAGGCAAATCCTAAATTCGAATTTCGAAGCTCTAAAGGGAATACGTTTTCACTTTTGTTTAGGGTTTAAATTAGTGTTTGGTGCTTGTCCCTATTAGACATCCAGGTTCCGGACTTCCAGCGCATGCCGCTGGATAAAGGCCCTTCGCGGTTCGACCTGGTCGCCCATGAGAATGGTAAAGATCTCGTCAGCCTTGACCGAGTCCTCGATCGTGACCTGCAGGAAGGTCCGCTTCTCCGGGTCCATCGTCGTCTGCCAGAGCTGCTCCGGGTTCATCTCGCCCAGCCCCTTGTATCGCTGAATCGCGAGGCCCTTCTTGCCCAGGTCAAGCACATGACGCACGAGCTTGCCTGTGTCGTTGAACCCCTTTTCCTCTCCCTTTTCCCGCACCCGATAGGCCGGTCCGTCAAGGCCGAGCAGAGCCGGCGATATGCTCTGGAGCTCCCGGAACTCGGGGGTCGTGACGAAGTTCTCATCGATCAGAATGCTGGAGTGAGCTGCTTCGTATTTCGTATCGAACTGCAGCCGGAAGGCCTGGTGCTCCTCATCCGGTTCGATCGCCCAGTCGACGGCGGTCTTGGGATGGAATTTCCTGAGATACTCCTCTATGGTCTGGGCAACTGCCTTCAGCTTGTCCTCTTCCTTCAGGACAGCCTTGGTGAACGTTTTGTCCAGCAGCAGCGCACGCAGCACCATCACGTCCAGCCGTTTTCTGCGGAACTTGTCGAGAGTCTTTTCGAACTGCACAAGCTTCTTGAGCATGGCGATCAGCCGATCCCCCGCGAGCCAGCTGTCCTGTTCAGGGGAAAAGAGCTCGATATCCTCCGCTGCAAGGTCGAGCAGGAAGTCTTCCATGCGGGAATCGTCCTTGATGTACCGCTCCGTCTTGCCGCGCTTGACCTTGAACAGCGGCGGCTGGGCGATGTACAAGTAGCCCCGCTCGATGATCTGCGGCATTTGCCGGTAGAAGAACGTGAGCAGCAGTGTCCGGATATGGGCGCCGTCCACGTCGGCGTCGGTCATGATCACGATGCGATGATAGCGCAGTTTTGCGATGTCGAACTCTTCGGGGCCGATGCTGGTGCCGAGGGCGGTAATGAGGACCTTGATCTCGTCGCTCGACAGCATCTTGTCGAAGCGGGCCTTTTCGACGTTCAGGATCTTGCCCTTGAGCGGAAGGATCGCCTGGTTCTTGCGGTCCCTGCCCTGCTTGGCAGACCCGCCTGCCGAGTCTCCTTCGACGATGAAGAGCTCCGACAGCGCCGGGTCCTTCTCCTGGCAATCAGCAAGCTTGCCGGGAAGCGTCGAGGAGTCGAGCACTCCCTTGCGCCGTGTCAACTCCCGCGCCTTGCGGGCGGCCTCGCGGGCGCGCGCCGCGTTCATCCCCTTTTCCGCGACCTTGCGCGCCACCAGAGGATTCTCCTCGAGGTAGGAGCCGAGCGACTCGTTCACCATGGCCTCGACGATGCCCTTGACCTCGCTATTGCCCAGCTTTGTCTTGGTCTGGCCTTCGAACTGAGGGTTCGGGAGGCGCACGCTCACCACGGCGGTCAGGCCTTCCCGGACATCTTCGCCCGAGAGCGCCTCGGCCCCGTTCTTCTGGAGGCCGCTCGAAAGCGCATAAGCATTGACCGTGCGGGTCAGCGCGGCCTTGAATCCGACCAGGTGGGTGCCGCCCTCCTGGGTGTTGATGTTGTTCGCGAAGGAAAAGACCTGCTCCACATAGCTGTCGTTGTACTGAAAAGCGATCTCGACGAAGATGCCTTCCCGTTCCTTGCTCAAGTAGATCGGTGCCGGATGGAGCGACGTTTTGTTCTTATTCAGATACTCGATGAACGAGGCGATGCCGCCCTCGTAAAAAAAGGTCTGCTTCTTGCCGGAACGCTCGTCCTGGACCGAGATCTTGAGCCCGCGGTTCAGGAAGGCGAGCTCCCGGAGCCGCTGCGACAGGACATCGTAGCTGTATTCCCGATCCTCGAAGATCAGGTAGTCGGGCTTGAAGGTGATCTTGGTGCCCGTCGTCGCGGTCGTACCCGTGACGGCCAGGGGCGCCAGCGGCGTTCCCCGTTCGTACCTCTGCTGGAAGACCTTGCTGTCCTGTTTGATCTCGAGCTCGAGCCACTCGGACAGCGCATTCACGACCGAGACGCCTACCCCGTGGAGGCCGCCGGAGACCTTGTACGCATCGCCGTCGAATTTGCCTCCCGCATGGAGCACGGTAAGGGCCACCTCTGCGGCCGACCGCTTCTGCCCGCTGTGCATCTGCGTGGGAATGCCCCGTCCGTCGTCTATCACGGTCACGCTGTTGTCGATATGGATAATGACATCGATGTTCTTGCAGAAGCTGGCCATGGCTTCGTCCACGCTGTTGTCCACGATCTCGTAGACGAGGTGATGCAGGCCCACGCTCCCGGTGCTGCCGATGTACATGGCCGGCCGTTTGCGCACTGCTTCGAGACCTTCAAGCACTTTTATGCTGTCTGCGGTATATTCCATCCACTCCTCGTAAAAAAGGGGATTTGTCCGTGCCGGAGCAATCCCCTCACTAGCACACATTCTCAATCCGAAACTCTAAATCCTGGACGTCCAGCCGGGACGCTCATTAGGATTCGTGCTTGGAATTCCGGAACAGCTGTTGTTCCTAGACCCGCATGGGCATGACAACGCAGCGGTAGTGCTCGTCGCCCTCTTCGGTTATGAGACAGGGGCTGAGCGCATCATTGAGCTCCAGGGCGATGTTCGCCCGGTCCATTGCGGAGAGGACGTCCATCAGATAGCGTGAGTTGAACCCAATCGTGATCGCCTCTCCCTTGTAATCCACGGCCAGCTCCTCGCTCGCCTCCCCCACCTCGGGGTTGTTCGTGGAAAGGACGAGGCTGTCCTTTTCCAGCTGCATCTTGACCGCGTTCGTTTTCTCCTTGGACAGGATCGATACGCGCTTTACGGCGTGGCTGAAGAGGTCCTTGGAAACGACCACCTTTTTCGTGCTCTTGGCGGGCACGACCTGCAGGTAGTTGGGGTAGTTGCCGTCGATGAGCTTCGAGACCATGACAAGCCCGTCCCGTTTGAACAGCGCATGGTTCTTGCTGAAGCCGATCCGGAGTTCGGACTTCGAGGAATCCTCTTCCAGGATGCGCCTGAGCTCGAGCATCGCCTTCTTGGGGATGATCATGCTCTCTTCCTTGTGCTTTGCATCGATAACGCGGTCGATCATGGAAAGCCGGTGGCCGTCGGTCCCGACCATGCGGATGTTCAGCCCGTTCTTGCCCTGGGTCATGTGCACGAAGAGGCCGTTCAGCACGTAGCGGGCATCGTTTTCGCCCACGGAGTACAATGTCTTCTTGATCATCTCCCGCAGGGTCTCTCCCTCAATAGCGATCATGCCCTCTTCCGCGACCTCGGGGAGCGCGGGGTATTCGTCTTTCGGGAGCGCCACGAGCTTGAAGTGCGACTGGCCCGAGACGATCTTGGCCCAGTTCCCGTCCTCGACCTTGATCTCGATGTCTTCGGCGGGGAGCTCGCGCACGATCTCATACATCTTTTTCGCGGAGATCGTGATGGAACCCGGTTTCTCCACCTCTGCGGAATAACGACCGCGCAGGCCGATCTCAAGGTCGGTAGCCACGATCTCTACTCCGTTGCTGTCGGCCGTGAGGAGCATATTGGAAAGGATGGGCATCGTATTCTTCTTCTCGACCACGCCCTGGATCCTCTGCAACCCTTTCAGGATTTCCTCTTTCTTGATCTTCAGTTTCATCTAGGGAAGCCTCCTGTGCACGACGAAGAATAGTATCAGAATCACGGTCAAATAGCAACAAAAATATGTCGACTTTTTTATAATGTTTCAATGTTTTAACTGCTTAATCAACATCTCTATCCGGGCTCTCAGTTCCGGGTCTTTTTCCTTCTTTTCTTCGATCACTTTGCAGGCATGGATCACGGTACTATGGTCCTTGCCGCCGAAGAACGTTCCTATCTCGGGAAGTGATGAACCTGCCTGATTTCTGCAAAGGTACATTGCCACCTGCCGCGGCAGGACGACAGCTTTCGTTCGGCGCTTGGATTTCAAATCCGAGATCTTCACGCCAAACACTTCCGCCACGATCTTCTGGACGAGCTCGTTCGTGATGACCTTTTCACGACTATCGAGCAGATACTTCAACTCGTTCTGAGCAAGCTCCTGGGTAATCTCGGTGTTCGTCAGCGAGGAAACGGCGCCGAGCTTGACCAGCCCGCCCTCGAG
>MHEA01000144.1:14344-19560 GCA_001805085.1 Nitrospirae bacterium GWC2_57_9
ATTGTTCTTCATCATCGAAGCGAGAAACTCGGCAACATCGTCGGGCAGCCGGATACCCCAGAACTCCGCTTTTTTCTTCAGGATAGCAATCCTCGTCTCCAGGTCCGGCGCCTGGATGTCGGAGATCAGACCGCTCTCGAACCGGGACCGAAGACGTTCCTCGATGTCCGGGATCTCCTTGGGCTGCCGGTCGCTGGTCAGCACGATCTGCTTCTGCGCTTCATAGAGGGTATTGAATGTATGAAAGAATTCTTCCTGCGTACGCTCCTTGCCGGCAATGAACTGGATGTCGTCGATGAGAAGAATGTCCATGTTGCGATACTTCTGGCGGAACTCCTCCATCCGCTGATGGCTCATTTTGTTGATAAGTTCGTTCGTGAACTGTTCCGAAGACAGATAGGCGACCTTGGTCCGGGGCGATCTGCTCTGAATATGATGTCCGATGGCATTCACGAGATGGGTTTTCCCCAGACCGACGCCGCTGTAGATGAAGAGCGGGTTGTAAGCCCTGCCGGGCGCATCGGCAACCGCCTTGGCCGCAGCATGAGCAAACTGGTTGCTCGGCCCGACCACAAAATTGTTAAAGGTGTATTTCCTCTCGAAAAGGCCGATCTTTTCCTCGCGCCCCTCTTTTTTTTCCTCTTTAACCTGGCGCTGGGTCTTTTTCGGCTGCTGGGGTTGGACGAAGAAATCTATTTCAATATCGCTTCTCTTCGTTACTTCTTTGATGACGTCGAACAAGGTGTTCCAGTGATGTTCTTTGATCCAGTCACGATGGAATTTGCTCGGTACCTCTATGACCAGCCGGTTCCCGTCGATCGACAAAAGCTTGGACTGACTGAACCAGGTATCGTAACCCTGCTTGGACATGCGGTTTTCAATCAGCAGCAGTATTTCTTCCCAAACTCTTTCTTGATCCATAAAAACCCCATTAAAACCGCCCTGGTTACAAACATACTTATCCACAGGTGTTAACAACAATATTTTAATTTTAATTTCAGGCGCTTAAATACTCGTTCGGAGGCTTATTGTCCGCTTTTTTAGGCCTTATTTTGCGTGATTTTTACTCTCTCGAGCGGATTGTGCCTAGCATACATCTTGCAAAGTATCATAACAACGTTCTGCAACTGATTTTGGCAAGGCTCGACTATACCAGAACCCCCTGTATGTGGCAAGGGCTTTTATCCCGGAACAGCCTTATTCTATCCCGCCAACCGGGGTATTTTAAGGGTATTGCCAGGGCGCCTAACTGATATATATTTTATAACCCTATGGTATCTCTGGTCTTTATTTCTTATATAAAAACTCTTGCTTTTGTGAATACTATACTCTTATAAAAAATTGCTTGACTTCGCAACAATTCATGCGGTAACATAAAACACTTGTTTCAACATAACATGTTATCATTTTTATGGAGGTGATGGAAATGTCATCAGATATCAAAGTCGATCAAGTGCTCGATGCAAAGGGAATGAGCTGTCCTCTTCCGATCTTGAAGACGAAAAAGGCAGTTGAGGCGCTTTCCAAGGACCAGGTTCTGAAGGTCGAAACAACGGACCCGGGATCCAAGAACGATATGTCCTCATGGGCAAAAAGGACGGGTAATCAGATCATGAAGGTCGAGGAGGGGTCGGGCACGTTCACCTTCTACATAAAAAAGACCGCTTAAGGGAGAATAGTATGGCGAACAAAAAAATGACGATCATTGCCTCAAAAGGCACGCTGGACATGGCATATCCGCCGCTCATTCTAGCGACAACGGCCGCGGCCATGGACGTTGACGTAACCATCTTCTTTACGTTTTATGGCCTTGAGATCGTCAAGAAGGACAATACAGAAAAGCTCAAGGTATCTCCTCTCGGAAATCCCGCGATGCCTATGCCTGTTCCTATCCCCAGCCTGGTCGCTTCGATGCCGGGCATGGAAGCGATGGCAACGGCCATGATGAAATCCATGTTCAAGAAGCACGGCGTTGCATCAGTGGGTCAGCTCCTGGAACTTGCGCAGGAAAGCGGTGTAAAACTGATTGCGTGCCAGATGACCATGGATGTCATGGGATATAAGCAAGCGGACATTATCGAAGGCGTGGAGTTCGGCGGCGCCGCGACCTGGCTGGATGTCGCCGCAGACGCTGATATCAATCTGTTCGTCTGAGTCTTGCTGCCACTTCCGAATTCATCTTCGTAACCGGCCGAAACCTTCGGCCGGTTTTTGTTTTTCTTTTCTCCTGCTGGACATTTTTTCTTATTTATGATAAAAAACCTTTAATTATGAAGATACCGGAAAACCTGAAATTCGACGAAAAAGGGCTCATTCCCGCCGTGATCCAGGACTGGCAGAACAACGAGGTACTGATGGTCGCTTATATGAACGCGGAATCCTTGCGGAAGACCGTCGAGACAGGCCGCACCTGGTTCTGGAGCCGTTCGCGCCGGAAGTTCTGGCAGAAGGGAGAGACGTCCGGCAATATTCAGCGCATAAAGGATATCCTTTATGATTGTGATCAGGATACCCTCCTCATCAGGGTCGAGCAGACAGGTCCTGCTTGCCATACCGGGACCCGGAGCTGCTTCTTCAGAAGCTTTTCTGAACAGGAGGGAAAGGGATGAGCCTCGATCCTGATTGCATTTTTTGCAAGATTATATCAAAGAAGATCCCCGCAAAGATCGTTTATGAGGATGAATTTGCCGCCGCGTTTGAAGATCTCAACCCGCAGGCTCCTGTGCATATACTCGTTGTACCAAAAAAACATATTCCCGAGGTCCATGCCATGTCCGCGGAGGACAGGGAGATTGTGGGCCATTTGTTCCTGGCCGCCAAGAAGATCGCAGACCAGAAGGGACTCCACGTAAAAGGGTACCGGATGGTGATTAACAACGGGGCCGGAGCCGGTCAGTCTGTTTTCCATATCCACCTTCATATCCTTTCAGGACGTCGGTTCAGCTGGCCTCCCGGGTAATAAACATCTTACTGTGAATCCAGGAAGGAAAAGATGTGGACAAACGTTTTCGAGAGTTTATCAACACGTCTCTCCTCTTAAACGAACAATACGATGGACATCTTGTTCGTGATACTTTTGCCCGCCTTTTCAATGCGTTTTCGCTGGTACTAACATATTCACAGACCTTACTACTACTGCTACTAATTTTATTAATTACTCTTAATAGTACTTAAAGAGGCTCTGTTCTGTGTGAACAGTCGTCTCAGACACATTGTTTGATTCTTTCTTTAAGCGAATATAAAAATAATTGATTAGCTCAAACATACGAGAAATGATAAAGTGCGTGGTAAGTGCAACAGAGCATCCACCCAGAAGGAGGCATCATGGAAAACAGGGAATTTGTTTTTGTGATTACCCATTCTTATGACGCTATTGAGCGGGCAGCAGCAGCTTTGCAGCTGGCGACCAATATGGCGGCATTCGATGCAAAGATCGATTTTTTCCTGATGAACGAAGGAGTACATCTAGCTCGCAGGGGCTTTGCAGAGTCCGTGACCTGGCAGAAAGGGTTTTCTCCCGTGGCAGAATTGATGAAAAGCCTGGTGGAAGATTTCGATTGCAAGTTCTATATCTGCGCATCCTGCGTAAAACCTTACGGGCTGGAAGGAGCAGAGTGGATTAAGAACGCAGAGGTGAAGCCTGGTTCTTATCTCGGAGAGCTTCTGATGAAACGGCAGAACGTGACGTTCTGAAAAAAGGCGTCGGAGCGGCAAGGGGTTCCCTATGAGACCTGATCGTGCACCGGATCGGGTCTTTTTTATTTTTGCTGGCACCGCTGGTATTGATAGAGTATTTACAGGCAGGGGAAATCGTGGTATAAAGGACCTCCCATGAAGAACATTGCTAATTTCCTTTTCGAAGCAGGCATGCTGAAGCGCACGCCGCGGAGCGGTTTTCAATTCCTTGGAACGGGCGCAGAATCCGTTGCGGAACATATTTTTCGGACGACCTACATCGGCTATTCCCTGGGAAATCTGGCAAAGGGCCTGAATGTGGACCGCATGATCAAGATGTGCCTGTTCCACGACCTGCCGGAAGCTCGGACCGGTGATCTCAACTATGTGAACAAAAAATACGTCAAGGCGAACGAGAAAAAGGCCGTTGAGGACCTGACGCAGACCCTGCCCTTCGGGAACGAGATCAAGGAGCTTATCCTGGAGTTTATTGAAGGGAAAACGGAAGAAGCGAAGTTGGCCCGCGACGCCGACCAGCTCGAGATGATCCTTGCCCTGAAAGAGTACAAGGACCTGGGAAACAAGTACGCCGACGAGTGGTTGGAGTTTTCTCTGAGACGGCTGCAGACGGCGGCAGCAAAAGAGCTGGCGAGGGTCATTCTTGAGACCGATTCATCGCTTTGGTGGTTCAGTGACAAGGGTGATTGGTGGGTCACCGGCGGCAAAGGTTGATATGCTTCCATATGCTTCTTGCGGCGTCATCGCTGCAGTGACCGCCAGACGATAGATCCTGACCCCGTTTTTTTCGTAGTGCTCGCTCAGGGGAGCGGTCCGCTGTCGAAATATCGCGAGCTTCTTCCCGATCAAGTCGATGCCGTCATCGATCCGTTCCATTCTATCCCCTCCCACATCGTCCCGTATTCTGCAGAATACGTTTTCTTTAGAACAGTCCAGAACGATCAGCGCGTGCACCTTCGCCATTCTTTCCAAATCCCTTGCCTGTCCCTCATGACGTGGCATACCGTTCAATACGAGCAGATCGTCTTGAGAGAAGGACGCCCTTTCCAGAAACAGAGAGATGATCTTTTCGGCCAGCGCAAAATGCTCATTCTCCAGCAGTAAGCCGCGTGCGAGAACACCATGAATGAAAGCGAGCTCTTCGGGAGTGTAGAGGGCGGACAGTGCTCCCTGGGAAACAGCACGGCGGAGTTCGGCCCCGAAATCGAGATGGTGACAGCGGCGACCGAGCAGGCCGTTTCTGACGATCAGGTCCCCGAGCGGCGTCTTGCCCACACCGGTAGGACCGATCAGCAGCACCGTATCGACGGGAAATTGAAGCCCCCTGGAGAACGGCAGGGGACCTCGTGATTTATGGGGTTGGGACATTATTTGAATCGCTCACTAAACGCACGGGCAATCGATCACACAAGAGAGGCTCCCTGCAGCAAGTGGAGGTTCCTGTAAGCATCCGCAGGGAATTTCCATACTCGGGGCAAAAGCACCCTGCACACCCTATTCTCGCGCGGAGCGCTCGTAAGCGC
>MHEA01000144.1:19615-24740 GCA_001805085.1 Nitrospirae bacterium GWC2_57_9
TAGCAAAAAAAATCCGCCAGCAGGCGGCCGGCGGAAAAAAGGAAGGCGACATCCCGGGAAAGATTATTTTTTCGATTCCCGCATCACGATAGGAGCGCACCGGGCACCTATTTCCTTTGCCTTGTTCTCATCGATGAACAGGCTAACCGTCTTCTGTATCTTCTCGCACGCGTCGGCAGCCGAAATCGTACCGGCAGCCCAGTCATCGATCGACTTGTCGATCTTTTTCAGGAAGATCTCACTGGCTGGGCCTATGATCTCATGAACAATCTTTCGAATCTCGTCGACCCGCTCTTTGGGAGCAGCGCTCATAAACCAAGGTCCTCAACGATCTTATATAACAGCTTCACCACGATAAGGACGAAGACCGCGCCGGCGAGAAAGATGACGCCGACGAGAACATCCTTGATCTCCGGGGGCAGCATGCGGAAAAAGGGCGTCGAGAGGTAGCCCGCGAAAAAGAGCACAATAAGCCCGGCAAGAAAATCCCAGGTCTCTTTCACCTTGCCGCCGGGCACCTTCTTCTTGAGAACAAAGGCCTGATAGAGCGCAAAAAACATGACTACGATCGAAACAAGGCTCAAAACAAGAAAAATACTTTCCATTGCCGCACCTCCATAAAGAAAAAATAATGTACAACCAAAGAATGACGCTAACCATATTATGTATAAACTAAAAAATATGTCAAGACAAAAAATCGATTTCAATTCATTTTTATAGCCGGTCAGACTCCTATAAAAAGGATATTCCAATTTCAAATAGAACGAAAAATATCCTTTCATTTGTGCTTCTTCAAGAAGCTTGCAAGACTTTTTTTAGACGCAATGGTAAGCTCCTGCTCGGGAATATCCTGTAAAGCGAACCAGCCGATCTCTTCGCACTTATGCGGCTCACGGATCCACGGGGTCCCGCCCAGGTAGCGGCATAGAAAGGTCGGGGACACCCAGTGCTGCTGCTCTTCGGGTATGATGTGGTTGACCACATCAAGAAGCTGCTCTACGGCGACAGCGAACCCGTATTCCTCTTCGATCTCCCGCACCAGAGCCTCTTCCAGCCCCTCGCCGAACTCGACGCTGCCGCCGGGGAACTCCCACTTGTGTCGTTCGTTCCTCGCCCCAGCCCCGCGTTTGGCAAGAAACAGCCGGCCGGCCGAATTCGATATCACGGCACCGACCCCGACGCCTATGTAGTTAACGCCCCTTTTCATGCTCATCCTTACGAAGCAAACAGTACCAAAAAAGAATTGAAAAGTGAAAGCTGCACCTCATGCCATGCGACTTTAGTGCCTGCCTGTCCATAAACTTTTTTGAAAGTTCCGCGGATGATGCTACAATTTAAACTGATGACAATCAAAACAACGGAAAAGGAGGGAATCACCATGACAGCATCTGCAGCAGTTTCAAGCCCGACCGAAAAAAACATCAATGTCGGACAGACCGAACGCTGGATATCAATGGCGGCCGGTGCGGCCCTTGCCATTTACGGCCTGACCCGCGAATCGATGGCCAGCAAGGCGTCGTTCTCGATCCTGGGCGGTTATCTTTTCTATCGTGGCCAGACCGGTCATGACCTGCTTTATGACGCGCTGGGAGTGAACACCATGAAAGCAGGCGGCAGCGTCAACATCGAGAGGACCATCACCATTAACCGCTCGCCGGAAGAAGTATACCGTTTCTGGCATAATTTCGAGAACCTGCCGCGCTTCATGGAGCATCTTGAGTCCGTGAAAGTGTATGACGACAGGCGCTCGCACTGGGTCGCGAACGTGCCGGGCGGCATCAATTTCGAATGGGATGCGGAGATGACCGAGGACGTTCCGAACGAGCGCATCAGTTGGCGTTCTTATCCCAATGCAGACGTCCAGAATGAAGGTACGGTCGAGTTCAGGAGGGTGCCCGGCGGTGGGACCAGGCTTCTGTTCAAGGCGAGCTACGCGATTCCCGGCATTGAAGCTGGAGCGACATCGAAGATGTTCCGTTTTTTGACGGAAAAACAGCTCGAAAAGGAACTGACCCAGTTCAAGAATCTGATCGAGAGCCGGGAAATTGCGGCAAGCCGCGTTTAATGTTTCCGTCTTCAGAAAATTGATTCGGGGAACGCGACCAGGCTGAGCCCCGTTATCCCGGGTAGGGCCTCCGTTTGCGGAAGCAGAAATGGACAGGTTCGCGAATTAGCGTTCCTGTCCATTTTTTTGTTCCTTAAAAGAGAGAAAGAAATGCGGGCAGTTTTCTCTGGTTTCATCTGCGCTGTAACGTTCGGACAACGCTTGTTTTTTGCTTGACATATTTACGATTTGGCTTATAATACCGGCCTACTCAAAAAATACGAAGGAGCAGGACGATGTCGGAAACAACAGCGCAAAAGAGCAACCTCAAGCAGAAGCGGGCGCAGGGATTCAGGAAGCGTATGAGCACGGCTAAGGGCAGAAATGTGATCAACCGGCGCCGTGCAAAGGGAAGAAAGCGTCTCGCCGTATAACGCAGGTTCGGTAACCGCATGCCCTACGCCTATCGAAAGAGCGAGCGGATACGATCAAATAACGAGTTTGTCTCGGTAATGAGAGGAAAAAGACTGTCGGTTGACGGTCTTTCTCTTTTTTATACAAGGAACGATAAAGCTCATTTCAGGGTGGGCATCGCGGTCAGCAAAAAGCTCGTGAACGCGGTCGGCAGGAACAGGTTGAAACGGCAGATACGCGCGTGCATCATGCAGGGCCTGCGGGAGACCGCCTCCGGCTACGACCTCGTTTTTGTAGTGCGCCGCGAGCTTTTGCATGCCGACCATGCCCGGGTCCTTACGGCTGTTGAGAAGCTTCTCCACCGCGCCCCACTCCGCAGGTCCGGTTCCGAGGGAACTGCAACGTGATCATAAACAGTTTTTTTGTCACTCTCATTCGCTGGTACAAGCGCTTCATCTCGCCACTGTTGCCGCAGGCATGCAGGTTCACCCCAACCTGTTCCGAATACGCATTGGAAGCATTTGAAAAAAAGGGACCGTTCAGGGCGCTCTGGATGACGATTGTGCGCATTTCCAAATGTCATCCGTTCCATCCCGGTGGATACGACCCTGTGCGATGATCCTGGAGGATCGATGGAAACCCGAAGATTCATACTGGCCCTTTCGCTTTCGCTCATAGTGTTCCTGGTTTATGCCCGTTTCTTTGCGCCCCCGCCCCCAGAAGGACCCTCTGTTCCCGAACAGGGCAAGCAGGAAACCGTTCAGCCGAAGCAGGAAACTTCTCGCGCCGCTGCTCCCGTTCCGCGGGACATCCCGAAAAAGATCGTGCCTGCAGCCAAGGGAAGGGATATCGTTGTAGAGACCGACCTGGTCAGAGCAGTCGTGAACACGGCCGGCGGCGTGATCTCCGGAGTGGAGCTCAAGCACTACCGCGAGGCAGACAAGACTCCGGTCGGCTTGGGCGTGCTGTGGGGCAGGATCATGGGAAGAGAGGCCCGGAAGGAAGAGGGGCCGAAAAAAGCTCTTGGCAGTGTCCAGCTGGTTCCCGTATACGACCGGATCGATCGCAGCGACATGACACAGCCCCTGACGATCGCTCCCCTGAACAAGGACCTTTCCCAGCTAGCTCATGTGGAATACCGCGCGGATCGGAATGCGCTTACGCTGGACAAGGACAAGGCTTCGGATACGCTCGTGCTTACTTATTCCGGCCCGGGCGGCATCATGATCGAAAAGCGGTTCACTTTTCACAACGATACCTACAAGATCGATATCGCGGTGAACACCCGCGGCATCGACGGCTATAACCTGTTCCTCGGTACGGATTTCGGCCTCGCAGACAAGGTTACCAGCGATGCGAGCGGGCGGGTCGGAGTGACGGCCATGGTTGACGGCAAGACCGTGACCGAGAAGCTCGACAAGATTAAAGGGGACGTGCAGTATTCCGGCACGATCGCCTGGTTCGGGCAGGAGGACAAATATTTCACAGCGACCCTGATCGCCGGTGAGCGCGGGATCGTGACGGCCAGGCGGACGCCGGCGTCGCCGGAGACCGGAGACCTGCTGACGTCGGACCTGACGGTCAAGGACAAACCGGAGGCAAGAACGTTCAGTCTCTATGCAGGCCCCAAGAGCTACAGCCTGCTCCAGGCACAGGGAAAGGGTCTCGAGCGGACAGTCGATTACGGTTGGTTCGGGATTCTCGCCAAGCCGATGTTCTGGCTTTTGCAGCAGTTCTACCGCTTCACCGGCAACTACGGCATAGCGATCATCCTGCTGACGATCGTGGTCCGCATTCTGCTGTTCTATCCGTCGCTCAAGAGCGCCACGGCAATGGAGGAGATGAAGAAGGTCCAGCCCCAGATGACCGCGCTTCGCGAGAAGTACAAGAAGGACCCGCAGCGCATGAACCAGGAAATTATGAAACTGTACAAGGAGCACAAGGTGAATCCTTTGGGCGGTTGTTTGCCCATGCTGCTCCAGCTTCCCTTCTTCGTCGCGCTCTACAATGTACTGTCCGTCTCGATCGAACTGCGCCAGTCGCCCTTCATCTCGTTCTGGATCAAGGACCTCTCGTCACATGATCCGTATTACATCCTGCCGGTGCTTATGGGCGTCAGCATGGTCTTCACGATGAAAATGACCTCGACGTCCGTGGACCCGCAGCAGCAGAAGATCATGATGTTCATGAACGTGGCATTCATCTTTCTCTTCGCATGGCTGCCCGCGGGCCTGCTCCTCTATATCACGCTTTCCAACGTCCTGTCCATCGTGCAGCAGCTGTATGTAAGAAGGCTGCTGGATTCCGGGGCAGTGGCTACGCGCTCCTGATCGTGATACCTGACTGCATCACCCCTTCCGGAGTCTTCCGGGAGGGGTTTTTTGTTCTGCTCGATGCCATGCAGCTGTAGTTACCACCTCTGCCGACTAGTCCTTCCCGCAATTTACAGAGCGGAGATCCCGTCCCGACGAAAACAATATCCCCGGTAAAAGCATTCGAGAATGACCGACAGGATGTGTTTGTCGAGTTAATTATGAGATCTTAAAAGAGGGTCTGATCGGGTCTCGATTGAAGAAACAGGAAAATGCAGAAGAGAAATTTTTGGGGAGGCTCAGGTTCGAGGCTTCCGGTGTTCGGGGTATAGTCTTTGAACGCAGTCCGGGCACA
>MHEA01000145.1:0-2560 GCA_001805085.1 Nitrospirae bacterium GWC2_57_9
CTGATTGATTTCATCAAAGGCAGTGGGATAACCGCGCTTATGACGAACCTGTCAGGGCCGGAATCCACCGAGGACACTGAGATCGCGATCTCGTCCATGATCGATACCTGGATACTGCTCTCCTCGGTCGAGACGAACGGGGAGCGCAACCGTACGATCTTTATCCTCAAGTCACGCGGCATGCCGCACTCGAACCAGGTGCGTGAGTTCATCCTGAGCGAAAAAGGCGTGCAGTTGACGGATGTGTATATCGGCGAGGGCCGGGTCTTTACCGGCTCTGCGCGGCAGGCTCAGGAGGCCAAGGACCGGGCAGACGCATTCGGGCGGCAGCAGGAGCTCGAACGCAAGCGACGGGATCTCGAACGCAGGCTCAAGGCGGCCGAAGCGCAGTCCGAAGTGCTCAAGATGCAGCTGGAGCAGGACAAGCAGGAACTCGACACGATTCTGAAACAGGAAAATCTGCGCGAGGAAGCGCGGGTGCTCGACCGGAAACGGCAGGAGGAGATCCGCAAGGCGGACCAGGCGCCGGAGGACAAACGCCGGCAGCTGAAGAAAGCGTCGTGAGGGAACAATAACGGTTTGAACCGTTTGAGCGGTTCAATCAGTTTGAACGGTCAATCGGGATGGAGATAAACTATGAAAACGGTGCGAAAACCGGCGAGAAAAGCGGATGAATCCTGCGCCCGGGCGAAACGGTGCGGACGCATCGGAAAGGCAGGCACGACGCAGGAGCGGAGAAGGACCGTACCGGAAGCCCCTCTGTTCGATCTTCGGCTGTATATTGCCGGGCAGACTCCGAAATCGCTTACTGCGATCGCGAACCTGAAGAAGATCTGCGAGGAGCATCTGAAAGGCCAGTACCGGATCGAGGTGATCGACCTGCTGAAGAATCCGCAGCTGGCGGCCGGGGACCAGATCCTGGCCATTCCCACCCTTGTCCGGAAGCTTCCGGAGCCGATCAAAAAGATCATCGGCGACCTGTCGAGCGAGGAAAAGGTCCTGATCGGCCTGGATGTCCGGACGCGGCACAAGTGAGGCAGGCCATGGCACGACAGAAACTGAAGGAATCTATCCGTGAATTGGAGAAAGCCGTAGAAGGCGCGGCAACGGACAAAAAGTTCATTCTCCGCCTGTATGTCTCCGGAGCAACGACCCGGTCCTCGCGGGCCATAGAAAATATCAGGAATTTCTGCGAAGAGCACCTGAAAGACCGCTATGAGCTCGAGATCGTCGACATCTACCAGCAGCCGGAACTGCTCGAAAAAGACCAGGTGGTGGCGGCGCCGACCCTGATCAAGGAACTGCCGCCGCCGCTCCGGAAGCTGATCGGCGATATGTCCGACCGGGAGAAGATCCTGATCGGCCTGAACATCAAACCAAAAAAGGAAGACGAGATCTGATCATGAGAACGGCAAGACGGCACCAGAAGGACCCGGTGCACGATTTCGAACGGGAGCTGGAGGAGCTGAAGGCGCAGCTGGGCGAGGCCCAGGAGACGCTGCGCGCGATCCGGCAGGGTGAGGTGGACGCCGTCGTCGCTTCCACGGCCGAAGGCGACCGGGTCTTTACGCTCCGGGGAGCGGAAACGCCGTACCGCGTGATCGTGGAGAATATCAGCGAGGGGGCAGCCACGCTTCTTCCGGACGGCGTCATCCTGTATGCGAACGGCGCCTTTTCGAACATACTGAAAGTCCCCCTGGAGCAGATCATCGGCACCCGGTTCGACGACTACGTCTGGGAGCCGGACCGCGCCCTGCTGCCGGCTTTGTTCGAAAAAGGCCTGAAGGAGACGGTGAGAAGGGAAATAGGCCTGATGAACGGCCCCGCATTGCTGCCCGTCTATATCTCGCTCCGCCGTCTTCCCATCGGCGACGAAAGGATCGGGCTCGGCATGGTAGTGACCGATATCAGCGAGAGGAAGCGAGCTGAAGAGGAACTGCGCCGGGCCCATGACGAGCTGGATGCGCGCGTACATGAGCGGACCGGGGAGTTGAAGGAGGCGAACGCTTCCCTCCAGACCGAGATCGTGGAGCGGAGAAGGGCGCAGGAGGACCTGCTGCGGGCCGTGGCGGACCTGGAGCGCTCCAACAAGGAGCTGCAGCAGTTCGCCTATGTGGCGTCCCACGACCTGCAGGAGCCGCTCCGCACGGTTGCGAGCTACGTGGACCTGCTCGCCATGAAGTACAAGGGAAAACTGGATGAAAAGGCCGACAAGTATATCAGCTACGCCGTGGAGGGCGCAAGCCGCATGGCGACCCTGATCAACGACCTGCTCGCCTATTCCCGGGTCGGGACCCATGGAAAGGCGTTCACCGACGTGGCTATGGCGGAGGTCGTGGCAAAGGCGACGGCGAACCTCAAGAGCGCCATACGGCAGAGCCAGGCTGTCATCACCCAGGACGACCTGCCCGTGGTGAAAGGCGATGAAACGCAGCTGGGCCAGTTGCTGCAGAATCTCCTGGCCAACGCGGTCAAGTTCAGGAGGAAGGACGCGCCTCCGCGGATCCACGTCTCCGCCGGCCGCAGCGGCGCCGACTGGGGCTTCGGGGTCCAGGACAAC
>MHEA01000145.1:2573-3556 GCA_001805085.1 Nitrospirae bacterium GWC2_57_9
AACCGCAATTCCGGGAGCGGATCTTCACGATCTTCCAGCGGCTGCATACGCGGGAAGAATATGCGGGCACGGGCGTGGGACTGGCGATCAGCAAAAGGATCGTCGAACGGCACGGCGGACGGATCTGGGTGGAATCGAAGCCGGGGGAAGGGTCGCGTTTCTACTTTACGCTGCCGATGAGACGGTAAAAAAAACAAGCTTCTGGCCGCAAGAAAGCTGAAAACAGGTTGAGGGAGAATAGTTGAGCAAATAAACCAGGAAGCTTTGATACAGAAAAAGCCGATAAAATATGATTGCCACTGATACACCTTCTCATTCACGCTGCCCTTGCAGACGGGAGCCAGGTATGATGAGTATGCGCGATAAAGCCTCTTTCGGCGGGGCTACCGTCGAGCGGGACATCCTGCTCGTGGAGGATAATGCCTCCGATGCGTTCCTGATGGAGGAGGCGCTGCAGATGGGCAAGAGCGCCAATCAACTGCATGTCGCCGGCAACGGCGACGAGGCCCTGGACTTTCTCTACCGGAAAGGGAGGTTCGTGCACGCTCCCCGCCCCGATCTCATCATGCTGGATCTGAACCTGCCGAAAAGGGACGGGCGGGAAGTGCTGGCGGAAATCAAGAACGACCCTGACCTCAAGCGCATTCCGGTCGTGGTCATCACGACGTCAAGGTCCGAGGAAGATATTATCCGCAGCTACGGCCTGCACGCGAATTGCTATATCACGAAACCGGTCCGGCTGCAGCAGTTCTTTGACGTGGTGAAGAAAATCGAGAATTTCTGGTTCACTGTTGCAAAGCTGCCGCCCAGGGATGAACATGAATAATTCCATAGATATGCTCCTGATCGAGGACAATCCCGGTGACTCGGAATATCTGCAGGAACTGCTGGCCGGGGAGCGCGAGCCGGGATTCTCGATCGTTCCCGTGCAGCGTCTTACCGAAGCCATCGCACTGCTGCGCGACCGGTCCTACGATATCATC
>MHEA01000145.1:3580-3905 GCA_001805085.1 Nitrospirae bacterium GWC2_57_9
AGCCAGGGGATGGACACGCTGACGGCCATTACCGGGCGGTCGGCGGCGCCGATCATCATTCTGACGGGGCTTGCCGACGAGGACTTCGCGCTTCGGGCCATCAAGGCCGGCGCCGCCGATTACCTGATCAAGGGACAGATAAACCGGATCCTGATCGTCCGCACGATCCGGTATGCCATCGAGCGCAAACGCGCCGATGAAGTCCTGCGCGAGAGCGGCCAGCGCCTGCAGCTCGCCATCCAGGCGGGACGCATGGCAGCCTGGTCCTGGAACGCCGAAACGCAGCGGATGGCCGTGAGCGATAATTTCCCCGAGATCTACGGCC
>MHEA01000145.1:3913-4479 GCA_001805085.1 Nitrospirae bacterium GWC2_57_9
ATTACGAACGCGGAGGAAGCCTACGCGCTGGTGCATCCCGAAGACCGGGAGCGCCATCGGGCCGAGGTCCAGGCCGCCCTGGCCACAGGAGAAAGCTATCGCTCGGAGTTCAGGGTCATCCGTCCCGACACCGGCGAGGTAATGTGGGTTGAGGAGCGCGCCCGCCTCTACCGTGACCCGTCCGGAGGGGTCACGCGCATCAGCGGCATAGCCATGGATGTTACCGAACGCAAACGGACCGAGGAGCGGATCGCGCACCTGGCGTCCTTCCCCGAGTCGAACCCCACGCCGATCATCGAGATCGACCTCGACGGCAGGATCACCTATACGAATCCCGCGATGCGGGAGCGCTTCCCCGGCATCCTGGAGCAAGGGCTCGGCCATCCCCTTCTGGCGAACTGGAAGACGCTCACGGAAGGAATGAAGCAGGCAGATGCCCCGACGTATGGCCGGGAGGTAGCCATCGAAGCGGCTTTTTTCCACCAGTTTTTTTATTACTCTCCCAACAGGACCTATTTCCGCATACACAACTACGACATTACCGAACGGAAGCTGGCCGAACAGGC
>MHEA01000145.1:4788-4881 GCA_001805085.1 Nitrospirae bacterium GWC2_57_9
GGGATATCAGCGAGCGGAAGCGGGTCGAGGAGTCGCTGCGGCGGCGGGATGCGGTCCTGAAGCAGGCAGGGCAGATGGCGAATGTCGGCGCCT
>MHEA01000145.1:4907-5128 GCA_001805085.1 Nitrospirae bacterium GWC2_57_9
AACGTCAACGCCGGCAGGCTGACGTGGTCCGACCAGGTGTACCGCATCTTCGGGTATGAGCCGAGGACCGTGGAGGTGACCAAACCCTTTTTCTACGAGCATGTGCATCCCGAGGACCGGAGCAAGGTCATCGAGGCGTTCGAACGCGCCCTTTCCCGGGACCGGTCCTACAGCATCGAACACCGCATTGTACGGCCGGACGGAACGGAGCGCATCGTCTG
>MHEA01000145.1:5144-6376 GCA_001805085.1 Nitrospirae bacterium GWC2_57_9
TCGTTCGACAGCCAGGGCAAACCGCGCCGCATCGTCGGCGCCGTCCAGGACATCACCGACCGGAAACGGGCTGAGGAGGCGATCGCATACCGCACGTATCACGACCTGCTGACCGGCCTGCCGAACCGCGCCCAGCTGATGATCAGGCTGGGGCTCGCCGTAACGGAGTCGGACCGGACCCGGAAAAAAATGGCCGTACTGCATATCGACCTTGACCGGTTCAGGACCATCAACGACACGCTGGGGCATGCCGTCGGCGACAAGGTGATCAAAGCGGTCACCGAACGGCTCGCCCTGCTCATCGGGAACGGCGATACCCTTTCCCGGATCGGCAGCGACGAGTTCGTGATCCTGCTCGCGGACATCGCACGCGAGGGGGATGCGGCTTTGTTCGCGCAGAGGACGGTGGATATCATGCGCAAGCCGTTCGCGGTGGACGGACACGAGCTGTATACCACGGCGAGCATCGGCATCAGCCTGTACCCGGACGACGGGCGGCAGCCCGAGGTGCTGATCAAGAACGCCGATATCGCCGTTTCGAGCGTCAAGGACTGGGGCAGGAACAATTTTCAGTTCTTCAATCCCGCCCTCAACAGGCGCACCGTGGAGCGGCTGCTCCTCGAAAGCAATCTGCGGCAGTCGCTCGAGCGCGGCGAACTGCAGGTATATTACCAGCCGCAGATCAATATCAACTCCGGGAAGATGATCGCGGTGGAGGCGCTGTCACGCTGGAACCATCCCGACCTGGGCATGCTCGAGCCTTCCCGGTACATCCCGATCGCCGAGGAGATCGGCTTCATCAGCTTCATCGATGAATGGGTGCTCAGGACCGCGGCGGCGCAGAACAAGGCCTGGCTGGAAGCGGGATTTCCCGGGCTGTGCGTGACCGTCAACATCTCTGCGCACCAGTTCCAGCAGCCTTCCTTCGTCGAGACGGTGAAGCGCATCCTGGAGGAAACTGGCCTCGAACCCCGGTACCTGGACATCGAGATCACCGAGAGCACGGCGATGCGGGATATCGAGCGCTCCGTTCCCAACCTCGATGGCCTGCACAACCTGGGCGTGGACCTCTCCATAGACGACTTCGGCACCGGGTATTCCTCGCTCAACTATCTGAAGCGGTTCCCGGTGCACAAGCTCAAGATAGATCAGTCCTTTATCAGGGGGATCGTGGAGGACAAGGACGATCAGGCGATCGTGAAGGCGGTCATCGCCATGGGACACAATCTCGG
>MHEA01000146.1:0-360 GCA_001805085.1 Nitrospirae bacterium GWC2_57_9
ATTTGCCTGATCCTCGCCTTTTATGCGCTCCAGACCCTTCCGATCAACTACGCGGGGCTTCTGCTGATCATCCTCGGCGTTGGGCTTTTCATCGCCGAGGCATTCGTCGCGAGCGGCGGCGTCCTCGGCGTCGGCGGCGCCATTTCCATGATTATCGGCTCTCTTATGCTGATAGAGTCACCCGCGCCTTACCTGCGAATCTCCTGGGCGGTTATCATTCCGGTCGTGGCATCCTCGGCGGTCCTTTTCATCATTACGATCAAGCTGGCGCTTCGCGTGCATCGCGAGAAGGCCGATACCGGCATGGAAGGCATGCTCGGTCTTGAAGGAGAAGCGCGGAGCGACATTCATGCCGGAGGA
>MHEA01000146.1:378-1120 GCA_001805085.1 Nitrospirae bacterium GWC2_57_9
GGTACATGTAATGAAAATTGAGGGGCTCAAGCTGAAAGTCAGAAAAGCCGAGTAAAGCTTCGGTGTTGGATGTTTGGATCTCACTCTGGCATTCAGCCGTGAGAAAGACGAAAATTCAAAAGGAGGCTCAACTATGGAGGCAATAGGTATCGGGGTAATGGTTTCAGCTGTCATCGTTGTCTGGTTTCTCGTGAACACCATCAAGATACTGAAGCAATACGAGCGGGGCGTAATCTTCACCCTCGGCAAGGTCCCGATGGAGGGAGGCGTAAAAGGGCCGGGCATGATCATACTCATCCCCGGAATCCAGAAAATGGTGCGCGTCAGTCTTCGTACGGTGACGATGGATGTCCCTTCTCAGGATGTGATCACCAGGGACAACGTAACCGTGAAAGTGAACGCAGTCGTCTATTTCAGGGTCATTGATCCCCGAAGGGCGATCGTGGAGGTCGAGGACTTCTATTATGCAACGTCGCTCATTTCCCAGACCACGCTCCGGAGCATCCTGGGACAGAACCAGTTCGACGATCTTCTCTCGAACCGGGAGTCGATCAACGCGGAGCTGCAGAAGGTCATCGATGAGCAGACCGAGCCCTGGGGCGTGAAAGTGACGGCCGTGGAAGTGCGGAACGTGGACCTTCCCGCCGAGATGCAGCGTGCCATTGCGATCCAGGCTCAGGCCGAGCGGGAACGGCGGGCCAAGATCATCCATGCCGAAGGCGAGCTGCAGGCATCCACCAAG
>MHEA01000146.1:1142-1734 GCA_001805085.1 Nitrospirae bacterium GWC2_57_9
GGAGATCGGCGTGGAAAAGAACTCGACTATCATCTTTCCCCTGCCCATCGACCTGTTGACGGCATTCCAGAAAATGGTAGAAAAGAAAATCTAGCAACGGTCACGCAGCAGTCAGAAAAAAAGAAAAGGGGACCGGCCATTGGCCGGTCCCCTTTGTTATTAAGGCAGTAAGCAGCTATATTTCGTTGACCGTGATCGCCTGCTGCGGGCAGTTCTCCACGCAGGTGAGGCAGTTGATGCATTCGGACATGTTCACCGGATCGGCCTTGCCGCCTTCGAGCTTAAATACCGACTGGGGGCAGACATTTACGCAGGTCCCGTCGCCGTCACACTTGTTTTTGTCCACTGTTACCATGTACATGGTGTTGCTTCCTCCTAAGAATGATAAATGAACTGCATTGGGGCGGCATATTACCAGTCCGGTCGGACAAAATCAACAGATAAATACAAAAAAACAGCCCATCCGTTCAGGATGGGCTGGCATATAACCGATTGTTTTTAGAGAAGAACTGCTTATTAATGCTCGATCTCGACGCCCTTGGTCTCTTCCCGGACCGTGACCGCGATCTTGTACAGCATGCTGAGGATCAAC
>MHEA01000146.1:1751-10852 GCA_001805085.1 Nitrospirae bacterium GWC2_57_9
ACCGAGGGTGATGATGGATTCCTGCCGCGTCGGCCAGTACGGCCTGACCTGCTCCATCATGTTCGGCACGAAACCTCCGATGATCAATCCGAAGCCCTTGTCGATCCAGAGCGATACGAACAGCATGCCGCAGGCGAGCGCCAGGGTACCCTCGTTCTTGCGGATCGACGGGACCAGCAGCATCCCAAGAGACACAATAGCGAAAACGCTTGAGGTCCACATCATCGGCACCATCTCGGTATGCCCGTCAAGCCCGGCATAGAGATATACAAAGGAATGCATATGGCCCGGGATATTGCTGTAGAAGGCCGTGAAAAACTCGAGACCCAGGAAGAAGACGTTGGCGGCCATTGCGTACGTCACGATCTTACCGAGCGCCTGGATAGGCTCTTTGCCCGGGTCGAACTTCGTCACCTTGCGCACGATCAGGGCCAGGATGATCAGGAGGGCCGGACCGCCTGCGAAGGCCGAGGCCAGGAAGCGCGCCGCCATGATGGCGCTGAGCCAGAAATGCCGTCCCGGAAGACCTGCATAAAGGAATGCCGTTACAGTGTGAATACTGACCGCCCAGGGTACCGAGAGGTAGATGAACGGCTTGATCCACTTGGGCGGAGGAACGCCCTTCCGGTCGGAACCGAGCGTTACCCACCCTATCATAAGGTTCAGGAAGAGGTACCCGGACAGCACCACCGAATCCCAGAACATGACGGAGTTCAGCGTCGGATGGAGAACCACGTTCATGATCCTCATGGGCTGGCCCATGTCGACGAAGATGAACAGGATGCACATGGTGACAGCCGAGATGGCCAGGAACTCGCCCAGGATCACGATCTTGCCGAACTTCTTATAGTCATGCAGGTAATAGGGGATCACCAGCATGACCGCCGAAGCGGCCACGCCGACGAGGAACGTGAACTGGCCGATGTAGAGCCCCCAGGAGACGTCCCTGCTCAATCCGGTGAGACCCAGACCATAGTTGAACTGCTGAAGGTAATAGTAGACGCCGGACGCGGCGAGGAAGCCGAGAAAAGCCAGCCATGCCCAGTATTTTTTACTCCCGACTAATGCTTTCTCAAGCATGTTCATTACCTCCTATCAGATAGTACACGCTCGGCCCGGTCCCGACCTCGGGCTTGCGCCGGATCGTATAGCGGGCCTCAACGATTTTCCGTACCTCGGAATTCTTGTCCGCCAGGTCGCCGAAAATGAGGCCACCCTTGGGAGCTGCTTCCACGCATGCAGGCATTTTGCCGACAGCAAGACGCTCCGTACAGAAGGTGCATTTTTCAACCACACCCTTGGTTCGGGTAGGGTACTCCCTGTTCGGCAACTCGGCTTTCAAATTCGGAGCCTGACGCGGATCACGATAATTGAAGCTGCGCGCTCCGTACGGACAGGCGGCCATGCAGAACCTGCACCCGATGCAGCGGTGCATGTCCATCATCACGATGCCGTCTTGTTTGCGCTTGAACGTCGCCTGGGTCGGACAGACCCGGACGCAGGCCGGTTTTTCGCAATGGTTGCACAGCACCAGGAACGGCATCTCCTTCACGTGCTCGCTCATGTAAGGATTTTCCTGGCTCGGAAACGCACGCCCATAGGGCTCTTTCCAGATCCACTTGATCTCGTCCTTGATGTTCCCGAAATCGGGGACGTTGTGGTTCTTGTGGCAGGCGGTCACGACCTTCTGGATCTCTTCTTCAGTCTTGAACTTGGTCATGTCCACGACCATGGCCCAGTGCTCTGCGGTCAGGGCCTCTTTGTTCGTGTCCACGCCCTTGGTCAGTCCCGTGAACAACGGGTTCTGCGGTTTTGCTACTGCAGTCGCGCCGATTCCCAGAATGGAGGAGATGCCCGCAAGTTTCAGGAATTTTCTTCTATCCATGCTCATGATTTTTCTTCCTCCTTCGGAGCGATATGGCAGTCAAAGCAATAAGGCTTCACCGCCATATAGTTGTGGCATTCGTCGCAAAACTTCTTCTTGTTGGAATGACACCGCATACATTCGTTCTGGAGGCTCATGTTGAAGCGCTTGGTGTGAGCATCGCTCATATAGCCCCGATTGCCGTCGCGCACCACGGAATCGCGCCAGTTGTTCAGAAGCTGCATGTGCTCGGTCCGCATGAATTCCTTGGACTCCACGCACTGTTTCTTACCGTTCTGTTTTTCCCATTCCTGGATCGCCGGGGTATCGGTCTTCGGCTCAGGCTTGGCATTGACCTTTCCGACATTGAAATAAAATGGGAATGCGGCAAAAGCCACAAAGATGATCAGCCCGATGAATATTTTTCCACCGTCATAGAGTTTCATTAGGCTTTTTCCTCCTTCGCTTGGGCTGAGGGAAGCGGTTCACCGCGCAGGTCGGTCGTCCTTTCCTTCTCTCCCGTCATGACCAGCGCGTTTGCCACAAGTTCATGCAGGCCGCAGACCCCGACGCCGGGCACCCAGTAATCCATCAGCGGTTTGAGCGAGGCACGGTCGATGGCGCAGACATTCGCCAGCATGTTCACCCCGTGATGCTCGTGCACGAATTTGACCGCGTTCGCGCGGGGGAATCCGCCTTTCATGCGAAGATCCATGTCTTCCGAGGCGTTCAGGCCGGATCCGCTGCCGCAGCAGAAGGTCTTCTCCCGAATCGTGTCTTCCGGCATTTCATGGAAGTTATTGACCACGCTCTTGAGCACGTAGCGCGGTTCTTCCAGGAGGCCCATGCCGCGCGCGGTGTTACAGGAGTCGTGCCACGTTACCGTGAGATGGTCGTTCCGCTTCGGATCGAGCTTCAGCTTGTTGTTCTTGATCAGGTCTGCCGTGAACTCTGCGACATGGATCATCTTCATGGATTTTGCATGGTCGAAAACGGTTCCCGTGATCGGGGATTTGGGGACTTCGAGGAAATCGGCCGGCCCATTCCAGGTGTCCATGTACTGGGAGAGCACGCGCCACATGTGTCCGCACTCGCCGCCCAGGATCCATTTGACGCCGAGCCGTTTTGCTTCGTTATAGATCTTGGAGTTGAGCCGTTTGGCCAGTTCGTTCGTGGTGAAGAACCCGAAGTTGCCGCCTTCGGAAGCGTAGGTGCTCCAGGTGTAGTCCAGGCCCAGTTCCTCGAACAGCATGAGGTACCCCATGGCCGTATACGTGCCCGGATCAGCGAACAGGTCGCCCGAGGGCGTCACGAACAGGATCTCGGCGCCCTTGCGGTTGAAGGTCGGCTTGATCCTTTTGCCGGTGATGGTCTCGATATCATCCAGCATATACTCGAGGTTGCCAACGATCGTGTGCGGCTCAAGACCGAGGTGGTTGCCCTTCATATAACAGGCGGAAGCGGGACCCGCGATCCAATCGATGTTCAGGCCGAGCTCGTTCAGCAGCTCGCGGCCGATGATCGTGATCTCCGCCTGGTCGATGCCGTACGGGCAGAAGACCGAGCAGCGGCGGCACTCGGTGCACTGGAAGAAGTAGTACCACCATTCTTTCAGCACATCGAGGGTCAGTTCACGGGCTCCGGCCATCTTGCCGAAAATTTTGCCCGCCAACGTGAATTCTTTTCGGTAAACGGAGCGGATCAGTTCGGCCCTCAGCACGGGCATGTTCTTGGGGTCGCCGGTACCGATGAAGAAATGGCACTTATCCGCGCAGGCGCCGCAGCGCACGCATATGTCCATGAACAGCTGGAAAGAACGGTACTTTTTCAGCCGGTCCGCAATGCCGTTGAGAAGGATCTCTTTCCAGTTCTCCGGCAGTTTCCAGTCCGCATCCATCGGCCGCCAGTCACGAGCGTTCGGAAAACCAAGGGTCTGGAGGCTTTTCGTTTTTGCTCCGTGGCAGAACATGCCCTCTTTGATGACGACCGGCGTGTCCATCCAGCTCGTCTTCGGCGGCGTATAATCGACTTTCGCTAATTCTTCTGGTTTGGGAAGTTTCGCCATGATTACTCCTTTTCTACCGGCAAGCCGGCTTCTTTCATCTTGGCCCTGAAGTCGTTCTCATACTCTTCGTAGGTGTGGACATGGACCGGATAGTTCCAGGGATTGATATGCCTCTTCCAGCGATTGTTCGCCGCCAGGTTCCTGGTCGGGCTCATGAACACGCCGGCCATATGGACCAGCTTGCTGAAGGGGAAGTAGAGGAACAGGACGGAGATCAGGAACAGATGGATATAGAACAGCACCCCGATCTGTCCCAGGACCGAGGCATCCGGGCTGAAGCGCACCAGCGACATGGTCAGAATTTTCACGCTCAGGATGTCCGTCTTCGTGAGATAGCGCATCATGACGCCGGTGACGCCGATGCCGAGGATCAGGAAGAGCGGAAAATAATCCGCCATCAGGGAGATATACCGGACCTGCGGCAGCATCACCCTCCTGATGAAGAGGCCGGTCACGGCCGCCAGGAAGATCACATCGGTGATGTACAGGATCGGGGCTCCGATCTGGAGAAAACTGTCAAGGCCTTCCAGCATCTGTACCGGCACGGGAACAGCCAGGGTGAAGAACCGGAGGTGCCTGAGCAGGATCACGAGGAACGTCCAGTGGAAGGCCAGGCCCGCAAGCCAAAGCCATTTGGCCTCGCCGTAGGCCAGCTGATTTCCCTCATACCTCTGCATTTTCAGGTTGCGGAAGAGTGAGCGGAAGAAGAAGACCTCGAGGGCCATTCTCCCCAGCACTCCCATCGTCCCCGAGGGGCTCTCCAGCTTGCTCTGCTTGATCCAGGGCAGCGATTTCTGCTGGCCGCAGGTCGTCGGGATCCTGAACGGCACCGGAGAACTGCCCCACTTGAGAACGCGGGCGATCATGCCGAAGATGAAAACGGCAACGGCGGCGTAGGGGATGACGACTCCGAGAAGGAATCTCATATTTGCCTCCGCCATGCCGTAGGCAACCGCCACAAGGAGCAATACTGCAACTAAGGAAATTAATGCTCTCATTTCGTTACCTCTTTTCGTTAAGGTTAGCAGCGATAAGGGTCTTCGTTCTTCTCGCGATGGGATCAGTCCTGGTTGTCAACGATGAGCTTCGCCTGCTGCAAGAGCCTGAAAGTCATGTTACGTGCTTCATTTGCCTTGAGCTCGTATATCTTTTCGCGACAGTTCATGTAGATATCGAAGGAGTAGAGGGCAAGTTCGTCGATGGATGAGTCAAAGGCGGTCAGTTCGTCGTTCATCCCGGGCTGTTGCAGAACCTCCTCGTTCCCGAGCTCCTGCCGTGCGATCTTCTTGAGCAGGAAGATAAAGGACAGCGATTCCGATGGGGTGAAATCCTGGATGGCACGGATCCTGATGATGCTGTCAAGAAAGACCTTGACCGTATCAGGGATCATGCCCTTGAGCAGGGCATCGAAGAGACCTTCGAGCCCCTCGGAAAGAGTGTAGCCGACGGGGTTCGTGAACTGCGCTTTTTGCTTCTTTAAAAAACTGGATGTGTTGTCGGGATAGGTCTCGGCGACCGCATCGAACCATTTCTTCAGGATTGCGGACTTCCTCGCCATGAGCTGATTTTTAAGATCCATATCCATATATTCCCATACCTGAACGCACCCTGCAGCCCGAAGACTGCAGGGGTTTCGTAAATTGTAGAATTTGTTCTAAAAGAACAGCAAATGCTTTACCGCTTCCATTTCCTTCTGGATATCGGCATAGGACACAAACGTGGTCTTGAGCTCGGCGCCCATGTCTTCGGCGTCGGTGATGATCTGGTCCTCTTTGAGGCCGAGACGTGCCATATCCTCTTTGCAGACCCAGACGGGCATGTCGATCATCAGGCTGCTCTTGATGTGGTTCTCGGTACTCGTTACTCCGTAGACCTTCATGGCGTTCTGGTTTTTTACGGCGTTCAACACGCCGTCACCGACGAAGACGACCGTCGGAACGACCGAGTCGCCGTCATCCATGTAGATCTCAGCTGTCTGGCTCGCGATCGCATGAGTCAGCGCCAGACGGGGATTTTCGCTCTTATAGGGCGGTCTCTGTACAACGAACAATAATTTAACGGCACCCATTATTCGCCTCCTATATGAAGCAATCTGTCGGTCTTGACCGTCTTCGCCAGGTACCAGTCCATGCTCGCCCGTTTCATCCCTTCGGGCGTGTCTTCCTTGTGATATCCTCGCGCCTCGGCGCAGGCTTCGCAGACCGTGATCTCCATGCCTTTGCCGATCAGCTCCTTCATCTTCTTTTCATTGTGCGAATAATCCTTGAACGCTTTCTGTCCTTTTTTGGCCATCATCACGGCATTGCCGGAGAGCCACATGTTCACTTTATGTCCCTTCGCCATACCAGCCTCGGCGAGTTTGAACGCGAAGTCAAGCGACATGGAGCCGACCAAAGAAGGGAATACACCCAATGTTAGTTCTCCCATGGAATCCTCCTTAGATTGACGCAAGCACAAAATCCGAATGTCGAAATCCCAAACAAAGCCGCATCGAATAATACAGCATCCGAGCCGGGATTGTTAATATTATTTCGCATTTCGGATTTCGATATTAGAATTTGCCCCTAAAGCCAGGCCGTCTTCTCGTAGTCGTTCATAATGAGATCGACGATATCGCCATAGCCGATGACCTTCACCTTCGAATTGACGTTCGCCGCGGTGTAGCCCCTGGTTTCGAGGTCATCGGACAACACATAAAAACTGGCCCCTGCCTTGGAAAGCACGGGAGAATCCTTGCCGCCTTCCTTCACAACCGCATGGTAAATGCCGTTGCCGACGAGGACAACACCCAGCTTATCAGCCTTGAGTCTCTCGAAGGTGTCTTCGGTCCTTCTCCAGTCGCTCAAAAACACAGCTAGTTTCATTTCATTCACCTCCCGAGCATGGTTTTAATAAAAAAACAGGGGACTAGTCATTCAACTATCCCCTTGTATGGTGGTGCTGTGTCACTGCATTATATCTCGTTTACCGTGATCGCCTGCTGCGGGCAGTTCTCGACGCAGGTAAGGCAATTGATGCACTCGGACATGTTCACGGGATCTGCCTTGCCGCCTTCCACCTTGAAAACGGACTGGGGGCAGACATTTGCGCAGGTTCCGTCGCCGTCGCATTTCCCCTTGTCTATCGTTACCATGTACATGGTGTTCGCGTTCCTCCTTGACCAAATAATGATAGTACTGCCGCCGGATATGTATCGATGAGCACTGCTGATTTTCAGCAGGAAAGCGGAAGCCTTCTAGACCGCCTTGCACGCACCGGCTGCGACGGATTCCCGCCGGACCCCGATGACCTGCACTCTTCGATCTCGATCAGCGGACTATACGCAGCCGGTCGGCTTCGGAAGACCGGCGATCTTGCAGGCCTGCTTGGCAGGTCCGCCCGGATAGAGCTCATAGAGGTACTTGGTGTTGCCCTTCTCGGGCCCAAGCTTCTTACCGATCTCTTTTACCAGGATCTTGATCATGGGCGCGATCTGGTACTGCTTGTAATAATCGCGCAGGAAGTTCACCACTTCCCAGTGCTGGTCGCTCATGTCGATGCCCTCGACCTGGGCGAAATAGTTCGCCACATCCGTGCTCCAGTCGTCCAGGTTCGCCAAAAATCCGTCTTCATCCACTTCGATCGTCTTGCCCTTTACCTCTATCGTTGCCATTGTTCGTTTCCCCTTTCGTGAAATGTAATCGAGAACTGCTATAAGCATCCCGCTGAGTTCCAAACATTTGCTGCGCTCAACTCTTCTTCTTTATGCGGATCACGTACAACCGTCCATTGCGGTCTGCAAAACCGGTCGCCTCGCCCGCGGAACGATGGGTTCGCCAGTCGTAGCTCAGCACCACATCGTCGTAATCCTCTCCGGGAACCATGACGCTGGAGTCCTTCGAAAGGCGTTCGGCAGCCAGCGTAAGGCCTTGCACCATCACTTCCCCGACATTCTTGCCCGTCGGGTCCAGAAGATACATAGCCCCGCACTCGGTGCAGGTCCCGCCTGAAACCGATTCCGCAGCGCTAAGCCGGAACTCTGTTGGGCGGTTCAGGCTGGTACGGCAAAAAGGACAAACTAGTTCTACACCTTCTCGTGGCCCTGATCTCAATTGGAAACCTGCTTTCTGGATGTCGATTCGTGATGTTTTCTGTATTCGTTGGCCCTCTTCACGAGCGCCGGAGCCCATTCCGGCGTGGCCAATGCGTGAATGTGCGTATAGGCGGCAAGAACATTCTTATAAACCAGGCCGTCGCTCCCGCCGGTGATGCCCGTTCCCCTGGTGACCCGGTATGCAAAAGGTGAATCGCCGGCCGCGTTCGTAACTTTTGAATAGTGAAATTCGTGGCCCCGTATTATAACACCTTTGTCCACGAAGATGCTACTCTCTGTTGCGGTCAACACGGTATATCCGTGCGCCTGCGGTTTTTTTTCAAGAACGAGATCCAGCGGCAAAACCGAGGTCATGGGAAAGATCTTGTTTTCCACCTGCAAACTTCTGCCGAGATAGATGAGGCCGCCGCATTCGGCATAGATGGGCATTCCCTTTTCTGCCGCATCTTTAACGGACCGGCAGAAACTCTCATTTGACGCCAGTTCAGCTGCCTGGGTCTCGGGAAATCCGCCGCCGATATAGAGAGCATCGATCTCGGGCAGCAGACGATCCTTGAGAGCGTTGATAATTGCAAGCCGCGCGCCGTGCTGCTCAAGGGCTTCCAGATTATCAGGGTAATAGAATTGAAAGGCCGTATCCCTGATAACCCCGATGAGCGGGCTGCCCGACCCTGTGTCTCGGACAAACAACTTGTCTTCCGCTGTATATGGCAAATCCGGTGTTGCGACTGCGATATTCCATAGCCGATCCAGGTCCAGGTATTTCTCTGCAACACTTGCGGCGGCAGCAATGGCCTGCTCTACCTCGGGATGCTCCTGATAAGGGGTGAGCCCCATGTGGCGCTCAGGGAACTCTCCCTTTTTCTGCCGGGGAATAGCGCCGACAACCTGAATACCGCAGTTTTGCTCGATCGCTTTTCGAACGACCGATTCGTGGCGTCCCGCTGAAACATTATTAAGAATGACACCCGCTATGGCTGTCTCGGGGTCATAATGCCTGCAACCCAGTACGATCGCCCCCACGGTACCGGATGCCTTGGTACAGTCAACGATGAGGATTACCGGCGTCTTCAGCAGTT
>MHEA01000146.1:10906-20061 GCA_001805085.1 Nitrospirae bacterium GWC2_57_9
CCCGGTTGCCTTCGATGATTGCTGCATCGGCGCCTCTAGTATGCTGCAGGAAGGAACCCTCGATCACGCCGGATTCCATCATAAAGGGATCGAGATTATAACATTCTCTGCCCGCTGCCGCGCCAAGCCATCCGGCGTCGATGAAGTCAGGCCCCTTCTTGAAAACGGCAATTCGCCTGCCCTGCTTTCGCCAGGCCCGGACAATGCCGAGGGAGACAGTGGTCTTACCCAAGCCTCCCCGTGTGGCCGATATTACCAGCCTCGGGATATTCGGCATAACAAATTACTGCTGAGGATTTGCTGACCCCTCGGTGTGCGGGACTTCGATGAAGCTGCCGCCGAAATAGGAATAGACCAATTTGCCGCCGTCCACGAGCTCACGAAGTGCCGCCTTGAACTCTTCTTCTGTGGCGCCTTCCGCGACCATCGCTTTCTTAAGGTCACCGGACTTCATCTTCTTCTTCCCCATGTTCGTTTCTACAAGGGTATAGATCTTTTTCTGAAGTTCTGCTGCGTCCATGTTCGCTCCCCTCCCTTAGGTTGACGTTGTCGAATAAACCGGCCCCGGACAGAGTCCGGGGCCCAGATGTATGAACCGTTCTTATATATTTATTCCCACTTGAAGGTGGGGGTCATGCGGAACGTGTCGCGTGCGAACGTGAAGTCGTCGATGTGCTGATACGTGAACGGGATACCGGTCAGCTTGAAGAAACGCTCCCAGCCGATACGCTCGATCCACTCGCCCATGCGCTCGTGCTTTTTCGCGTTCTGCGCATAGACCTCGACGAGGTGCTTCACTGCCTTGACCGTTTCGGGCCAACGAGGCGGATTGTTCGGCAGGAACGGGATGACCAGTTTGGACATCCGCGCCGGGCCTCGCGCGTTGGACACTTTGCCGCCCACGTAGATCGAAATACCGTCGCCCGTACCATCGGCGATCGGGAGCGAGGGGCACATGGTGTAGCAGTTGCCGCAGTACATGCAGCGCTCGGATTTGATCTTCACGGACTTCGTTGCCGGGTTCGGGCTGATTGCGCCCGTGGGGCAGGAAGCGATCGTGGTCGGGATCTCGCACTGGTTTGCGAGGGTCGCCTCGTTCACCTTGGGAGGCAGGCGGTGAATGCCGAGGATCGCGATGTCGGAGCAGTGCACGGCACCGCACATGTTGAGGCAGCAGGCGAGCGCGATGCGGACGCGCGCCGGCAGGGTCTTGGTGGTGAAGTATTCATGGAGCTCATCCATGACGGCCTTCACGACGCCCGAGGCGTCCGTGGCCGGGGTGTGGCAGTGGATCCAGCCCTGGGTGTGCACCACGTTGCTGATGCCGTACCCGATGCCGCCCACGAGGTGGCCGGCCTTCTTGAGGTCGGCGACCAATCCATCAACCTGCTCCTTGGCCGGGAAGAACTCCACGTTGTGCCGGGTCGTCCAGCGGAGATAGCCGCCGCTGTACTTCTCGGAGAAATCGCACATCTCGCGGATGTAGTCGGTGCTGACGAGACGGGGCGTTGCTATGCGAACGGTGTAGAGCTCGTCACCGGTCTCTGAAACATGCTTCATGACGCCTTTGTTGATGTATTCATGGTATTTCCACTTCCCGTAGTTCTTGGCGATCACGGGAGGCAGGAATTTATTATAATCAGGTGAACCCAGGTCTGTTATACGCTTCGGTTTATCAGCCATTATAGGTATTCCTCCTTGAAATTATTCGCTTTAAATGTCGTTACTTCACTTCGCCCGGTGCCCAGAAGACATAGGGGTTGGTTCTCGGTGCCTTCACCATCTGCGGTACAGGCGGGAGACCCGTTGCTTCGAGCATGGACCTCATGCCCATACGGTCAACAAGCTCACCAATACGCTCACGGTTCTTTCCGTGATCATCCCACCATTCCCACAGCTTGCGGATGAGAGCCTCGAGGTTGTCATAGGGGGCTTCGAGCTTCATGAAGGGAACGAGGACCCAGCTCATGAGAGCGCCGGTCACGATCGGGGCCTTGCCGCCGAGCATGATGGTTGCGCCCTTCTCTTTGCCCGGGCGGAGCGCCTTCGGCATGCGGTTGATACAGTGCATGCAGCGATTGCAGTCCTTGTCGTTGATCTTCAGGGTGCTGCCGTCGAAGCTCATGCACTTGGTCGGGCACATGTCGACGACTTCTTCCTGGATGTTCATGCTCTTGGCGAGGTTCTTCACTTCGGCCTGGTCGATGCGGATATTGTCCTTCCAGGTGCCGATGATGGACATGTCGGCGCGGGCCACGGCCGCGGTGCAGTCATTGGCGCAGCCGGAGACCTTGATCTTGAACTTGTAGGGGAACGCGGGACGATGGAGCTCGTCCTGGAACTTCTGGGTCATGGTGTGACAAATCGACATGGTGTCGATGTTCGAGAATTCGCAACGGGCCATGCCCACGCAGGAGCTGGGCGTGCGGAGGCAGGAGCCGGATCCGCCGAGGTCCCAGCCTTTTGCCGTGATCTCCGCGAAGATGGGCTCAAGCTTGTCGGTCTGGGTTCCCAGCCATACCATGTCACCGGTGGAACCGTGGAGGTTCGTAAGGCCGCTTCCGTACTTGTCCCAGATGTCGCACAGCTCCTTCATTGCCTTTGAAGTATAGAAAAATCCTGACGGGGGATTGATACGCACGGTATGGAAATGGGCCACACCGGGGAATTCTTCGGGAAGGTCGCAGTAACGGCCGATAACGCCGCCGCCGTAACCCAGTACGCCGACGATACCGCCGTGCTTCCAGTGGGTCACTTTATCCCTGTACGATCTTTCCAGGATGCCGAGGAGATCGTGTGCCGTGTTGCTCCTCTTCGCGGCCTTCTTGATCTCTTTCACGAAACTCGGCCATGCGCCTTTTTCCAGGTCATCAAGCATTGGTGTCTTAACATCTTTGCTCATTTAGGAAATCCTCCTTATAGAATTGTTTCACGATAATTTTGATCTGTGCGTGCTGTCGTGGCTGGTTCTATTTCTAAAGCGATTCACGATCTGATGCCCGTTACCTTTTACGGGCAACCGGGTGTGATCAACAGAGTCGAGTTGGCGGTCCCCCTTTCTCTGCAAAGGATCTATCAATCAATATTGGAACGAAATGATAATGGCAGGGAAAAATCTTACAGATGCTAACAATAGAACTATGGCGACATCGGATTGTATGTTCACTGCCTTTTTTAGTCAAATAAAAAAAATTAATTGGACCATAATAGCGCATAATTTGCGCGGTTTAGAATATGACAAAAACAAACCATAAATTACAGCAACTTAATTGGCATTGCTCATCTCACCGTGTGGGTTTTTATCATTGTGCAAGATGACTGCCAAGTGCGGCTTACAAACCATAGTACATAAACCATATATTAATCATAATCTTAGATTTTATTCAGTTTTAACAATATTATTCATTTTTTGGTATTAAAACCATATTTTTTAAAAAATAAAATACAACTATTTAATTTATAATACAAATTGATTAATTATAATGATTTGGTCATTTTACCAAACTTTTTAGTATCGAAAGCTTCGCCTTTGGTTGACAATAGATCATGCTTCTGTTACCATTTCGCCACTTTACTTTAAGTGCAAGGAGACCTTCATGATCGAAGCAAAAGTGAATCTGGTCAACGATATGGAGTTCAGAGGAACAGCCGGCTCCGGCCACACACTTGCCATGGACGCAGATGAAAAGTCGGGGGGCAGGAATGCCGGGTTCCGTCCCATGGAGCTTCTCCTCGTCGGCTTTGGCGGCTGTTCCGGCATGGATGTGATATCCATCCTTCGGAAAAAAAGGCAGCCCCTGTCGGGTCTTGAAATAAACGTCAAGGGAGAAAAGACGGATACCTACCCGAAGATCTACAAAACGGTCCACATTGAATATATTGTGAAGGGTAAGGGCGTGGACAAACAGGCCGTGGAACGTGCGATCGCCCTGTCGCTGGAAAAGTACTGCTCCGTCGGCGCCACACTGGCAAAAGCGGGGACCATTACGCACAGCTATAAGATCATCGATGAATGATCGAAGCTGCTGCTCCGGGTAAAAATGTGCTCACCCCAGCAGGAATTTCGCGATAGAGGAAGGGGGAAGCGGCAAACCGGTTTTTTTTCTGATCCTGCGTCATTTTTTCTTGATGATCTCCAGTTCCTTCTTCAACTCATCCAGTTGCACCTGTAAATCAATAAAACGGTCTGCGATCGGGTCCGGGATGTGGACATGGTCCATAAGAGCTTCTTCCGCCACGCGTTGATCCTTGATCCGCACGATCCTTCCCGGTATGCCGACCACCGTCGAATGATCGGGAACATCCAGAAGAACGACCGAATTGGCCCCGATCTTGACGAAATCTCCGACTTTTATCGGTCCGAGCACCTTGGCGCCGGCCCCCACCACCACATGGCTGCCCAAGGTAGGATGGCGTTTGCCCCGTTGTTTGCCCGTGCCCCCGAGGGTAACGCCTTGGAAAAGGGTGACATTGTCGCCGATCTCGGTTGTCTCACCGATCACGACGCCCATCCCATGATCGATGAAAAGACCGGAACCGATAACGGCTCCGGGATGGATCTCGATCCCCGTAAGGAACCTTGCGACCTGTGACATGGCCCGCGGAATGAAGGGGACCCTCCTCTTCCAGAGACAGTGGGCAAAACGATAGAACAGGAGCGCGTGAAATCCCGCATAAGTAAGGATCACCTCGGCTCTGCTCGTTGCTGCCGGGTCCATGGAAAGGGCCGCATAAAAATCCTTTTTTATTTTTTCGAAGGTCTCACTCATACCTGTTAGTTTTGCTCAGCAAGAGCTGCCGAACAAGGCTCTTCATTGTAATTTCGGCCTTTCTCGGAACGCCCGAATTACTCCCTGAGCCAGCCGGGCGGCACGCCCGCCTTCCGAGCCTCTTCAGGAATGACGGTATGGAGCATGTTTTTGGCAGCGTCTATCTCTGACTGCACCTGTTTCAGCTGCTCCCCGAGTTGCTCAAATTTGACCCGGTTCTCAATGCTGGTCAGCGCTGACGACCCCACGAACAGCTCATCCCGCTCGCGCTCGAGTTTCTGATACCGCTTTTCAGCGTTTTCCAGCCGCCGCTGCTGATCCCGTATGCGTTGCTGCCATTCAAACTTGGCCGCCGATTCCGTCTCCTCAAGATCAGAATCGTCCGACCCGCCGGAACGGCCCCGGTCCTGCTCAGGGCTGCCTTCCGGTCCTTTCCGGGACTCGAGCTTGAGGGCTTTGGACCGGTATCTCTCGGGCACTTTGCCGAAGCTGTCCGTGATATGTACCGTCCCCTTGGAATCCGTCCATTGATAGAGATAATATTTTTTTTGTTCCCGATCCTCTTTGCCTGCGGTCTGTCCGTAGCCGGAACCCGCAAGGACCAGAATAACGGACAGGGCAGCGATGACCGACGTGATGTTCATCTTTCCACTCCGCGAGCGTCTTGCCTGATGGTGCAAACAGCGTATGCCGCGATACCCTCGCCCTTCCCCGCGAACCCGAGACCTTCCGTGGTAGTGGCCTTGACATTGATCGCCGTCTCCCCTGTTTTTACGGCGGCAGCTATGTTCCTGATCATGGAGGATATATGCGGCGCCATCTTAGGCCGCTCGGCCACGATGGTTGCGTCGATATTGTTGACCGAGAACCCGCCCTGCGCCAGCAATCGATGGACCTGTTCCAGCAAAGTAAGGCTCGATATTCCCTTGTATTCCGCCGACGTGTCCGGGAAATGCCTTCCGATGTCTCCCAACCCCGCGGCTCCGAGCAAGGCGTCACATACTGCATGCAGCAGCACATCAGCGTCCGAATGCCCGAGCAGGCCTTTTTCAAAAGCTATATCCACACCGCCAATCACCAGTTTTCTGCCCGGGACCAGGCGATGAACGTCGTATCCCATGCCGATTCTCATATCATCTTCTCTTCAGGATCTCTTCTGCCAGGATGAGGTCCTCGGGAGTAGTTATCTTGATGTTCTCGTAACTGCCCATGATGACGCGGACCGTTCCCCCGGCGCGCTCGACGAGCGTGGCGTCGTCCGTGCCGTAGACGTGATGCTTGTACGATTCCTCATAAGCCCGTTTGAGGATCTTGACCGGGAAGGCCTGCGGCGTCTGGATCGCCCAGAGTCTGCTCCGCTCCAGCGTATGCCGCACCAGCTGCTTATCGTCGACCTCCTTCACCGTATCCTTCAAAGGCACGCCCACGGCGATGCATTCGCCCTTTCTGGCCGGCTCGATGCTCTCCCTGATCATATCAGGAGTGACGAAGGGCCTTACGCCGTCATGTACGAGAACGACCGAAGCGTCCTTCTCCAGTTTCTGCAGCCCGTTCATGACCGAATCCTGGCGCTCCTTGCCCCCGACGACCAGGGTCCTGACCTTGGTTATATGATACTGTTCGATAATATCCCTGAGACAGCCCTCCATGTCTTCCCGGGAAAGTATCGGGATGATCTCGTCGATCTCGGAGGTGCGTTGGAATGCCAGCAGGGTATGGGCCAGCATGGGCTTGTCGCCGAGGGGGAGGAACTGCTTAGCCACTGCCTTTCCCATTCTCCTGCCCATGCCTGCGGCGGGAATGAGTACCGTTACCTTGGACATAGGGACCTCTGGTGAAGTGGACATGCCGGCGAAAATGACGTCGCCGACCCTATTTTCTGAAATTCTTGACGACTATCTTGAAGCGCTTGGAAAGGGGCGCCTCCATATCGATGGTTACCCGGAGCTGGAACTGGTCTTCGCCGCCCTGGGTCTTCAGCTGGAAGGGAAGAATGATCTGGCCGTCGTCCATGAACGGCTTGCCGAGGTCCACCTTGACGCCAGCGTCCACGGCCTGCTCGAGGGCGGCCATCTCCGGTTTTGCCTCTGCCATGGGCGACCCGGGCATCGAGGGCTCGGAAACGGCCGGTTCCGGCGCGGCGTGCCTTGAGGAGAGCGACTCCCTTTCCGCTTTCCCGATTATGTCGCCGATCGTGAAGTTATGCCGTTCGGGATACTTCTGCATGTCCTGCAGCACGAGCTTGGATATGGCGGTAAAGGTCTTGAGCACTCCGTCGCCGGTCTTGGCAACCGCCTCGAAGAAGGGAACGCCTCGCGGGTTCAGGGCCGCGTTCAGTTCGTCAACGGACATCACATCGGGCAGGTCGCGCTTGTTATACTGGATCACCATGGGGAAGTCATCGAGATTGACCGACTGGTCTGCGAAATTGTCCCGGAGGTTCGAGATGCTTTCCACATTCGCGTCAAGCATCCCTCGCTGGGAATCGGCCACAAAAATAACGCCGTCTGCGCCCTTGAGCACCAGTTTCCGGGTAGCGTTGTAGAAAACCTGCCCGGGCACCGTGTACAGATGAAAACGTACCTTGTAGTTCTTGATGGTGCCGAGCTCTACGGGAAGAAAGTCGAAGAAAAGCGTCCGGTCCGTTTCCGTGGAGAGAGAGATAAGTTTGCCGCGCTGTCCCGGCGCGATCCGGTGGTAGATGAGATGGATATTGGTCGTCTTCCCGCACAGGCCGGGGCCGTAATAAACGATCTTTGCGTTGATCTCGCGGGTCGTGTGATTGACTAAGGCCATAGAAGGTCATAATTACACAAAACAGAGGGCATGTCAATACTCGCGAATCACGAGCGCGGTTCCGAAAGCAGGTTCAGGGCCATCACGTGGGTGGCGTCGTTCTTGCTGGCAAGCAGCGGTACCGTGCGTTCGAGACCAACGGCGATGTGATCGAGCGAGGTCCCTTCCAGATCGGTGATCACGCCATCGGCCTCCTCCACGATCAGCATCCCCGCGGCGTAATCGAAGGCCCGCGACGGCGTCGCCGTTGCAAAAACGCTGAGACCGCCCGAAGCAAGGTAAGCCAGATCAAGCGCCGTGGAGCCGAAGCAGCGAATGCGCCTTGCCCTGGCGATGAGCGGCATGAGCCGGGGAATATCCGACGCGGGCGATGACGCCTCGAACCCGACGAGCGTGATGCCCTGGAGCGGTGAAGTCCTGATCCGCGATCCGTTCTTGTGCGCTCCCTGCCCGCGTACTGCCCAGAATTCGTCGAGGGCGGCGAGGTTGATCACGTACCCGACAGCAAGCGTGTCCAGGGTTTTGCCGGACAGGAGCGCCAGCGACGCGGAAAAGAACGGGATTCCGCTCTTTGCATTATTGCTCCCGTCGATCGGATCCACAAGCACGACCTTTTCGCCTTCTCCGAATTTCCTGATCCCCAGCTCCTCGGAGATGAGCGTGAAGTTCTCGCCCCCGCGGTGCGCCTTTTCGAGTGCTGCTACGATAATATCCTCGGCCCACTTGTCCACGGGAAAGGTCTTGTCGCCGCCTGCTCCTTTTCCCAGAGGCACCGTCCCGCCTTCCCTGCTCATGATCACGGACAAGCCGCCGCGCATCTTGTTGCCGATCTTTTTGAAAACCTCCAGCCATTGCTCGTTCGTCATGATGCCCTCTCTTCGTCCTGATACAGCCTGAATTAATTCTACTACTTTGACACTGAAAGACACGGATTAACTATGGCAGCAAGCTGCGGGAAATGCGCGGAGTGAAGGTTCGTATAGGAGTCTCCAGAATTCACACGGATCAAACCATCCTCTGTCATAGCCTTGCTCAATGTGTCCGTCTGTGTGGTTCTACATACTTGCCTCTGCTGCTTGCAACCAATTTCCTTGACCTTGAAAGACACAGATCAGATCATCCCCTTTCATAGCTTTTATCAGTGTCCGTCCGTGTCAAAGGTCTCCGCCTTTGATTGTGCCCTTTCATTGAAGTACTCGAACACCTTTTCGCCGGCCGCCTTCCCCACACCCGGGACCATTCGCAGTTCCTCTGCGCTAGCCCGTTTGATCTTCTCCAGGCTCCCGAAATGCCGCAGCAGCGCCTTCTTCCGCACTTCCCCGATTCCCGGGATGTCGTCCAACTGGGACCGGATCGCTTTTTTCTCCCGCAGTCTGCGATGATAGGCGATGGCAAAGCGATGAGCCTCATCGCGCACGCGCGCCACCAGGTGGGTCGTCGCGCTTCCGGGGTCCAGCATGACCGGCTCCTCCACTCCTGGCAGGAACACGCGTTCAAACTCCCGGTCCGAGCCCTCCTCACCGCTCCGCGCCTTGGCAAGCCCGATCACATCGGGCCCCTCGATCCCGAGGCCCTTCAGCACATCCAGGG
>MHEA01000146.1:20093-25572 GCA_001805085.1 Nitrospirae bacterium GWC2_57_9
AGGATCAGGTCCGGAAGGTTCCCTTCTTCTCTTGCCTTCGCGTACCGCCTCCCCACTACTTCCGCGATACTCGCGAAGTCGTTGGCGCCCTGGACCGTCCTGATCCGGAACCGCTTGTAATGACCTTTGGCGGGCAGATTGTCCTCGAACCTGACCATGCTCGCGACCGAGTCGGTCCCCTGGATGTTGGATATGTCGAAAGCCTCTATCCTGCGCGGCAGGTTCGTAAGGCCCAGTTCCTCCTGGAGGCGCGTCAGGATCTTCTCCTTGCTTCTCCCGGACAGCAGCTGCTCCCGGAGCGAATGGGCAGCATTGTCCGAGGCCATCTGCACGAGTTCCCGTTTCCTGCCCCGCTGGGGCACGAGCACCTCCACCCTGCCTGACCGTTTTTCGGAGAGCCACGCCTCGATCACTGCCAGGTCCGGTACTTCCACCGGGAGCAGGACCTCCTGGGGCATGATCATCTCCTTTGCATAGAACTGCCGGAGAAAATCGTTCATCACTTCCACGTCGGTCATCCCCTTCACGTCCTCGAGATAGAAATCCTTGCGCCCGAGCAGCATTCCGTTCCTGACGAAAAGCGCCTGGATATCGGCGCGCCCCGCTTCGAACGCGGCGCCGAACACGTCCTGGTTCTCGAATCCGGAAGAGATTATCTTCTGCTTCTCGAAGGCTCCCTCGATCTTCGCGATACGGTCCCTCAGTTCGGCGGCACGTTCGTACTCCATCTTTTCCGACGCATCCACCATGCGCTGCTTCAGTATGTCGATAAGGTCATGGTTCTTCCCTTCCAGGAAGAGACGGACCTGGCTCACCATGTCCTGATATTGCGTTTTGTCGGCCTCGCCGTTGCAGGGCGCCAGACAGCGGCCGATCTGGAACTGAATGCAAGGTCTCGCCGGCCTGTCTGACTTGAACTCGATCCTGCAAGGAGCGATCGGAAAGGTCCGTCGGATAAGCGCCAAAGACTCCCACATTCCGCCCGCCGGGACATAGGGCCCGTAGTAGAGGGCAGCATCCTTCTTTAGTCTCCGAACCACTTCAAGACGGGGATATTCTGATTTTATATCAAATCGCAGGTACGGATAATTCTTGTCATCCCGCAGAATGATGTTGTATCGGGGCTTGTGCTTCTTGATAAGGTTCGATTCGAGCGCCAGCGCTTCCAGCTCGGTGTGGGTCACGATCGTCTCCAGGTCGACGATCTGCCTCACCATGATCTCGGTCTTTTCCCCTTTTGAGCCCTTTTGAAAGTAGGACCGTACCCGGTTCTTGAGTGACAGAGCTTTGCCGACGTAGATGATATGCCCTGCCTGGTCCTTCATAAGATAAACACCGGGCTCATCAGGCAGGTTCTGCAGTTTTTCTTCGAGGGTCATAGCAAAAGTATTTTACCATGAACAGGACGAGAGGGACACGGCTAATTGGCGAGAGGAATAACGCCGGCGGGAAAGGAAGCCTGCTGGTGAAGAACTGATGCTCGATCCCAGCGCTGGCGCCTGTGATCATCGACCAGCAATACCGGAGAGGATAACCGAATGACGGACCGGCTGTTCCCCCGAAATGCTTCAACTCTAAATTCTCATGGCAAAGGTCACCGGGAATAAAATTCGACGATAAGAGACTCGTCGATCTCCATGCCGACCTCGTCGCGGTTCGGCAAGCCGATGACCTTCCCGGTAGTGCCTTCGCGGGTGAGCCAGGCGACAGGATTCCGGTGCGCCTTCAGTTCATCCTGTACCTCGGGGATCTTCAGCGCCTGCTCGGTAACCGTGATGCTCTCGCCGGGACTGACCAGGTAGGACGGCTTGTCCACGCGCCTGCCGTCGATCAGCACATGACCATAGCTGATCAGGTGCCGTCCCATGAGCCGGGTGCGCGCAAAACCGAACCGGTAAAGCGCATTATCGAGACGTCGTTCCAGGGTCTGAAGTAGTACCTGGCCTGAAGGTTCGTTCGAGCGCAATGCCTTCTCGAAGTAGCGCAGGAACTGTGCTTCACGCACGCCGTACATATATTTCACTTTCTGTTTCTCGGCCAATTGCCGGACATATTCCGATTTTCGCTGGCGGGGGTTCTTCATGCCGCCTGGAGGGACATTGATCCGCCTCTGCAGGGACGTTCCCCCGGTACCGTAAATATCAACGCCAAAACGGCGTGAGATCTTATGTTTTGATAAACGTGCCATATAAAAATATAACTCGGGAAGACAGGGAACACAAATTATTCGGGCAGGGAGGCGTGAAGTAGACGGACTTTAGAAGTACTGTGATTGAGTGGAAGGACCAACAGGACCAACACCCTTAACCGCGAAGGCGCGAAAGACTCCAGGAAGCGAAAAGAATTGAACAAATTGATCTAAGCCAGGGAAAGCGGACCGAGCTTCAAGCATTTGACTTCCTCGCGTCCCCCGCGCCTTCGCGGTAAATTTATTTTAAAGGTCGTCACTCCTTCACCCCCACCGCCATCTCCTGCTGCTTCAGGGACCTGATCTTGTCCCGCAACTCGGCGGCGCTTTCGAAATCGAGTTCCTTGGCAGCGGCCCGCATCTGTTTTTCCAGGGAAGCAATAAGCGCCGGAATGTTGACCGTGGAGACGTACTCGCCTGCTTCTTCCGCTGCGATCGGGACCGTGAAGTAATCACCCTCGTAGATGGTCCGGAGAGCTGCCTGGATGTTCTTCTTGATCGACTGCGGCGTGATGCCGTGCTCTTTATTGTACTCTTCCTGCACGGTGCGGCGCCTGTTCGTTTCGCTGATGGCATTGCGCATGGAGTCTGTCACCTTGTCCCCGTAGAGAATGACCTCGCCGTTCACGTTCCGCGCGGCCCTGCCCATGGTCTGAATAAGGGAACGGGTGGAACGCAGGAACCCCTCCTTGTCCGCGTCGAGGATGGCCACGAGCGAGACCTCGGGGATATCGAGCCCTTCGCGAAGGAGGTTGATGCCGATCAGCACATCGTACTTGCCCATGCGCAGGTCCCGGATGATGTCCACCCGCTCCAGCGTCTCGATGTCGGAGTGCAGGTATGCCACCTTGACGTTCAGTTCCTTGTAATGCTCGGTCAGGTCCTCCGCCATCCGCTTCGTGAGCGTGGTGACCAGCACCCGCTCGCCTGATTCCGCCCGCTTCCGGACCTCGTTCAGCAGATCGTCCACCTGCCCCTTGACCGGCCGGATGCTGATCTGCGGGTCCGTCAGCCCCGTCGGCCGTATCACCTGCTCGATGATCCTGCCCTTGCTCTTCTCGGTCTCGAAATTGGCCGGGGTGGCCGAAACGTATACGGTCTGATGCACGCGGGCCTCGAACTCCTCGAAATTCAGGGGACGGTTGTCGAGAGCGGAAGGCAGGCGGAACCCGAAGTCCACGAGCGTCTGCTTCCGCGCCCGGTCGCCGTTGAACATGCCGCCGATCTGCGGGATCGTGGCATGGGACTCGTCCACGATGAGGAGAAAATCCTTGGGGAAATAATCGAGCAGCGTCGGCGGCGGTTCGCCGGGCGCCCTGCCCGAGAGATGGCGCGAATAGTTCTCGATGCCGTGGCAGTAGCCCATCTCCTGGATCATCTCGAGGTCGAACATGGTGCGCTGCTCGATCCGCTGCGCCTCGATCAGCTTGTTCGTCTTCCGGAAATACTGGATGCGCTCCCGCAGTTCGTCATGGATCCCGTCGACGGCCGCCTTCATCCTCGATTCCGGGATCACATAATGACTGCCGGGATAGATCGCGACCTTCTCCAGTTTATGCAGCGGGGTTCCGAGGAGCGGATCGAACTCGGAGATCCCGTCGATCTCGTCGCCGAACAGCTCGACCCTGACCGCTGTCGCCTCGTGGGATGCCGGGAAGATCTCGACCACATCGCCGCGCACGCGGAAGGTGCCGCGGTGGAAGTCGAAATCATTCCTGGTGTACTGGATGTCCACGAGTTTTCGCAGGATCTTGTTCCGTTCGATGCGCTGCCCCTTCTCGATGAACAGCAGCATGCCGTGGTATGCTTCAGGGGAACCGAGGCCGTAGATGCAGGAGACCGAGGCAACGACGATCACATCGTTCCGCTCGAAGAGGGCGTTCGTGGCCGAATGGCGCATCCGGTCGATCTGCTCGTTGATCGATGAATCCTTCTCGATATAGGTATCCGTGGTCGGCAGGTATGCTTCAGGCTGATAATAATCGTAATAGGAAACGAAATATTCGACGGCGTTCTCCGGGAAGAGTTCCTTGAATTCGTTATAGAGCTGCGCGGCCAGCGTCTTGTTATGGGCGATCACCAGGGTCGGCCTCTGCACCCGCTCCACCACGTTCGCCATGGTGAAGGTCTTGCCGGAACCGGTCACGCCGAGCAGGACCTGGTGGTTGAGCCCCTGGGTAATGCCCTGGGCCAGTTTCTCGATCGCTTGAGGCTGGTCTCCCGTGGGTTTGAAATCAGATAGGATCCTGAATTTCTGCATAAGCGGATATTACTCTATTTACCTGATCAGGGTCAATCCTTCCGGGTCAATATTGCACAGAACGTGACAAATTTCGTCAGCCTGATTCGTTAATTCCATTGGGCAATAATGACAAAAAAAACAAATAATTAATTCTCTATGATTCCTGCTGCCCTGTTCAAAGAAAGATAATGTGTCTTAAAATGATACTATGGTATTAAATTATAAAAAAATAAGCCATTGATTCTCTTAAATTTTCGAAAGGCATTTGTTTTGCAACAATTACGAGAATTCTGTGCATCAAAGTTGATCTTTGGAGGAAGCTCATGAAGAAGGCAATTATCATCAGTATGGCAGCAGCATTGATCATGGCGGGCATGGTCTTATCCGCATTTGCACGAGAAGGCTCTCGTTGCAAAGCAACGGACAAGGTCTGCAGGGATTTCGAGGCCCTTGCGGATGCCGAACAGTTCGAGGCAATAGCAGGCAAAGTAGACAAATCGGAAAAATATTCGCAAGGTTCGCGCCATTACATCGGCAGGGCCTACCTGGCGCTTGCAGCAAGCGAGAACAACACGCCCCAGCAGGAGGAAGCATTCTGCAGGAAGGCGCTTGAGTTCGGAGCGAGCCAGGCGTACATGGGTCTGTACTTCATTCATGTCCAGAAAAATGAGGAGCAGGCGCTCGGGTACCTGCGGGAGTACGTCAAAACAAAGCCGGCAGATTCCGTTCCCTATGTGATCCTGGGCGAATCAGAGCTCGGGAAGAAGAATTACCACCTTGCCGACGCCTATCTCCGGGAAGCAAAGAGGCTGTCCCGCGCAAACTCCCCCGGCGTTGACTGGATGCTGTTCCAGGCAAATTACCTGCTCGGAAATTATCAGTATGCCAGCGAAGTCCTTGACAGGGCGCTCAAGAACGGCAACGGCAGGTTCGAGCAGGAGCTCAGGATGCTGTCGTCGGACGCCCGGTTCCAGGGCATTGCCAAACGACCGGAATTCAGGAATATGATCCCCGGTTAACGGCTGCCCGCATATAATCTCTTTAAAAAT
>MHEA01000147.1:0-1485 GCA_001805085.1 Nitrospirae bacterium GWC2_57_9
GTTCTCGATCAGGATGCGGGCCGTTCCTGTTCCGACTGTGCCGAACCCGATGATGCCTACGTTGATAGATTTCTTCGATGTCATTCGTCCACCTTGAACAAAAATCTCAAATCCCAAGATCCAAATCCAGAATAAAAAATCGTTATCGAATTGCCATAACCGGACGTTCGGGGCCTGGTGCTTCGATATTGGAATTTATTTGTCATTTGGTGCTTGAGATTTGGAGCTTTCTTCGCTATCCCTTCTGCAGTGCTTTCCTGATCCCCCTGGCTGCCTGGCGGAGACGCTGTTCGTTCTCGATCAGGGCGAAACGAACATGGTGATCGCCGTATTCCCCGAAACCGATGCCGGGAGAAACGGCGACCTTCGCTTGTTTTATGAGGAGCTTCGAGAACTCAAGGGAGCCCATTTTCCTGAACGGCTCCGGGATCTCGGCCCAGACGAACATCGTGGCCTTTGGTTTTTCCACGTTCCAGCCGGCCTTTGCGAGCCCGCCGATAAGCGCATCCCGGCGGGACTGGTACATATCGGATATCTGCTTCACACACCGTTGTGGCCCGTTCAGCGCTATGATGGAAGCGATCTGGATGGGCTGGAACATGCCGTAATCCAGGTAACTTTTGATCTTGACGAGCGCCCCGACGACCTCCTTGTTCCCGACGCAGAACCCGACCCGCCATCCCGCCATATTGTAGCTCTTGGTCAGGCTGAAGAACTCCACGCCCACGTCCTTTGCTCCTTTTGCCTGCAGAAAGCTGGGCGCCTTGTACCCGTCGAAGTTAAGATCGGCATAGGCGAGGTCATGGACGACGATGATATTGTTCTCCCGGGCAAAGTCGGCGATCTTCTGAAAAAAGCCCACGTCCACGACAGCCGTGGTCGGGTTGTTCGGGAAGTTGATGATAAGCATCTTCGGCCGGGGCCAGGTATGCTTGAATGCGTCCTCGAGGTCGGCGAAGAAATCGCCGTCCTTCCTCAGCGGGACCGAACGGACCTCTCCGCCTGCAATGATGACGCTGTACGGATGGATCGGATAGGCTGGTGTCGTTGTCAACACCACATCGCCCGGTTCGACCGTGGCCAGTGCGAGATGAGACAGCCCTTCTTTGGAGCCGATCGTTACGACAGCCTCTGTTTCAGGGTCGAGGTCAACGCCGAAGAGCTTTTTATAACGATCACAGATCGCGGAACGGAGCCTGGTGATGCCTTTCGATGCGGAATAGCGGTGATTTTTGGGATTCTGAGCTGCCTCAAGCAGTTTGTCGACGATATGACGAGGCGTGGCCTGGTCCGGATTGCCCATCCCCAGGTCGATGACGTCCTCTCCCCGTCTCCGGGCGTCTATCTTCATCGCATTCACGATCCCGAAAACGTAAGGCGGCAGTCTCTTGATCCTGGCGAACCGCTCAGGCATCTCTATCTCTTTCTTTTTCAAAGAATTAATCGATCTAAGCGCTCAATTTAAAAAGTAAAATCGATAATAAA
>MHEA01000147.1:1552-3073 GCA_001805085.1 Nitrospirae bacterium GWC2_57_9
TGGGAGGGGCGTCTTGCGGCGATACGCCTGCACGCCCTTTGAAGAGCCCGCGCCGGGAATTTGAAGTTTGATTTTCGCTCATATTTATGGTACTTTTGACGCAAGGAATTCCGGGAGCCCCCAAAAGAGACGGTTGTTGGACTGCGAACCCGGGAGCAGAGGAGAAAAAGATGAAACGGATCCTGATCAGCTCAATTCTGTCTTTCATATGCATGCTATTCATGGGTATTCCCGCCAAAGCGGAGTTCAAAAAAACGAAGATAGCCGTGCTGGACTTTCAGCTGCAAGGCGCAAGGCGCGACGATGACATGGGCAAGATCGTCGCCGAATGGCTCATTACGGCGCTCGTGAAGGAAGGCCGATTCGATGTAGTGGAGAGGCGATATCTGGAAAAGGTCCTGGAGCAGCAGAAACTGGGCGTGTCGGGACTGGTGGATGAAAGCAGCGCTTCCCGGCTCGGGAAGGTGCTTGGCGCCAAAATCGTCATCACCGGCTCGGTGATGCAGTTCCAGAACATCATGGAGGTCAACGCCCGGATCATAGAGGTGGAGAGCAGTTCCATCATAGCGGCGGAGAACGTGAAAAGTACGAGCGCCGCGAAGCTCGAAGACCTCGTGGTCCAGATGGCGGAAAAGATCATCCGTGATTTCCCCCTTGAGGGCTATATCGTGCAGCGCGAGGGGAATACGGTCCTTATCGACCTCGGCAAAAGGACAGGCGTCAAGAAGGGCATGCAGTTCGTCGTGTATCAGGAAGGCAGGGTGATCAAACATCCGAAAACGGGGGAAGTCCTCGACATCGAACGGATTGAAACGGGCACCATCGAGATCACCGACGTCAAGGTGAAGACCGCGAGCGCCATTGTGCAGAAGGAATCGTCACCGAACGCGATATCGAACGGGCATCTGGTAAAGAGCAATATCGAGCTGGCCACGCTGGACAGCGGCATTCTGCCGGACTTCTCGCGAAAGAAAAAAAGAGAGCAGTACGTGTCATTGCCGGACGGCGGAGACCTGAATTCGCAGTTGGCTTTAGTCCAGACGAAGATCGAAGAGCTGCGGCAACTGAAGACCAGCAACAACAATGAATGGAAGATGAAGTTTAAGGAGGTCGATCATAACCTCGACATTCTGGAAAAGGGGCACAAGAGATCACCCGATATATATCTGGCCCGCGCCAGGTCCATGGAAGCGATTGACCGATTGGAACATGCCGATAAATTCATCCGCAAGGCCTTATCGGTACGCCGCAATTATCCCGAGGCGTATTCGCTCCGGGGCGATATGTACGTATGGGACACGATGAAGTCGAATCCGTCGTTCAGCAAGAAAAAAGCGCTCAAGCTCGCCGTGGAAGACTACGAGAATGCGGCAAAGTACGCTCAGGATAAGGATTTCCAGGCGACCATGTATCTGAAAATAGGCAATGCCTATGTCGAACTGGAAAAGCCGGAAGACGCAGCCGAGTTCTGGCAAAAAGCAGTGGCAGCAGCCCCGGCCAGCCAGGCGGCCAGGACCGCGA
>MHEA01000147.1:3086-3308 GCA_001805085.1 Nitrospirae bacterium GWC2_57_9
GAAGCAGAAATAGACAAATCTCCGCCCCGGTCTCCCAAGCAGGGCTCCCCGGTCACTGCCCTGAAAGTGAAAACATCCGCCGTCCACGGGCCGCGGCAAAAAAGAAAACCCTCTCTGCTGTTTAGAGAGGGTTTTGCTGTCTCAATAGTGGCGTGTTTTTGGTTTGAATCAATCAGAGGCGAATTTGCCGGGTTTCGGGGGTTTAACATCGGGATATGCTTG
>MHEA01000147.1:3356-4407 GCA_001805085.1 Nitrospirae bacterium GWC2_57_9
TTTGGTGCATAACATCAATCCGATGACAGCCCCTCCGCTCTCTCGACCGCGCGGTTGATGCTGGAGGTATTGACTCCGAGATGACGCGCTATTTCCGCTCCCGGACTTCCTATTTCTTCCTTGCATCGCAGCGCTATGATTGCGCGTGTCCGGCTCACTTTCTGCCGTCTGCTCCCTTGGATCAATTCACGTTCGTTAACACCGCGCTTCTCGCACTCTTCACGGATTATGTCGACGATCCCCTTGCCACGCCTGCGGAGTTTTGTCTGCCGCAGCTGACGCTCCTCCACTTCGCGCATTACCGCATGGACGAATTCTCCGGCACCTAATATCCGCTCGTCGGCCTCTTCTTTTTTACCGCCGCGCTGCAGAGCGAGTACTCTGGACCATCCGCCCTGACTTCTGATCAGCCCGCCGCCGGTCAGCTCCGGCTTACGGTCTTGGCCGAATTCTTCCATGATGAACCGCCGGTATTCCGACAGGGCTCTTTTCTTCTTCTCGCCAAATTGAGACAGTACTGTATCTATGTCCATCCAGGAGCGTTTTGCCTTTCCGACGATTGCGCTATGGCCGCTCCAGGGATAGCGGTCCAGTTCCCCGATCGTTTTGACGATCTGTGCTCGGACGGGATTGAGATGGATATATCGGATCAGGGCGAGGAGATAGTTCTCCTCATCGCAGAGGATTGATTTGTACCGGTTTTGGAACAAATGACCGGTGCGTTTGTGGCGGTGATTGAAGTATTGGGCGTACCAGGTGAGCTGTTTGCGCATGACAGCGGAGATGCCGTGTTTGCCGCTTTTGAAAAGGATATGGAGATGGTTGTCCATGAGGACCCAGGCATAGACGGAACACTGCCCTTCTGCAATATTTTCTCCTAATCGTTCCAGAAAGAGCGCTTTGTCCTGGTGATCTACGAATATGTTGGTTTTATCAATGCCGCGCACCATGATGTGGTGCAGTGCGCCGGGCGCATCGAGTCGGGCTTTTCTTGGCATGGGGCGATTCTATGTTGAGCGTTATCGTTTGTCAAGTGTTTTGCACTGAATGC
>MHEA01000147.1:4477-5636 GCA_001805085.1 Nitrospirae bacterium GWC2_57_9
TCTTGACCCTGCTTGCTGGTGCAGACTTTCCGACCGCGATTCCCCGCCCGCTCATTTCCCGGGCCTCGGCCATCCTTGATTCGCGGAGGCCCACATTGATCCTCGCGATACAGTGGATCATCACTTCCTCGAGTTGTGCGACATGCTTCCTCGACTCGGCTATATCGCTCTCCCTGGCTGTTTTATCCCGCTCAAACATCTCCAGCAGCTTTTCCTGTACGGTGCTTGCCGTTGCCAGATCCGTAAATGCCTTTTTGACGTCCCCGGTTAGATCCGTCTCCTGCAGCCCGCCCAGGCCCAGCCCTTTGACGAAAAAATTTATGAACTCAAGGTTTCCCTGAATATTCTGTTTCAGGCCGTCCAGCGTTTCGGGATATTTCGTATCGGGATAGAAATATTCTCCCTCTTCCGGCTTCCAACTCGCGATGAGATTCCAGAGAGACATGATGTTTCCCATCGCCCTGTTTGCATCATCCAGCGACTCGAAGGGCTTTCTGTCGTCCTCCCTGCCGAGAACAACCTCAAGATAATCCGATGGCTGGACCATATGCGGCGCGGCCATACAGCCGTAGAACAGCCCGTAGACCTCATGGAGCGTGCGTTTGGACCCGCATTTCTCCAATGATTCTTGCATGGCTCTGTCGCCGCAGTAGGTATTCGGTGGCATGAACATATATTTTCCTTTATTCGGCCGCCGCAAGGCTTCAGCCCGCGCGCCGCTTTTTTTTCGGCGTTGTCTTCTTCAAAAATTCCTCGAAAAGTTCGCAAGTTCTTTCGAACGCCTTAAGATCCCGTTCCGTCATGCCGTCATATCCGTCCGGCAGCATGCCGCCTGTTTCAACGGATGCCGTAAGCTTCTTGAGCGGGGCGGTTTTGTACTCTTCGTACGTCGAAACCTGTCTGATGATCGACCCGCCCAACAGCCACGTGTTGTCGATATGGTCTTTCAGAGTCTTCCGGGACAGGTCCCTTTTGATGAGATTGTTCAGGAATTCTTCCATGTACGGCAGCAGCTTCTTCCCGTACTCAAGGTCTACCTTCAGTCCCATCCACCGTTCCGGCCATTCGTCGAAATCGGGCGATAGTTCGCGCAGGGTCATGGACTGTTCTGTTCCCGCCTTTCTCACCATGAATCACGCTTCCTTTCCCAAACAGCACT
>MHEA01000147.1:5647-6025 GCA_001805085.1 Nitrospirae bacterium GWC2_57_9
CCTTCGCGGTTTGCGCGGGCCGCACCGGTTTCCTGCTTTCACGATCTTTTTCCAGTAAGGCATCTGCTTCGCTGTGCCGCTGCTTTTCGCGCAGGAGCGGCACCAGACGTTCCAAGACGCCGTCCCGGTCATAGCTCATCGACGCCGACAGCTCATACGCCCGCTGCAGCAGCTCGATTGCCCGGTCGTCCTCGTTCAGTTCATGCAAGGCAGACCCGGCCTTGATGACAATCCAAACATCGTCGGGAAAACGGGACAGGTTCTCCTCGATCTGTTTAAGCGCCTCCTCCCGCCTCCCGGCCTCCGCAAGGACCATGGCAAGATCGCCGAGAAAATTCTTTGGTTCATACACTTCCGAGAACCGACGGGCAATCCTTG
>MHEA01000148.1:0-4360 GCA_001805085.1 Nitrospirae bacterium GWC2_57_9
CCCGGCGTAAGCGAAGGGGACCGGGTGACCCTGATCGGGGCCCAGGGCGGGGAACGCATCACTGCCGAGGATATCGCCGACCGGACCGGCACGATTGCCTACGAAGTCCTGTGCGGGATCAGCAGCCGGGTTCCGAGGTCCTATCGGGAATAGCAACGATCACGCGGGCAATGCCGTTGGGACCTGCTCTTGCGCGCAAACATGATGAAATGGCTGGAACACATAGGTGAGCAGATCTTTTCCCTGATCACGGAGATGGGAAGGGTGATCACGTTTCTCATCCAGACGCTTCGCTGGTCCGTGAGCCGGCCTTTTTACGTCAAGAACCTGCTGAAGCAGATGGAAGTTATCGGCGTGGATTCCATCCCGGTCGTGCTGACAACGGCGCTGTCCACCGGGATGGTCCTGGCGCTCCAAAGCTATACCGGCTTCAAACGGTTCGGCGCCGAATCCCTGATCGGGACCGTTGTTTCGCTTTCGATGACGCGCGAACTGGGGCCCGTCTTGACCGGGTTGATGGTCGCGGGCAGGGCAGGGGCGGCCATGGCCGCCGAACTGGGAACCATGAAGGTCACCGAACAGATCGATGCCCTTGAGACCCTGGCCACGAACCCCATGAAATATCTGGTCGTCCCCCGGTTCCTTGCCAGCACCGTAATGATGTTCTTCCTCACCATCCTGGGTATGGTCATCGGCATTTCGGGCGGCTATTTCGTGGGGGTAAAGGTGCTGGGCACCAATCCGGTCACCTATATAAACCAGAGCATCAACAACACCGAGGTGAAGGACATCTGGTTCGGATTGATCAAGGCGCTGGTGTTCGGCGCCGTCGTCGGCCTTATCGGTTCTTACAAGGGATTCAACACCGAAGGCGGCGCGGAGGGCGTGGGAAAGGCAACGACCGGCGCCGTCGTGGTCTCATGCATGCTTATCCTGATCCTCGATTACTTTCTGTCAGCGCTCCTATGGTAAGATCGCATACGACAAAACCGCCCGTCCCCGGACGCCGTACCGGAGAACCTCTATGAGCATGATCGAGGTCTCCGATCTCCATAAGAGCTTCGGCCGGCAACAGGTGCTTCGGGGCGTCAATCTCACCGTCGAGCAGGGGGAGAGCATGACGGTGATCGGCGGCAGCGGCAGCGGCAAGAGCGTGCTGCTCAAACATATCATCGGCCTCCTCTTTCCCGACAAGGGTACCGTGGTCGTTGACGGCCTGAAGCTGAACGGACTGGACCAGCATGGACTGAACGAGGCGCGGAAAAAGTTCGGAATGCTCTTTCAGATGGCAGCCCTGTTCGACTCCCTCTCGGTCTGGGAAAACGTCGGGTTCTCGCTCAAACAGCACACGAAACTGTCGGCCAAGGAGATCCGGGCGGTGGCCACGGAAAAGCTTGCGCTGGTCGGCCTCAAGGGCATAGAGGACAAGATGCCGGCGGAGCTGTCCGGCGGTATGAAGAAAAGGGTAGGACTGGCGCGGGCTATCGCCATCAATCCCGCGATCATCCTCTACGATGAGCCGACCACGGGGCTGGATCCGATCTCGGCCGATGCCATCAACGATCTGATCATCGATCTTCGAAAAAAACTGGGCGTTACCTCAGTCGCGATCACCCATGATATGCACAGCGCCTATAAGATATCCGACCGGATCGCAATGCTCTACAAGGGGCAGATCCTGGAAGTGGGCACGCCCGACCAGATCCGGCAGACAGCGGACCCGATCGTGCGCCAGTTCATCACCGGCAGTGCCGTGGGACCGATAACCGCCGATTAATACCGGTGCGGAAAGGGAACGAAGTGCCGCTGAAGAGAACTTCGGTCAAGCATCCGGCTTCGTTCCATATGCTCCGCGCTCAGCATCTTGTCAGGGGGAGTTCGCATGGCTAAACTGAACACAGAGGCAAAAGTGGGACTGCTGGTGCTTGCCGGTTCCATCATCCTCCTGTACATGACCCTTATCGTTGGGAAGTATGAGTTCGGCGCCAACAAGGGTTATCTCCTGTCCGCGGTCTTCGATTCGGTATCCGGCCTCGACGAGAAAGCCGCCGTCCGCATGGCCGGCGTCCTGATCGGGACCGTGGAAAGAGTCGAGCTGATCGACAGCCACGCCAAGGTTGTCATGCGGATAGATGCGGCAGTGCAGATCAAGCGGGGATCCCAGGCCGCCATCAAGACCGAGGGGCTTCTGGGGGATAAATTCGTGGAGATCATCCCTGCTGCAGGTACGGCAGGAGGCGCTGCCTTGTCATCAGGACCCGGGGGCGCGGCACCAGGCGGCGGTCAGCGGAAGCCCGGGAATCTCGAACCGGGAGAGACCATACAGGTAACCGTATCGCCCAGCGATGTGGACAAACTGATCGGCCAACTGAGCGCCATATCCGACGACATCAAGCAGGTGACGGGCTCGCTCAGGCAGGTGTTCGGGACCGAGCGTGGCGCGCGCTCCATGGAGGACATCCTCATCGACCTTCGCAAGACCATGGCGAACGTCGAGGAGTTCTCCTATACGCTCAAGACCGACGGCGGCGAACTCGTCCTGCGCCTGAACGAACTGGTGGCCAGCCTGAACGGGGTCGTGGGCGAGAACCGGGAGAACCTGAAGGTGACCATGGAGAACGTGCGCGAAGCCTCGAAGAACGCCGAGCTGGCACTGGCCTCGATCGAGAGCGCGGCCAGGAAGATCGATCGCGGGGAGGGGACGCTCGGGAAACTGGTCAGTGACGACAGCATGTACAACAATATCGACAGCGCCGCAAAGGGGTTGAGCAGCTACGTTTCGCGCGTGGAACGTCTGCAGACGATCATTGCTTTCCGAAGCGAATACATGTTCCCCGAATCGCAGAGCTTCTTCAGCCTCGAGCTCAAACCACAGCAGGACCAGTACTATCTCGTCGAGCTTACCTCGGATCCCTTTGGAGAATATACAAGAACGGAAACAACGGTCACTCCGCCGGGCGCGACCACGGTCACCGAAACCTATGAGGACAAGTTCAAGTTCAGCGTGGAGTTCGTCAAGCGGTGGGGGAACCTTGCCGCCCGGCTGGGAATCATCCAGTCCACGGGAGGCATTGCGGCCGACTATTATCTGCTGAACGACAGGATCAAGTTCAGCCTTGACGCCTGGAACTTCAACAGCAAAGAAAGGAATAATGAGAACACCCACATGAAGGCAGCAGTCAGCGTCAGTCTCAACAACCTGTTCTTCGTCAACGCCGGCTACGATAATTTCCTGAACAGGGACCGGGCGACGGGATTCGCCGGGCTCGGCGTCCGGTTCGATGACGAGAACCTGAAGTATCTTCTCGGCAGCGTGCCGGTACCGAAATAGGCGTCACCCGGGATGTCCTTGACATTTGGGGGGCAGTTTCTTAGAATGCTTCAACCTGAATTCCGGAGTGAGCGTATTCCCCGCGCTTGCTGCCGGGAATGCGAGCGAATACGATCATGCTCCAGCCTTGAGAATCGAAGTCCCTGCAGACTTCTATAGAAACTTATTTTCTGCAGGGGGGCTTCAATGAGGAGAAGAGTGAACAAAGACATAACAAAGGCGATCTTTCCGGCCGCAGGGCTCGGGACCCGGTTTCTGCCGGCCACGAAAGCGTCTCCCAAGGAGATGCTGCCGCTGGTCGACAAGCCCCTGATCCAGTATGTGGTGGAAGAGGCTGTTGCTTCCGGTATCGAGGAGATCGTGCTGATCACCGGCAGGGGCAAGCGCGCCATCGAGGACCATTTCGATGTGGCTTTCGAGCTTGAAGAAGACCTCAAGGCAAAAGGCAAGCATAAACTGCTGTCCGAGGTGCAACGGATCGCCAACCTGGTCACCTTCTGTTATATCAGGCAGAAGAAGGCGCTGGGACTGGGACATGCCGTACTGACGGCGAAACGGGTCGTCGGTGACGAATCCTTCGCGGTACTGCTCGGCGACGATATTATCGATGCCGAAATTCCGGTCCTCAGCCAGATGATGACGGTCTATAAAAGGTACCCTTCCACGATCCTTGCGATCCAGAAGGTTCCGAAAACGCAGACCCAGCACTACGGTATCATAGACGGCAAAAGGATCGAAGACGGCGTCTATCTCGTCAGGGACCTGGTGGAAAAACCGGCTCCCTCGGAAGCGCCTTCCAATCTGGCGATCATCGGCCGGTATATCCTTACGCCCGGCATTTTTCCGGCACTGGAGCAGACGAAGCCCGGCAAGGGGGGAGAGATCCAGCTGACGGACGGGCTCAAGCTGCTCATGGACAAGCAGCCTATTTATGCCTTTGAGTTCAAGGGGATCCGGCACGACGCAGGCGACAAACTGGGGTTCTTGAAGGCCACCGTCGAATTCGGGCTGAAGAACTCGGAGTTCGGA
>MHEA01000148.1:4403-7952 GCA_001805085.1 Nitrospirae bacterium GWC2_57_9
GGGACCGAGAAGGGGCGGCTCTGTGGTTGCCCAAGTCGCGTTCATCATGAGGAGGATGGTTTGGCTAAGACAGAAACAAAAAACATCGATCTCCAGCAGTCAATAGAAATACCCAAGAAGGTGCCGCTGCTTCCGATCCGGGACATCGTGGTATTCCCCTATATGGTATTGCCGCTCTTTGTCGGAAGGGAAATGTCGATAAAGGCCATTGAGGTCGCGCTGGAAGGGAACCGCATGATCTTCCTGACCTCGCAGAAGGACATCAATGTCGAAAATCCCTCGCCCTCGGACCTCTATTCCGTGGGCACGGTCGGCGTCATCATGCGGATGCTGAAGCTGCCCGACGGGCGCATAAAGATCCTGGTTCAGGGCGTGGCGCGGGCGAAGACCGTCAAATTTCTGCAGAAGGAGCCCTTTTATCAGGTCGAGATCAAAACCTTTGCCGATGTGCAGGCAGAGGCCAATCTCGAGACCGAGGCGCTGATGCGCAACGTGAAGGAGCAGATCGAGAAGCTCGTCTCCTTCGGCAAGGTGATCCTTCCCGATATCATGGTCGTGATCGAGAACGTCGACGACCCGGGCAAACTCGCCGACCTGGCCGTAGCCAACATGGGGCTCAAGGTGGAACAGGCGCAGGAGATCCTTGAGATCACCGATCCGATCCAACGGATCAAGCGTATCAATGAGGCCCTCGGCAAGGAGATCGAACTGCTTTCGATGCAGCAGAAGATCCAGGCCGACGTACGGGGCGAGATCGACAAAACCCAGCGCGAGTACTTCCTGCGCGAGCAGCTCAAGGCGATCCAGCGCGAGCTCGGCGAGACGGACGACCGCTCCGAGGACATGCGGGAGCTGCGCGAGAAGATCAAAGAGGCAAAGATGCCGGAAAAGGCGGCCAAGGAGGCTGAAAAGCAACTCCGCAGGCTGGAGCGCATGCATCCCGACGCGGCCGAGGCCTCGATGACCCGCACCTATATCGAGTGGCTCGCGGAGCTTCCGTGGAGCAAGGCGACCAAGGACAACCTGGACCTCAAGGCGGCCCACAAGGTGCTTGAAGAAGACCATTACGACCTGGAAAAGGTAAAGGAACGGATCCTTGAATACCTCTCCGTCCGGAAGCTGAAGGAGAAGATGAAGGGACCGATCCTCTGTTTCGTCGGACCTCCCGGGGTAGGCAAAACCTCCCTGGGCAAATCCATTGCCCGCTCGCTCGGCCGCGAATTCGTCCGCATCTCCCTGGGTGGCGTGCGCGACGAGGCCGAGATCCGGGGACACCGAAGGACCTATGTAGGCGCGCTGCCGGGGAGGATCATCCAGGGTATCAAGACCGCCGGCAACAACAATCCGGTCTTCATGCTCGACGAGATCGACAAGATCGGGGCCGATTTCCGGGGCGACCCGTCTGCAGCACTGCTCGAAGTGCTCGACCCGGAGCAGAACAACTCCTTCAGCGATCACTACATCGGTCTTTCCTTTGACCTGTCCAAGGTTATGTTCATCACCACCGCGAACATGACCGATCCGATCCCGGGACCGCTCAAGGACCGCATGGAGATCATTCATCTTTCCGGTTACACCGAGCAGGAGAAACTCGGAATAGCGAAAAGCTATCTCATCCCGCGGCAGCTGACCGAACATGGCATCTCGGAAAAGAACATCGCCATTCCGGACAAGACCGTGCTCCAGGTTATCGCGCAATACACGCGCGAGGCAGGGGTCCGGAATCTGGAGCGCGAAATCGGCCATTTGTGCCGCAAGGTCGCGCGAAAGGTCGCGGAAGGAGAAACCGGCTTGTTCACCATCACGCCTCAGAACCTGCACAAGTACCTGGGCGTGCCGAAGTTCCTGCCCGAGGTCGAGCGGGAGAAGGATGAGATCGGAGTGGTGACGGGTCTGGCCTGGACCGAGACCGGCGGGGACATCCTCTACATAGAAGCGACAACCATGCGCGGCAAGGGGAACCTCACGCTGACCGGGCATCTGGGCGACGTAATGAAGGAATCGGCGCATGCGGCGCTCACCTATGTGCGTTCCCGGGCAGGCCTGCTCGGGATTCAGCCGGAAGTCTTCGGCAAAACCGACGTTCATATCCATGTCCCGGCCGGGGCCATTCCCAAGGACGGTCCGTCAGCCGGCGTCACGATGGCGACCGCACTCGCGTCCGTCTTTACCAACGCTCCCGTCAAGAAGGACCTTGCCATGACCGGAGAGGTGACGTTGCGGGGCAGGGTCCTGCCCATCGGAGGGCTCAAGGAAAAGACCCTTGCGGCGCGGCGGGCCGGGATCACGACCATGATCATTCCCAAGGAGAATGAGAAGGACCTCGACGATATTCCCAAGTATCTCAGGAAGGATATGCAGTTCATTTTTGCCGCTACCATGGATGATGTGATCAAGTCGGCGCTTCGGCCTCGCGGCCGGCGGCTTATGCGCAAAAAACTGCCGGGACGGTCGAAAGCGACGCATTAGGAAAGCAGGCAGTTGTGAATGCAAGTCGCCGCGACCACGCATCGACCGGTATCGGAGTTTGATGCAGTTTGATGCGCGAATTTGTTGCGGATCTGGCGCTTTCCCTTTCCCGCTCCGGACCGGCTTTGGAAGGTGTGTTTGCGGAAATCTCAGCCAAGGATCAATAACCGGCTCCAGAAAAAAATGAGGTTATCCGACCTGGGCGAATTCGGTCTGATCAAGCGTATCCGGCATCTGTCCCACGGGGAAAACGCATCCGCGCTTGTCGGCATCGGGGATGACGCTGCGGCGTTGAAGCTGTCCGCCGGCCGCGTGATTCTGGTTACGACCGATCTCCTGCTCGAAAATATCCACTTTGATCTTTCCTTCACGGACCTGTATTCCCTGGGATGGAAATCGGCAGCCGTGAATCTGAGCGATATCGCGGCCATGGGAGGGAAGCCCCGGTTCTGTCTGACCGCTCTCGGCATTCCGAAGAGAGCAGACCCGGAACACATCCTTGATTTTTACCGCGGCTTCAATCGTCTCCTCCGGGCTCAGAAAACGGTGCTGATCGGAGGGGATACCTGTTCTTCCCCCAATGGATTATTCATCAGCGTTACCGCAATAGGAGAGGTCCGTCAGGGTCGCATTATCACCCGCGCGGGGGCACGGCCGGGTGACAGCATTTTCGTGACCGGCACGCTGGGAGACTCCGCAGCGGGACTGGAGTTCCTCCGCATCCGGAACGACCCCGACAGGAACGATCACGGCCGGCTTCAGCGCGGAGCGAGGATGTCGAAATCAGCGATACCGCCTTCCCGGGCCGCAATCGAACGCCTCATTAAGCGGCACGTGCGTCCGAACCCGCGCCTGGCTGAAGGCCGGTTGATCGCAGATGCCGGGTGCGCAAGCGCCATGATCGATCTCAGTGACGGTCTTTCTTCGGATCTCGCCCATATCTGCGAGCAGAGCCGTGTGGGCGCTGAGATTCAGGCCGGGCGAATACCGCTTTCGGCAGCCCTTGAACGGACGTCCCCGAACCTGCCGAAGCCCGTGCTCCACTATGCTCTGTCCGGCGGCGAGGACTACGAGTTGTTG
>MHEA01000148.1:7969-9247 GCA_001805085.1 Nitrospirae bacterium GWC2_57_9
TCGCCTTGGAAGACTCCGCTCCCTGGGGCTTCCCGTAAGTGAGATCGGGGAAATCACCCCGGGCAGGACGATATTTCTGGTCGACAGCACAGGCGGAAGACAGACGCTTGCACCGGCCGGATACAACCATTTCCGGAAGGATCCGGCCGGCCGGACGAAGAGCAAGAGGATGGTTTTATAGTCATGAAATATGTAAGAGACCGTATCAGGGGCATCTTCAAATTGAATGATTCACCCAACCGGCTGGCGTATGCCTTCGCCGTCGGTGTTTTTATCGCCTTCACTCCCACCATCGGTCTACATACCGTCAGCTGCTTTCTGTTCGCGTGGATGTTCCGCTTAAGCAAACTTGTCGTGTTCACCGGAGCTTTCGTCAACAATCCCTGGACCATCGTTCCGATGTACGGGTTCTGTCTGTGGTTCGGAACGAAGATTACCGGAGGAGACGGCGCCGTTCCCTCCATTGCCTGGAATGAACTGTCCTTCCGGAACGCCTACGGAATCCTGGCTCCCTACCTATGGCCTTTCGTAGCCGGATCCGTTGTCGTCGGGCTTATCGCTGCTGTCGCCGCCTATGCGGTCATGTATTACGCGATCATCCGCTATCGAAGAAGCGAGGACAGAAAGCAGGCTGTCCCGGCAGTGGATGGTTCTCTCTGAAGGATATCGGGGGCTCGATGGAACATCATGAGGACGGGGTCAGCATCGTTATCCCCCTGTACAATGCCGAAGCCCATATCGAGCAGGTGCTGAAAGCCGTCCTGGAGCAGGATTTCGGGGGGGCGCTCGAGATCATCGTCGTGAACGACGGAAGCACGGACCGGTCCTCCCAAGTGATCACGCCCTTCGAAGCGGCGGGCAAGATACACGTGATCAACCAGGAGAACCAGGGCGCGGCTGCCGCCACCAACAGGGGGTTCCTTGCAGCACGATACCGCATCATCTGCAGTATCGATTCCGACGTTGTATTGGACCGGAACTGGCTGCGCACGGTTCTGGAAGAGTTCAAGGACCCGGACGTCGGCGCGGTGCAGGGATATTACCGGACCCCGGACACGGTCTCTTTCTGGGCGAGAATGATGGGCTATGACGTGGAAAAGCGGTATGACGATATCCCGGATAAATATGTCACCCAGGTCTGCACCGGTGATACGGCGTATCGAAAGAACGCTCTGGACCGGGTCGGCCTGTTCGATACGGCCTTCCGCTATGGTTATGACAACGATATGAGCTATCGACTTCTGCAGGCGGGGTACCGGCTTGTTTTCAGGAAGGATG
>MHEA01000148.1:9258-11236 GCA_001805085.1 Nitrospirae bacterium GWC2_57_9
CATTACTGGAAGGCGGACATCAAGAGCTACATCAGGCAGCAGTACCGGTCGGCCTACGGGAGAATGCAGCTGGTCAGCAAGCACCAGGATAAGATCACCGGTGACAGTGTGTCCGGTCTGCGAATGATCCTCCAGGTCCCCATAACCCTGGTCGCCATGCTCCTGCTCGCGGCCGCGGCTTTTTCCTCCCTTTTTCCCGGTCACTCCACCATGGTGATCGCCATGCTGGGAACAGCGCTGGTTCTCCTGGCGGTGCTTCTCGCCGACAGGACTGCCTTTACGATACCGATCATCAGAAAACATAAGGATGCTACGGCCGTATTTCTGCCCTTCGTCCACCTGCTGCGGAACGCTGTCTGGACCTGGGCGCTCCTGGGATGGCTGGCGAAGAAAAGCGGAATAAGGTCGTGAAATGGAATCTTTCTGCTGAAAACTTTCTTGTCAGTGCACGGGTGTCAGCGAGGGCATCATCAGGATCACGCACACTACTATGAAAACGCTCATCATCGTCCCTGCCTATAATGAGGAGGAAAGCCTTGCGGGCGTCATCGGGGACCTCCGGCGCCATGTCCCCTCGGCCGAAGTGCTCGTCGTGAACGACGGCTCCTGCGACGGGACCGGTCGGATCGCCCGGGATCAGGGTGTGCGATGCATCGTTCTTCCCTTCAACCTGGGCATTGGCGGTGCCGTCCAGGCCGGGTATCTGTATGCAGAGCGGAACGGGTACGAAGTGGCGGTGCAATTCGACGGCGACGGGCAGCACCTTGCGAAAGAGATTCACAAACTGATCGATGAGGTGGCGTCGGGAAAGGCCGATCTGGTGATAGGGTCGCGCTTCCTGGTGCCGGGCAGTTATACTGCCCCACTGTTCAGGAGGATGGGCATCAAAGTGTTCTCGGTGATTCTCTCCCGCATCCTTGATACGACAGTAACGGACAGCACGTCCGGATTCAGGGCCGCGAACCGCAAGGTGATCGAATTCTTCGCCCATACTTACCCCGAGGACTACCCGGAGGTTGAAGCACTCGTGCTCCTGCATAAGCGCGAACTGCGGGTTCGGGAAATACCGGTCATGATGCAGGAGCGGACAGGGGGAATATCCTCCATTACGCCGCTCCGTTCCCTCTATTACATGACGAAGGTTCTGCTGGCCATATTTATCGATCTCATGAAGAAGGTGAGGTAGAACGATGGACTTGCTGACCCTCTTGGCGGTGGCGGGAAGCACCGCAGTGCTTATCGTTGTTGTGGATCTGATCAGGAGAGGCCGGCTGAAGGAGCGGTATTCGCTGCTCTGGCTTCTTTCCGGCATTGTGCTGCTTACTTTTTCCCTGTCCAGGCATCTGCTGGAGTATGTTTCCCACCTGGTCGGCGTCTTTTATCCGCCTTCTTTTCTTTTTCTGCTGGCCTTCCTGTTCCTGCTGCTCATCACGCTCCATTTTTCCGTCGTCATCTCCGGGCTGCACGAGAAGAACAAGCAACTGGCACAGGAGCTGGCACTGCTGAGGCAGGAAGTGCAGGACCTGCGGCGTGCGGACGGGGAAAAGAAGGATTGACGAGCTTCACTATCTGCTTTACTTTGTAAAACGAGAGTGATACATTTTTTCAGATGTTCTGCCGAGAAGGAGACAAAATCGTGGGAATGTTAAGCGAAACGATCAGATCAATCGAGTCCTCAAGGAAATTCAGTCTTCTGGCCTTCATTCTTATCGCCGGCATGATACTGGCGGCCTATTCCAATACGTTCACCGCAAGTTTCCACTTCGATGATGACGCGGCGATCGCGGAGAACCCCGGGATCAAGCGGGCAACCACCGATAATATCCTGACCCTTCTGAAGGGTGCTCGGCCGGTCGTGAGCCTTTCCCTGATGCTGAACTATCAGTTGAGCGGGCTGAACGTGATCGGGTGGCACATCTTCAATATTGCTTTCCACATCATGAACAGCTACCTCGTTTATCTGCTTCTTCTGGTGACG
>MHEA01000148.1:11261-16409 GCA_001805085.1 Nitrospirae bacterium GWC2_57_9
GGTACTCGAATTCTGCGCGAAGGATGGCTCTGTTCGGTGCTCTTCTTTTCGGCGTACATCCCATTCAGACCGAATCCGTGACCTACATCATCAGCCGCAGCGAACTGCTGGCCACCTTTTTTTATCTCTCCACATTCCTCCTGTTCATCCGCGGCACCCAGTCGAAAAGCATTCGGTTCCATGGTGCGGCCCTCGTCACCGCGATCCTGGCGGTCAGCTCGAAAGAGTGGGCGGTCACTCTGCCTGCGCTTCTTTTTATTTACGATCTGCTTTTCCTTTCCGGGGGGCGCCTGAAGGGCGTTGTAGCACATTGGAAAGGATATCTTCTCGTTCTGGTTTCATGGGTGCCGCTCTTCTACTCGATCAGTCTGACGGCCAGCACCAATTCGACGATCGGGTTTAACATGCCCGAAGCGGGCACCGGGCCGCAGTTGACCGCGTACACCTATTTGCTGACCTCGGCAAATGTCATATGGACCTATATCAGGCTTCTGTTCCTGCCCATCAATCAGAACCTGGATTATGACTACCCCATCGCCACGACGCTGCTTCAGTTCCCGACCCTGCTTTCCTTCGTCGGCCATGTCGCCGTCATTGTCTGTGCATTCTGGCTGTACCGCAAAAAAGGCTCGCTCCTGGTGCCCTTCGGCGTCGCCTGGTTCTATATCGGCCTTTCGCCGGTACAGAGCTTTGTTCCCATCAGGGATGTTATCTTCGAACATCGTCTCTATATGCCTTCCATCGGCTTCTTCATTGCATTCATAGCCGGCTATGAAGCGTATTTCGGATGGTTGGAAAGCCGCTCGGCCCGGCGCACGGACCCGTCGGGGCAGCAGGCAGAAGCCCGGTAGTCCCATCCATGAAGATCGCTGAGATCGTTTCCACCTTTCCTCCCGTGCTCGGCGGGATGGGCAGCGTTTGTTTTCATAATGCCCGGGAACTGGCGCGCAGGGGACATGACGTCACCGTCTTTACCATCCAATATCAGCACAGGGTCTTTCCGGACGATCCTCCCGGTCTCAAGGTCGTCAGGCTCGGTTCCCCCCTGATATACGGCGCCGGAGGTTTTTTCCCTCAGCTCTATACCCGATTAGCCGGTTTCGACTTCATCCACCTTCACTATCCCTTTTTCGGGGCGGCCGAATATGTCTACCTGGCTTCGCTCATCAGGAAACAGAAGTATTTTTTAAGCTATCACTGTGATGCTTTCGGAGACTCCGGACCCAGACGCGCGATCATCAGGCTGTACGAACACCTTCTGCTCAGGAAGATCCTGAGCAGGGCAAGCGGGATAGGCGCGGTCAGCATGGCCCATTTCTCAAGTTCGCGCGCTTCATCCCTGGTCCATCGCGAAAAGGTCGTCGAAATCCCGAACGGCGTGGATGCCGAGCTTTTTTGCCCGCGTGAAAAGGACCGGGCTCTGGTCGAGCGGTACGGTCTGCAGGACAAAATGGTCGTGCTCTTTGTGGGCAGGCTGCAGGACTGCAAGGGAATTGACGTCCTGATCGATGCTCTTTCCCTGCTCAGGAACGACAAGATCGTTCTGCTTGTGGTCGGCGGTGGATATTCGGATGAAAGGTACCGGGAAGAGGCGATAACGCGGGGAGTGCAGGACCGCGTCTTCTTCGTGGGTCCCGTTTCCCACGAGGAAGAGCTGCCGCGGTACTACAACGTCTGCGACCTGCTCGTCCTTCCCTCCACGTATATGGAGTCGTTCTCTCTCGTGGTCCTGGAAGCCATGGCGTCGGCGAAACCGGTCGTGGTGTCTTCTCTCCCGGGACCTTCGCAACTGGTATCAGATGGGACTGATGGACTGATCAGCAGGGCGGGCGACAGCAGGGACCTGTGCAGCAAAATCGAGCAACTTTGCGATTCGCCCGATAAACGGCGCCGGATGGGGTCCGCGGGGCGTGAAAAAGTGCTCCGCCGGTACGATTGGAGCGGGATTGGAAAGCAACTGGAGGACATCTTTACCGCGTCCCGCTGAATTCCGGAGTGAGCGCCCCGCAGCTTGTTCCAACCTTGAGAATCGAGATTCCCTGCAGATGCCTATACGAACCTTCATTTGCTGCAGGGAGCTTCAATTATGGAGTGAGCTCATTCCCCGCGGGTGCCTATACGGACCTTCACTTGCTGCAGAGAGCTTCAATTGGAGCGGCCCGATAGGCCAAGGAGGCACCGGCTGGCCCGCCTCGATCACGAAATCGTTCTGCCCGGTCTTTTTTGTTCCCAGCGCCACGCATCTGCCACAATGGTCCTCAAATCATCATACCGGGGCTTCCATCCCAGAACATGCCGTATGCGGTCCGCTTTCGCGATCAGCGTCGGAGGGTCTCCGGGCCTGCGCGCTGTTTCCCGTACCGGAAAGTTTACGCCCGTAACGACGCGCGCGGTTTCGATGACTTCCTTTACGCTCGCGCCTCTGCCGTATCCGACGTTCAAAGTCGCCGATTCCCCGTTCGCCTCCAGATACCTGAGCCCGTCGAGATGGGCGGCAGAGAGGTCTTCGATATGGATGTAGTCCCGTATGCAGGTGCCGTCGGGCGTGGGATAATCGGTGCCGTACACGGTTATGCCTTCGCGCTCCCCTTTGGCGGCCTGCAGGATCAGCGGGATCAGGTGCGTCTCAGGTGAATGCCGCTCCCCCAATCTCCCCTGCGGGTCCGCAGCTGCGGCGTTGAAATACCTCAGTGCCACATACCGCAGGCCGTGAGCATGAGCGACGTCTTTCAGAACCTGTTCGATCATCAGCTTCGAGGAACCGTAGGGGTTGATCGGGACCGTCGGCGAATCCTCGCCTGCGACCCCGCCGGGCGGGATCCCGTAGACCGCCGCGGTGCTCGAGAAAATGAACCGCTCCACGCCCGACCGAATGCATGCCGAGAGCAGGTTCATCGTGTTCGAGGTATTGTTCCTGTAGTATTTGAGCGGATCGCTTACGGACTCGGGTGCCACGATCGAAGCCGCGAAGTGGAGGACCGTCCGAATCCGGTGGCCCCGAAAAACATTCTCGAGGGCGTCCCCGTCGGCAAGGTCCGCCCTGATCAGCTCCTCGCCGTGGATGAGCGCGTCGGAGAACCCGCTGGAAAGATTATCAAACACGACGACGCTGCGGCCGGCTTCGTTTAACTGCCGGACCACATGGCTGCCTATGTAGCCGGCTCCGCCGGTTACGAGTATCTTTTCGTTGCTCATTTCTTTCAGACCCGCCTTTCATCAAGAGGAACAACGTCTGTCCCGGAAACAGTAAAGACCGCAGCCTGCTCCGCTTCCGGAAACAGCCCTTTTCATACCATGAAACCGGCCTTCAGGTCAATATATACTAATTCGCTCCTTTACACTTTTGTTCGGGAATGCTATAGTTTCCCCAGCCGTTTTCGGCACGAGGAGCAGTGATGGAACCAAAGGTATGTTTAGCACTGGGCGGCGGCGCCGCGCGCGGTCTGGCCCATCTCGGAGTGCTCAAGGTCTTCGAGGACGCCAGAGTTCCCATCGATATGATCGCCGGCACCAGCCTGGGCGCGCTGATCGGCGGACTGTATGCGTCCCAACCCGACGCTTCCTACTGGACAGCCCGGATCGAGCAGTATCTGCGCAGTTTTCGCTCGCGCAAGACGCGGCTCGAGTTCATCAGGAGGCTCGAACAGCCTGAAAGCAGGAACCATGGCTTTTTCAGCGACATGGCGAACCTGATCCGGAAGGGATATTTCTGGGGAATCACGGCCACGAAACCCGCCTTCATATCCGAAAAAGAATATGAAGAATTCATTTATCCCCTGATCCCCGCCTCCAACATCGAAGAAACAAAGATAGCCTTCGCCTGCGTTGCCACCGACATCCGGAATGGCAAACGGGTCGTCTACCGCAGCGGCCCGCTGCGGCGTGCGATCAGCGCCAGTTGCGCCTTGCCCGGGATCTTTCCCCCTGTGGCAGACGGCGACATGCTGCTGGTGGACGGCGGCTGGGTGGAGCGGGTTCCCGTGCGCTGCGCCAGGGACATGGGCGCTGATATCGTGATCGCCGTGGACGTGTCGAGCGAGATCGGGAGGTTCGAAGAAAAATTCGGGCTCGACGTGGTCATGCGGGCGGATGCGGTCTCCCGCATCTATCTGAACGAGCTCCTGCTCCGGGAAGCTGATATGGTGATCCATCCTGCCGTAGGCGCGACCCACTGGGCTGATTTCAGCAATCCCCGCGAGCTTATCCGCCAGGGAGAGACGGCGGCGCTCGAAAAGCTCGTTTCGATCCGGACGGTCATTTTCCGGTCCTCTCTGAGCCAGGCTGCTCCCAAAACGCTGGTAAAACACATCAAGGACATCAAGGACAGGATCATCGAGAAGGTCGTGGGAAAATAGTTTTTCCCTCATGATCAGGTATAATGAGAATGCCTATCCCGCTTATCATTGCCCATCGGGGCGATTCCTCCAACGCACTGGAAAATTCCCTCGAAGCATTCAGGCTTGCCCTTGCGGTCCCCGCGGACATGATCGAGCTCGATCTGCGCATGAGCAGGGACGGCGGCCTGTACGTAATGCACGACAGGCAGACCGGCAGGACCGCGGACCCGGACATCGATATTGAAGGGGCAACAGCGCGAGACCTTGCCGGCGTCAGGCTCAGGAACGGAGAGCCAATACCGTCCTTTGATGACGTCGTCAGGCTGTGCGCCGGGAAGGTCCGCATCAACATCGAGGTCAAGAGCGACGGCGCCGGTACCGCTCTCTCTCGCCATCTGCAACAGGCGGACCTCCTCGCACCGGTCGTCGTTTCCTCCTTCATGGAATCCGAGGTCCGCAACCTGCGTGCCGCTCTGCCCGGGATCGCCTGCGCCGTCATTTACGACACCTTTTCTCCCCGCCTTATAGCCGGATACCGGTCAAAGGGATATTCCCTGATCAGCCTGAGGAAGAATACCGTGACCGAGCCCCTGGTCGCGGCCTGCCACGGGGAGGAGATAGGCATCTATGTATGGACCGTTGACAAGGAAGACGAAATGCAGCGTTGCATCGAATGGGGAGTCGACGGCATCTACACCAACAAACCCGCGCAGTTGCGCGATCTGTTGAAAAAGGCGCGTGCTACAGGTTCGTAAAAAGGCCTGTCAGAAGAACAGGAGAAGCGATGTCAAGGGGGGCAGCAGAGAACGAC
>MHEA01000148.1:16483-18941 GCA_001805085.1 Nitrospirae bacterium GWC2_57_9
GCTCTCCTGCCTGCTGCTCGAAAAGGAGGATTTTGCCTCCGGTGTCTCCTCCAAGACCACGCGCCTGATCCACGGCGGCCTGCGTTACCTCGCAAACTTCGAGGTCGATCTTGTAGCCGAGTCCCTGCGGGAACGGGCAATACTGCGCAGGATGGCCCCGCACCTGATCCATCCCATTCCACTGGTCATCCCGATCTATAAGGGGGACGCCCACAGCCGGGCCGTAATCTCCCTGGGAATCCATCTCTACGACCTGCTGTCCCATGAACAGGATATCCCGCATTATTTCACGTCCGCCCGCGACAAAACCCTTGCGCTGGAGCCCCGGCTGAACCGGGAAGGGCTGACCGGCAGCGCCCTGTTCTACGACCACCAGATCATGATGCCGGAGCGCCTGGTGATCGAGAACATATTGTCGGCAAAAAAAGCAGGGGCCACGCTCCTTAATCATACCCGCGTCGAGCGGATCGAGGAAAGGGACAGCAGGATCGCCGTCTCTGCCCGGGATATGCTGAAGGACGAGGTCCGGACCTTTCATGCCCGCGTCCTGATCAATGCATCGGGACCCTGGATCGATGCGGTCCGGAAAACGGGGAACATCGACGGGAACAGGATCATTTACCCGACCAAAGGCACCCATCTCGTTCTGCCCAGGCTGTCGGAACAGGCCTTGTTCATTACCTCCCGGGACGGCAGGATGTTCTTCATCATACCGTTCGGGCCCCATTCCCTGATCGGTACGACGGATACGAAATACCGTAGCGACCTCGACAACGTGCACGCGGACCGCGAGGATGTCGACTATCTGCTGGCGGAAAGCAAACGGGTGCTGCCCGGCTTGAACATAACGCGGGAAGCGGTCCACTACACCTATGCGGGAATACGGCCGCTCGCCTTCGCGGGCCGGAGCGAATCGAAAATATCCCGCAAGCACCGGGTGATCAGGGAGGGGAGGACCGGCCGGATCATAACGATCGCGGGGGGGAAACTGACCACGTACCGCAACATGGCAAAAGATGCGGTGAACGAAGCATGCTCTTTGCTCGGCATAAGGGCTGCCTGTGTTACCGATAAACGAAGTTTCCCCGGCGGCCTCCCCATGCCCTATGAAAAATATCTGAAGCAAGTCGTCCCCGAGCTGTCTGCCGACCACGCGGTCGGAGAAGAATTGGTCCGGCATCTGATCGGGACATACGGTTCACGGACCGAACAGATCCTCGACCTGGCCAGGAGCGATTCCAGACTGGGCGGGCAGATCTCAGCGGGATGTCCGGATATCTATGCTCAGGTGGTCTACAGCGCCGTTGAGGAAGGCGCACGGACCCTTTCCGATATACTGCTGCGCAGGATGCCTCTCGGCATGTCCGCGACCCGCGGAGAGGACCGGATCGGGGAGATCGCAAGCATGGCCGCTCAGGCGCTCGGCTGGGACACCCAGGAGAAGGAGCATCAGGTGGAGAACTTCCGGCAGGAACTGAGGAAGGACACGGCGTGTCTGCGGAGTGCGGAGCCTCTGTAGTGCAGAGTGGGGAGTGCGGAATTCGGGAGTTCAGAGCTCGAAGTTCGGAGTGACGAGGAGGTTGCATTGTGCAGTTAATGAAAGGCATCGAGATATCTTCGAAGATCCTCGCCAGCGTGAAGGCGGAAACGGCCAGGCTCGCAAAACACGGCATCCGGGCAGGCCTTGCCCTTGTCCTGATCGGTGAGGACCGGTCCTCCTACATGTATAACCAGGCGATCCGCGGTGCGGCAGCCCGGGCAGGCATAGACATCTTCAATCATACCTTGCCGTCGACGGCAAGCCTGAACGAGATCCTGAACCTGGTCAGAACGTTGAACAACGACGAACGGGCGAACGGTATTCTGGTGTTCATGCCGCTTCCCCGGCATCTCGATACGCGGAAGGTCGTGAACGCCATCGCGCCCGAGAAGGATGTCGACGGCCAGGGCGCGATCTCCGTCGGACGGTTGTCCGCGGATGAATCCACGGAGCAGCTTTTTGAACCCGGCTTCAACCTTTCCGTCCGGTCCACCTTCCTGCCCTGCACGCCCTATGGTGTCATGCGAATGCTGGAACACTACGGGATCGGCCCCAAGGGCAGAAAGGTCGTGATCGTGGGCAAGAGCCTTGCCGTGGGCAAGCCGCTGGCCATGATGATGCTCGTGAAGGAAGCGACCGTCACGGTCTGCCACCGCGAGACCAGGGACCTGGGCGCTGAAACCAGGCAGGCAGATATTCTTTGCTCGGCAACGGGCCGGGCGGGCCTGATCAAGGCAGACATGGTGAAGGAAGGCGCCGTGGTCGTGGATATCGGGATCAACGTGCTGAGCGACGGCAACACCGTCGGGGACGTGGATTTCGAGGCGGTCTCGAAAAAAGCTTCCCTGATCACGCCCGTGCCGGGCGGCGTTGGTCCCGTCACGATCGCGATCCTGCTCAAGAATACCGTGGTCTCGG
>MHEA01000148.1:19111-19739 GCA_001805085.1 Nitrospirae bacterium GWC2_57_9
TTATGAGCGATATCCTCCTCATTGAAACAAGCGGCCGGCAGTATGGCATCTGGAAGGACGAGATCATCTCGGTCCGGGAGGCCGGCACCCTGCACCGTCTTCCGCTCAGCCCCGCCTGTATTGCGGGCATCGCCATTATCGACGGTGCGACGGTCACCCTGGCTGACCTGCCCGTCTGCATCGGCCTTGCACCGGCTTCCGAGGACGGCAAGCGCCGCGTCCTGCTCCCGTCATCAGGAGACAAGACAACAGGGTTTATGGTCGGCGGCGAGATGGAATCGTTGTCCCTTCCTCCGGAAGAGGTCCTCCCGATGCCGGGGTACCTCAAGACCGACCTTATCTCTTCCTGCATCGTCCGCAGCGGTGTTCTCGTGCCCATAATCAACCTCTCCATGCTCTACCGTCAACTGCTGAGAGCAGATCAGGAGCCTTTCCGGGCGTCCTTCACCGTAGCCCGGGAGCCGGAAAGGACCTTATCGGTGGTCCGGCTATTCCGGATCGGCAATGAAGTGTTCGGCGCTCTTTCGGCCGGCGGGGAGGAGGATTCGGCGCCTGCAGGCCGGATAACGGAACTGTCACTCGTTCCGCAGTTCGTCAGGGGCATCACCCTGCACAGGGGCCAGGTCCT
>MHEA01000148.1:19789-20053 GCA_001805085.1 Nitrospirae bacterium GWC2_57_9
AGGGGCGGCTGATGATCCACGAGGCGGGCTCAGACCGCTTCGGGCTGCTGGTGGATGAGTTCCGCGGCGGTCTCGCTTTCTCGGAAACCGTTTTTACAGACCTCCCGCCGATTGCACGTTCCCCGTGGCTTCGCTCCGCAATGCTGCAGGACGGCACAGTGGTCCCTCTGGTCGGTATCGGTTCTTTATTGACTGTGCAGACAGAGGCACCCGACGATAAACCCCTGCCGCTCCGGTATTCACTGGATTCGCCGTTCCATTCAG
>MHEA01000149.1:0-333 GCA_001805085.1 Nitrospirae bacterium GWC2_57_9
CAGGCCCGACGATCGTGATCAGGGTGGAAGAGGGAAGCCAGGGGTGATCCGGAGAGGCCGGGGTGATTTATGAGCGACCAGATAAAGGCTGATAAAACGCTGGACATCAAGGGCCAGGTCTGTCCTTATACGTTCGTCCGTTCCAAGCTGGCCATCGAAAAAATGAGCCTGGGCGAGGTGCTCGAGATCATTACCGATCACAGGCCGGCCTCGGAAAATGTGCCCAAAAGCATGGAGAACGAGGGGCAGAAGGTCCTGAAGATAGAACAGACTGCGGAAAAAGAGTGGCGAATCCTTGTCCGAAAAGACAGAGAAAAAAAGAAGTAGCATTAA
>MHEA01000149.1:372-4451 GCA_001805085.1 Nitrospirae bacterium GWC2_57_9
AAATCAAAGCGCGGATTATTCATGAATTCTTCGTGTACTTCGCGACCTTCGTGGTGTAATTGTTTTGGTTCCCCGTTCCTTAATTAAAATTAGGAAACGGGGCGCGGCCTGTCCCGACGTGTCGGGGCTAGTCCGGTCAGCATGAGCACGATCCGTTTTGTTCAGGAGAGGTATGGATTTTACCGAAGACCAGATACTGCGTTATAGCCGGCATATCCTTCTGCCCGAAGTGGGCGGGGACGGCCAGGAGAAACTCCTCAAGGCAAAGGTCGTACTGGTAGGAGCAGGAGGACTGGGGTCCCCCGTCGGGTATTATCTTGCGGCGGCAGGCGTGGGCACGATCGGCGTGATCGACAACGACCGGGTCGAACTGTCGAATTTGCAGCGCCAGATCGCGCACAACACGGCGAGGCTCGGCGTATTGAAGGCCGACTCGGCCAAGGAAACCTACGAAACCCTGAACCACGATGTAAAAGTCGTGACCCACAAGGAACGGCTCACGTCGGCGAACATCAAGAACATCATCAAGGACTATGACATCGTCGTGGACGGGAGCGATAACTTCCCCACGCGCTACCTGGTCAACGATGCCTGTGTCATGTTGAAGAAGACCCTCGTGAGCGCAGCGGTCTTCCGTTTCGAAGGACAGGTGATGACGATCGTGCCGGGAGAAGGGCCGTGCTACCGCTGCCTGTTCGAAGTCCCGCCGCCTCCGGGCATGGTGCCTTCCTGCCAGGAAGCCGGTATTCTCGGCGTGGTTACCGGGGTGGTCGGGACGCTGCAGGCCACCGAGGTGATCAAGATGGTGCTGGGAATCGGGCAGCCCCTCAAAGGGCGCCTGCTCCTCTGGAACGCGCTGGACATGAACTTTCGGACGGTCAAGGTCCCCTGGAACAAGGAGTGCCCGGTCTGCGGAGAGCGGCCCACGATCAAGGAATTGATCGATTATGAACAGTTCTGTTCATTGAGCCATTAAGGTCAGAGCAGCGCAGGGAACGGCCCGCGGGGAGCATCTGCAATGCTCCTTCCTGAAGGGGATGATCAAGAATGCTGAATATCAAAAGATCGGATTTTGAGGTCATCCTCGCTCACTGCCGAAGCGGCCTTCCGAACGAGGCCTGCGGGATGCTGGGCGGCAGGAACGGCAGCGTTGAAAAGGTCTATCCCATGAGGAACGCAAAACCGGGCCCGGACTATTATGAAATGGACGCTGAGGAACAGTTCCGCGTGATGAAGGATATCAGGGAGTCCGGCTTCGAACTGATCGGTTTGTTCCATTCCCACCCCACCGGGCAGGCCTATCCTTCAAGTGTGGACATAGCACAGGCATATTGGCCGGGCACCGAACTGCCCAATTATCCCGACGCGGTATACATGATCGTTTCCCTGATGGATCGTGCCCGGCCCGTGGCCCGGGGGTTTTCCATAGAAGAAGGCAGGGTGCAGGAAGTGAAGCTGTCCGTGATTTAGAGACGCACCGGCGCCCCTCATCTACATAGCTTAAGAACGATGCCGCAGGAGGAGAAATTCATGATCAAGGTACGGATCCCGACCCCGTTGCAGAAGCTGACGAACGGGAAGGCCGAAGTAGAATGCAGTGCAAAGACCGTAGCCGAACTCGTCGATGTCCTCGACAAAGACTACCCGGGCATGAAGGACCGGTTGTCCGAGGGCGGAAAGATCAGGCGTTTCATCAATATTTACGTGAACGAAGAGGACATCCGTTTCGTGAACAAGGAGGAAACGTCGCTCAAGGACGGGGACGCCATTTCGATCGTGCCTGCGATCGCAGGAGGAAACTGGAACAGCACGTCCTCGCAGCTTGCTGCGAGTTCAGCGAGCGAATACGATTATATTTAGACCTGAAGAATCGAGATTCCCTGCAAGTTGGTGCAGGGAACTCAAAGAGGACACGTTGTTTATGCTGTCCGGCAACATCGCTTTCACACAGCGGAGGGAAGCATGGCTACGAAGCGGGTCAAGCTTACATTTCCCCAGAACCTGATCAAAGAACCGGTCATTTTTACCATGGCCAGGAAATTCGACATCATGCCGAATATCCGCCGCGCAAAGGTCACTGAATCAGTCGGAGAAGTAGTGCTGGAGCTGGAAGGCGCAGAGAACAAACTCGAGGAAGGAATAGCCTATCTGAGAGACCGCGGCGTCAAGATCGAGGCGGTCGAAACAGACGCTTCCTGATGATTCCTGTCAGGAAAGAACACGGATTCTGATCGCGGCGAACCCGAACTATGAAATATATCATTTTGCTTGGAGACGGAATGGCGGACCGTCCGCATGCGGATCTTGGCGGGAAAACATGCCTGCAGGCCGCGAAGACGCCGAATCTCGACCAGCTCGCATCCCTGGGCCGGGTGGGAATGGTGCACACCGTTCCCGAGGGGTTCCCTCCGGGAAGCGATGTGGCGAATCTGACCGTGATGGGTTATGATCCCAGGAAGTACTATACCGGGCGCTCTCCCCTGGAGGCGGCCAGCATAGGCGTCGAACTCGCACCTGACGACATTGCCTTCCGCTGCAACCTGGTGACGCTGCGCATCACGAGCGGCAAGTTTTCGGGCGGCGCGAAGAGCCGGCGCGCGGTCATGGAGGATTTCAGCGCAGGCCATATCGGAAGCGAGGACGCGCGTCTCCTCATCGAAGAACTGGACAGCAAACTGGGAACCGATCATATCCGGTTCTATCCCGGCGTAAGCTACCGCCACCTGATGGTCTGGAAAGGGGGGAGGGACCGGATCGAATGCACCCCGCCCCACGACATCCAGGACAAGGACATCCAGGACTATCTGCCCCGGGGCGAGGGCGATGAGACGATCAATCACCTCATGGAGGCCTCCGTCGATCTGCTGGCTGCCAATCCGGTGAATAAGAAGCGCGTCGAGACCGGCAAGCGCCCGGCGAACAGCATCTGGCTCTGGGGGCAGGGGCGGAGGCCGAGCATGCCCACGTTCCGGGAGAAATACGGCATGGAAGGCGCCATGATATCGGCCGTGGACCTGACGAAAGGCATCGGCATCTACGCCGGTTTCGAGGTGATCAATGTCCCGGGAGCGACAGGCTGGATCGATACGAATTACGTAGGCAAGGCAGAACACGCGCTGTGGGCGCTCAAGACCAAGGATATTGTTTACGTTCATGTGGAAGCTCCCGACGAAGCAGGCCATACCGGCGACCTTAAGAATAAAATGAAGGCCATCGAAGACTTTGACGAGTTCATCGTCGGCAATATCATTCACGGAATGAAACAATTCGACGAGTATCGCATCCTGGTGCTGCCCGACCATCCCACGCCGCTCGAGATCAGGACCCATTCGAACGATCCCGTCCCGTTCGCGATCTATGACAATACGGCGGAACGGAAAGGCGATCCCGTCACCTATGACGAGCGCATCGCATACCGCAAGGATGCACTGGTTTTCAAGGATGGGCATCAATTGATGGATCATTTTCTTCAAAGCAAGTAAAACACCGTGCAGAGTGGAAAGCAAATGCCAATAAAACGGACTTGCCCTTTTGGCTCTGCATTTTGAACGGATCGAGGAGGTTTGAGAGTGCTCATAGTTCAGAAATACGGCGGCACATCCGTCGGGAACCCGGAACGGATCAGGAACGTGGCAAAACGGGTCGTACGCACCAGGGAGGAGGGCCACGATGTGGTGGTCGTGGTCTCGGCCATGAGCGGCGAGACGGACAAATTGATCAACCTGGCCAATCAGGTGAGCGAGAATCCCGATCCCCGCGAGATGGACATGCTGGTATCGACGGGCGAACGCGTTACCATAGCCCTGCTGGCGATGGCGATCCAGTCGCTGGGCCACAAGGCTCAGTCCTTTACGGGAAGACAGGCGGGCATCATATCGGACAGCGTGCATACCAAGGCCCGGATCGAGAAGATCACCGGTGAACGGCTCAAGCAGGCTCTCGAGGAGGGCAAGGTAGCGGTCGTGGCCGGGTTCCAGGGGATCACCGAGCGGGACGATGTGAGCACGCTCGGGCGGGGAGGATCGGACCTGTCCGCAGTCGCCGTCGCGGCGGCCCTGAAAGCCGATGTCTGCGACATC
>MHEA01000149.1:4524-5163 GCA_001805085.1 Nitrospirae bacterium GWC2_57_9
CTGGAGCTGGCAAGCCTCGGAGCGAAGGTGCTCCAGACGCGTTCCGTGGAGTTTGCAAAAAAATATAATGTTCCGGTAAGGGTGCTCTCGAGTTTCAATGACAACCCGGGAACGCTGGTGACCAAGGAGGATTCAGATATGGAGAAAGTGGTGGTATCGGGCGTCGCTTACGACAAGAACCAGGTAAAGGTCACGGTCCAGGGTGTGCCGGACAAGCCGGGCGTTGCAGCGAAGATCTTCAACACTATTTCGGATAATAACGTCGTCGTGGACATGATCATACAGAACATCGGCGAAGGGGGGCTGACGGACATGTCCTTTACGGTGCCCAGGACCGACGCGAAGAAGATCGGAGACGTCATGAAGAAGGTCGTGGCCGAGATCGGGGCGAAGAACGTGAGCATCAAGGAGGAGATCGCCAAGATCTCCATCGTCGGCGTGGGCATGCGCTCTCACTCCGGGGTGGCCGCAAAGATGTTCTCTGCGATGGCGAAGGAAGGGATCAACATCATGATGATCAGCACCTCGGAGATCAAGATTTCCTGCGTCATCGATGCCAAGTATACCGAGCTTGCCGTCCGGGTGCTGCATGAAGTGTTCGAAATGGACAAGGCGGCGTGATCAAATTCGAAATGCGGA
>MHEA01000149.1:5191-5986 GCA_001805085.1 Nitrospirae bacterium GWC2_57_9
CATTTGACACTGATTTACACTGATTTAATTATGAAACAACAGGATCCTTCATAATTTTTATCGGCATTTATCAGTGTCAGAATTCGCTTTATGGTTGGTGTATTTTATTGAATTCCGCAATCTCGAAAAGCTTAGGAATGATTAAATATCCCATGAAACAGACAGTTTTTTTATACGACACCACTCTCCGTGACGGCGCACAGGCCGAGGATGTGAACTTTTCAGTCGAGGACATGGTGCGCATTGCCGCCAGACTCGATCAGTTCGGTATCCATTATATCGAGGGAGGGTGGCCCGGGTCCAACCCGCGTGACGTGGAGTTCTTCAAGGAGATGCGCCGCGTACGCCTCAAAAAGGCAACACTCGTCGCTTTTGGAGCAACGCGGCGGGCCCGGCTCAAAGCCGCCGAGGACCCGAGCCTGAAAGCCCTCATCGCCTCGGGCGCACGTGCTGCGACCATCTTCGGCAAATCATGGGACCTCCATGTACACAAGGCCTTGAAGGTCTCTCTGGAGGAAAACCTTCAGATGATCGCCGATTCAGTGGCATACCTCAAGAAACATATGGATGAAGTGTTCTATGATGCCGAGCATTTTTTCGACGGGTACAAGGCAAATCCCGAGTACGCCGTACGAACACTGCTCGCCGCCGAAGCTGCAGGAGCAGAATGCCTGGTGTTGTGCGACACGAACGGGGGGACGCTTCCGCAGGATGTGGAAAAGGTCATTTCTACGGTCAGGAAAAGGATCAAGACGCCCTTCGGCATACACGCGCACAATGATTCCGAGGTAGCTG
>MHEA01000150.1:0-715 GCA_001805085.1 Nitrospirae bacterium GWC2_57_9
CAGTTTGTTTCTTCACAGGAGGAGGGGATTATGAGGAGGGTTGCAAGCAGCATCTTGGTAGTTCTCTGTTTCGCGGCAGGTTCTGCTTTCGCAGCGACGGACAGCATGTTCGACGTTGCCTATCGAAAGGTGATCGCTCCTTCCGAGAGCGGACCCGGCTCCGCGCATCTGCTGGTCACGGTCCGGAACAAGAGCGGCAGCGACGCGAAGGACGTGGTCGCGTTCATTCTGGAGCAGAATAACGTTACCGAAGAACACGTCCTGATCGGGAACCTGTCACGGGACCAGCGGGTGGAGGTCATGCACCCCGTCGGCATGCCGGCGGAAGGCGCGTCCGAGGTCATGGACGAGTCGGCGGTCTGGAGCATCGAGTATTCCGATGATTCCGGCGCGCGCAGGACGGTCCTGGTGCAGGGCACCAGGGTCCAATAACCTTTGTTCCAGGGGGAGTCTAAAATGATGAATCGAGCAGCGGTTCAACTCGCACTCTGTGTTCTCGCGGTCGTGGCGGTTCTGCAGGCTCCGGACATCTCGTTCGCGACCGACATCGACCTGAACCCGGGCTATATCGCCGGCACGATCAACAGCGGATCCGCGAGCGTGGGCAGCTTTTCGCTGAACGCGACGGGGGGCGGCAATACCGCCTCAAAGACGAGCTCCGGCAACACCTATTCCATGACCGTGCAGGGCGGCGACTTCAACTATGCGGTCGCTG
>MHEA01000150.1:760-1003 GCA_001805085.1 Nitrospirae bacterium GWC2_57_9
AGACGGTCACGAACAACTATGACGTGAGCGGAGCAGTGCGCTTCCATCTCACCGTCAACGGCGATCCCTATACGACCTGGTCGGCAAGCACCTATGCCCGGAAGGACGCGACGGCAACGAACGAGCAGTCCTACTCCGATGCGTACACCGGGAACCCGTACTCGCCGGACATGACCTGGATCATGCCGGTCGTGCCGAACGAGCAGATCAGGATCTACGGCTACGTCTGGGGCGACAACACCT
>MHEA01000150.1:1074-3225 GCA_001805085.1 Nitrospirae bacterium GWC2_57_9
GATGTGTACCTGACCGTGGACTACAAGAAGCCAATTCCGTACTGCGAACAGTATCCCGAGAACTGCATCACGCCGCCGCCCGCACAGTACGATTACGGCTCGGTCCAGGGCTCGATCTTCCTCGATCTGCCCGATCCGAGCACCTTCGTCCATCACCGGGTCTCCGGGGCCGCGAGCTTCCAGCTTAATGCCAACCCAGCCCAGTTCAGCGTTCCTTCGCTCCGGACCGGGACCCAAACGTTCGTTGCGTCCAGCTATTTCTATCCCAAGTCGACCTATCCCTATTACCGCGAGTCGCTGGGCTGGCCGATGTCCGTCGGCCGCAAGGACGTAGTCGTGCAGAAAGACCAGATCGCGACCGTGGATTTTTCGGCCAACACCGGCGTGCTCACGGGCAAGCTGAAGTTCACCGGCACGCTCACGAACGCCGACATGAACTATCTCCAGTTCTACAGCTATGACAAGCCGGGGCAGCTCTATGCGCCTCCCGCGTACGCCGGATTCTATTACAACACGGGCTACTACACCGCCACGGCGCGCAACCTCTATTACCAGGAGGGAACCCTTCCGGAGACGTACCAGTTCATCCTGCCCGAAGGCTCATGGCTGCCCTTCCGGCTATCGACCAATATGTCCGACTACACCCTGGGCTATTACCGGTCGCGCTCGCTCGCCATCTACGACCTCAGCCATTATAACGACGGCGGCACCTACAACTACGGCAAACCCTCGGTCATGACAGCAGGCGCCACGGTTGTCGAGGACCGCGAGTACTGCCTCGGCTCCGTGACGGTCCGTATTCGGGACTACTCGGGCGGCACGCTCAGCTCGCCCTCGGTGAACGGTTTCGGCACGCATACCATGAGCAGCGGGAAGATCGACGTGGGCGCCACGGTCTACGCCAGTGTCAGCGTGACAGACGCGGAGGCGCCGGAAATGGAACTCCACGGCCCGGGAGGCGTCTATGTCCTGACCGGCAGCGCCACTGCCCAGGACGGGACGAAGCTCACCTTCGCGCCGGTCTCGATCGAGCTCGAGTGCGGGGTGCGCAAGTGCAGCGACCGGAAAGCGCCGAGCATCACCATGGCGTCGCCTGCCGGCGAGCTGATCACGAACTCGCAAAGCGTGACCGTGAGCGGCACGACGACCGACGAGTACGGGATCCAGGCGGTCCTGGTCAACGACGTGAATGTGAACTGGTGGCACACCGGCAACCCGGCGCTGCCGAACGAAGTCGCGTTCTCACACGAGCTCAGCCTGGACCCGGGCAAGAACCACATCCGCACCTTCATCGAGAACACGTCGTGCAACAGCTGCTTCGACGAGCGCAACGTGTACGTGGACCGGTGGATCCCCACGGTCTCGATCAACGCTCCCGCCGACGGGACCCTCTTCTCGCTCGATGCCCCGGTTGCGGTGAAGGTTGACGCGGCGGACCAGGGCTACGGATTCACCCTCTCATTGATGCTGGACGGCGCCGTGATCGGCGAAACGAAGGGGGCGGCTGACGAGACCGCTCCTGCGGCCCTGTCCTATGCCGGGTCGATCGGTCCTCTGCCGGCCGGGACCCATGTGCTGAGGGCCGTAGTGACAGACGCCGCGGGGAACATGGCATCACAGTCCGTTACCATTCAGAGCAACCGGTCCCCGATCGCCAACGCGGGGCCGGACCAGGTCGTCGAGTGCGCCGCTCCCAACGGAACGACGGTCGCGCTGGACGGCTCGGCAACGATCGATCCTGACGACGACACGCTCGAGTTCGTCTGGACCGAAGGCGCAGCGACCCTTGCCTCAGGCATGAACCCGGTCGTCACGCTTGATACCGGCACGCATGCCCTCACCCTCACCGTTTCCGACGGGAAGGGCGGCAGCGGCCAGAGCGCGGTGATCGTTGTGGTGCGGGATTCGACGGCGTCCGTGACCGTTATCGACGTCGCCGGCATCGCCGGCACGAGCCCCTGGTACACGTCCGACGTTCAGGTCACGCTCACTGCCACGGATACCTGCTCGGGCGTCCAGTCGGTGCGGTATACCCTGGACGGCCGGGAGACGGTCGTGCCGCGCAACGCCGTGTCCTTCACGGTTTCTTCCGAAGCAGTCCACAGCCTTGTTTATGGCAGCACGGACAATGCGGGGAATCCCGAAGTCAAC
>MHEA01000150.1:3254-3574 GCA_001805085.1 Nitrospirae bacterium GWC2_57_9
CGTACCGGTGATCACGGCCGAAGCAAACGCTGCGCCGAACGTGAACGGGTGGAACAACACTCCGACGACCGTCAGTTTCCGCTGCACGGACACGGTCTCGGGCATCGCAACCTGCGCGCTTCCGGTCGTCCTGAGCCAGGACGGTGCGAACCAGAGGGTATCCGGCGAGGCACTGGACAACGCCGGGCTGAGGTCGTCGGCAACCCTGACCGTGAATCTGGACATGACAGCGCCGGTCATAACCATAAGCGGCGTGACGGACAACGGGACCTACCCTCTCTGTTCCGTCCCGGCTCCGAACTACAGCGCCGTTGACATGC
>MHEA01000150.1:3604-20543 GCA_001805085.1 Nitrospirae bacterium GWC2_57_9
GGTGACAGCAACGGACAAGGCCGGCAACGCGGCCACCCGGTCCGCTGCCTATACGGTCAGTTACGGGTTCGGGGGCTTCCTGCCGCCGGTAACGCTGGACAGGCCGTTCAAGAAAGGGAGCACCATACCCGTCAAGTTCACGCTGAACGACGGATGCGGGGGCGCTGTCACCAGCGCTGTTGCGCGCCTGACGCTCCAGCTCCTCTCGGGTGATGTTCCGGTGGGCGACCCGATCGATGCCAGCAGCAACGTGCCCGATTCAGGGAATGTCTTCAGATATTCCGGGACTGACGGCGGGTTCATCTATAACCTGGCGACGGCCGGGCTCGCGTCGGGTAGCTATCGTGCCACGGTAACAACCGACGACGGGCAGGTGCATACCGTAGTTATCCAGATAAAGCCCTAGCGAACGCAGCCAGTTGGACAGATCGAAGCGGAGAGAACGTCCGGGTCTCTCCGCTTTTTTAGCACCTATAGATCGTTTAGGGTCACCCGCATCATAGCGCATCATAGGGTCATTCTCCTTGAATTCTGGAGTGAGTGCATTCCCCGCAGCTTGCTGCGGGGAGCTTCAATTATACATTGAGTCCGCAGCACCCACAAGATTTGCAGAAACAGTTTGACGCCATCCAGCCTGTTCGGTACACAATACGCCGCAACCACAATAGATAACTGATCCAGGGAAGAGGAGTGCAAATCTCCCGCTGCCCCGCAGCCGTGATGGGCACGAAAGACCGGTGCAAGCCACTGTCATGAGTCATATCATGATGGGAAGGCGGGCAAGCAGGTTCGATCCCAAAGCCGGAAGACCTGTCAACAACCCACATAAAACGACCCCGAGGGAGGAGTTGTTCAATGAACTACAACTATTTCATCCACCAGGAGTGCCCTTTCTATCCGTGCCACGATCTGGCCGCGTAAATTACAGGCACACGTCTTTATTGTTACCATCAATGCCGGAACACGGCCGCTATAGGAGCTCCCTTGGCTGCCGGATCACCCTCCAAGACATATACTTTTCCGCCCTTCAACAGCGTATGTACAGCGGCGAAATCGTAGAGGTCCTCGCACCCCTCTTCCTCCCTTCGGCACAGATGGCTGACGGTCGCGCCCTTCGAACGGTCCACCTTTCCCCACTCATGCCTCCTGCCGGACACGAGGAGTATCGAGACGCGGCCTTGATACGAGGCAGACACGATCTCAGGTGCGGAGGTCGATGCTTTTCCCGTGCTTATCATCCTCTGCAGTTCTTCCTGCGCCTCCTCGCGTCTTCTTCGAAGGAGCGGCTCAACGAGAGGCCATGCTTTCTCATGCAGCGCTTCCGCGCGCAGGGCATCTAAATTTCCTTTGATCTCTCCAGGGAGAAGCCCTGGGTAAGTATTCGCCTGCCTGTACAGAGACAGCAGGTATTCGACTCCTGCTATGACAAGGGGGGAGCTCTTGTCCCGAAGCAAACCGTGAAGGCCTTCGTTCACCTGCGGGAAGTAACGAGAAATATTCTCGTCGTCCCTGCGCTCGTCCCGTGGGGTGCCTTTGCCCGGGCGCACCTGGTACTGCTGAAAAGCCTCATTCTGTTCCTGAGAGACTGCTTCTTTCATTGCCTCGGGAACTCCCGGAACATTCACTTTAGCCAGGCCGAAGCGACTGCCGTGGAACAGCCGGATCTTGCTCTGGCTGAGCACCAGCAGGTAATATTCACTGTCCCCGGCGAGCAGCGTGAGCAGCGGCTTGAGGTGAAAGCGGCCGGCTACGACGAGCATATCGTCGAAGGCGATCGGCAGGCGATAAGGCCGGAAAAAGCCCTCTGCCAGGAACAGGGCCAGGCCCTTGCTCGGAAATTGCCAGAAGGCATTGTCAGATAGGAGGGCACGGGCAGGTTTGATAAAATTTCGCGCCGCCGGCCGGTCCATACCAAGGGCCACCAGTTCCTCCTGGATCGCCGCCAGCATATTATTGAAATTGATCGAGTCCTGCTGGACCTGTGAACCGGTTACCCCTGTCCGGAGAAAAAGGGAAACGCACATTCCCGTCCTCTCCTGGGTCAGCAGTTCAAGATCGCGATTGGTGAATATGTCCATGTTTTCTCCTTGGATCAGCAAATGGCCGGGCCACTGCGCATTCAAATTCAGCGACGCAGTATATCAGAAACGGGAGATCTTAGGAGAGCTTATAACTGTTTGACCATGTTTATTCTCAAACTCTTTAATGGGGAACCCGGCAGGGTCACCCAGGTAAAGGGCACCGAGGGACATGAAGGGTAGGTGGTTTCATCAGCGGCGAGCTTTTAGTGCCCGGGATCACGGCAAAGCATTTATGGCCGGTTCGTTAATCCACGAGCGAGCCGCAGGTCAGGTTGACGATGGCGCCGGTCATCGCGCTTGCGCAGATGGCAACCTCCTGAGCACATCTCCGGGACATCCTATAGTCCATATAACGTAATGTCCGACATGGCTTACGCTCAAGTCGGCTGCGTAGAATAAGAACTACGGCAAATATGTTCTTTCAGGCTGCCTTCTCAGCCGCGCTTTGCTCCAGGTCCACGTTCCCATCAATAAATTTCAGGTTGTACTTGAACCGGTCGATCTTCCATTCCCCGAATTGGTTCAACAGGCGCATATCATAGCTTCCCACGAAGGTCCTCGTATTCCGGCCGGATGGGTTCGGCAAATAATGCCAGGCAATTCCATAGCAGAACACCGTGGCTTCGTTATCCTCGATCTCGACCTGGAAGTTCCCTGCCTGATGATGTATCGCTTTAAGGGGTTTCAGTCCCTTTTCCCAACCGTCCACGATCTCCCGCGGCGTCAGGATCGAGGCCCGGGCGCCGGAAACGGATTGCATATCGAAAAAAACGCTCTCGGTGAACAGCGCTTTGACCTTTTTCCAATCCCTGTTGTCGGTATTTATGAAAAGCCGGATCACCGTATCAATCACCCGGTCCTTATCCGTCGGACTGTTCATGGTCGGCTCCGAATATCTAATTATTTACGTTTCTCGCGAAGCACGCAAAGTCAGGTTACGCCAAAGAAATCATCAGAACCGAGACTTGTCCTTAAAAAAAATTACTTTGCGACCTTTGCGTGCTCCGCGAGCGACCGTATTTGATTTACTGCTGCAGCCCGCTTCACGTTTCTGCGCGTCTGAGAGTCCTGGTCTGTTCACGCCGCCCGCGCCTGTGGGGCCGGCGCCCAGAACGGACCGTTCTCAGCCAGGGCGGACAGAAATTCCTGCACGTATTGTGCGCTCTTTGAAACGTAGTCCGGCTCCAATCGCTTGCTGAAGAAATTGCCCGAGAACAGCTTCACGAGCCGCTGGAGCGGGATGAGCCCTTGTTCCGTTCCCGGAGCGAATCCCGGCCAGTTCCGCACATGCTCTTCCGACCGGAAGAGGTTCATTGTGCTTCAGGCATAGGGGAGCCGTTCGAGCCATTTTGCGAACGGTACGGCCACATAGCCATGCACGTCTTTCGTCTCGGCGTTTATGACAACGCCGTCTTTCATCTCCACCTTTACCGGACTGCCGCAGTCCAGGCAGGGGGCATCGATAGTCACTTGCTTTCCCGGGAAGAGCCGGCTGACCGCCAGCGATTCAAACCCTCATTGGCCGAACCACTTCTGATCCCCGTCCACGCTGATCCTGTACTGCGTAGGCAGGCTGCTGAAGGGCGCAAAGGAGCTGATGTAATCAGTATCGGGAAAGAGCCATATGCCGGGAATGCCGAGCTTCACCAAGTCATGCAGGGCTTTGCGGCCGTCCTGGACCGGCACCCCCAGTTCCCTTGCGATCCCGGTGTAATGGGGCGCGACCCCGGTTTCGATCATCCTGTTCAGAACAATTTTGTAGGTTTTGTCGAGCAAGCTTTGGGTGGTCATGGTGATCTCCTTTCGTGAGGCAGGAATGTAAACAAACATAAAAAACTGAAACCCGTTCACCGCGAAGGCGCGAGGTTCGCGAGGAAACCTGGAAGAAGTAAAGCGAAATTGTTTTTCTCCCAGAGGCAAAGATAATCAAAACCAAGCATTGGTTTAGGTCAAGTAATAAAACTAAGAAATCCTTGTAGTAGGCTTTCCTCGCGTCCCTCGCGTCTTCGCGGTAATTTATTGTTGTTGGATTTATCCGTGTTCATCCGTGGTTAATTTTCAGTTACCGGTGACAGATATAACAATCATGGCTCGTTTTCGTCGCCTTGTGGCACCCGACACAGAACCCCATCTCCAGCTTCTGCTGCAGCACCACGCGGTCCATCTGCGCCACATTGCCGTGGCAGTAGCTGCAGTCCACCTGCCGGCGCACGTGCAGGGAGTGGTCGAAATACACGAACTCCGGCAGGATGTGGATGCGGGTCCAGACGACCGGCCTGTTCTCGAAATAATGCTTCCGCAGCTTCTCGATGGGCGGATAGGCTACCGCGATCCGCGCATGGCAGAGCATGCAGGTCTCGAGCGGCGGCACTCCCGCGCGCGCCGTGCTCATCGCCTCGGCATGACAGAAAAAACAGCTGATCTTCTTGTCGTTCACATGCACGCGGTGGCTGAAGGGGATGGGCTGTTCCCGGCCGATCCGGTCCCGGGCATAAAAAACGAAGCCGTAAATGAGAACGCCTGCGAACAGGATCGCGAGCAGACCCAGCGGCACCTGCAGCCTGAGGCTGTGTTTTTCCTTCATGCTGGTCTGTTCTGACGGCTTTTCCATGTCGGTTCCCGATTAAAACAAAAGACCTGTCTCACACGAAGCCACACGCTTCACATTTATAATCCTAACAGCATTTATTCACACGAAGCCACGAAGCCACGAAGAGAAGCGAAGGCAATATTAAAGATCGGGATTGTCGGGTCCTAAGATGAGAGCTTAAGGACTTGAATCGTTAGGCGCCTCATCTCAGCAGCACAGAACTTTCTTTTTGTTTCTGATCATTCTTCGTGCCTCCGTGGCTTCGTGTGAGAATATGTTTTGGTTTAGCGTTTATTCTTTTAATGCATGCTCTTCCTGTTCTACTGTCCGTTCCTCTTTAGCAGGCAGCTCCGGCAGGAAGTTCTGCGACCAGTTCGTGCTCAGGCCGAACAAACCGAGGACCATTGCCGTTGCGGCGAGTTCGACCAGACCCAGATGCGCCTCGCGGGAAAACGTAGGCGCTACCATCCACCACCGTTCGATCCAGAGCCCGACGAGCAGCAGCCCCGAGACTGCGCCGAGGTAGAAACGGTTCTTCTTGGACCATTCCGTCAGAAGCATGCCGAGAGGGCCGAGATACACGATCAGGACAAGGAACCAGCTCACCACCTTCCAGTCCGCAAAATGCATTCGCTGTATCAGGTACGACGTCTCTTCGGGAAAGTTCTCATACCAGATGGTCAGCAGCTGCATGTACAGCAGCGAGGTCGTAAGAACACTGAAGGCGAGCACCAGCTTGCCCAGGTCGTGTCTCACTTCTACCGGCTGCTTTTGCAGGACCGCCAGGAGCGTCCAGAGGACGATCGCCAGATAGAGGCTGGAGATGAAAAAATATGCTCCGAAGATCCCGCTGCGCCATTCAGGCAGCAGCGCCATCACGAAGTCGAAGGAAAAGAGCGTAAAGACGATGCAATAGACGGCAATGAGGACCGCTGCCGGCATCATAGCCGTCCGCCTTCCCTCCAGTCTTCTCGCGAGGAACCACATTGCCGCGGACCTGAAAACAAGCAGGCCCGCAAGCTCCCGGACGAACAGGGCCGTGTTATTCAGCCAGACGCCCTGGTGAAGCTCTTTGCCGTACCACGGTGCCCAGTCGGGACTACCGATCCAGAGCACGATCAGGATCAGCAGGGAGGGAACGAGAAACCCCATGCCCTTCCAGGCCAGCCGCTCCGCTTCACCTGCCCAGCGGCCGTTTGCGGCGACAACGATAGCGGACCAGGTGACGAGCCCGGCGGCAAGCGGGGTTGCATAGATGAAGTTTATGAGCAGGGCGCGCCAGGCGCGGGCCTCTTCGTTGCCGGTCAGCAGGAGCAGCAGCCAGGCGATCAGGCCGACCACAAACAGCAGGGCGCAGGGCAGGATGTCGGTTTTATAAGAGTTTTGAGAAGGTTGAGTGGGCATAAGAACAGTAATTAGTGCAAAATGCAAATTGCAAAATTGTGGAATATGTCGCCGACAGTAATCAGTACAAGTGTAAACTTCAAAATTTAAGGCACTCTGCTCAAGTCCATTTTTCAATTTGCACTTTGCATTTTGAAATTTGCATTTTCCATTTCAGCTCCTCTCCTTCATCTCCTCTGGCTTCGTCTCCGCAAAGACCGCTCTCAGCTCCCCGACCCGGCCCGCTTCGCAGGAAACAGCGAGACCGAACATATTCCTGCTGTAGCGGGCATCATAGGGCATTCTGCTCCTGCGGAACGGCCAGCTGTAAAAAATGAAACCCGAGAGGTTCGCCAGGGAGCCGAGCAGGATCATGCCTTCGAACCCCACGATGCAGTAGGGAATAATCGAGACCGGGTGTTTGCCGCCGACGATGAGACTGTTGACGTTCGCTGTTCCGATGGCAAGCGCAAAGCCGCCGATGAGTCCGGTGAGAGCGCCTGCCAGTGTCCAGAAGCGGACGGGGCTCTTATCGTATCCGAGCAGGCGCTCCATTTTGGCAAGCCTGACCGGTGAAAAGAAATCGAGCTGATGGAATTCGGCAGCTTTAATTTTTTTCGCCGCCTCGATCAAAGCTCCTCCGTTGGCATACACGCCGGTAATCTGTGGCATATCAAAACCACCCCTCGGCTTGATCCGCTCTCTTAAGCGGTGAGGAAACAAAAGGGCTCTCCATTCCCGGGAGGCAGAGGCAGCGCGAAGAGGAAGTGTTTTGCCCGGTTCCACGGAAAGGTGGTGCGTTTCTCTTTCTCCGATCTCCGCTTTCAGGTCCGTTGTCGGGACCGCGGGAAGCAGCTTGGCGAAGAGAAGATAGAAAAAGAAAAAGAAGCAGAATGATCCGATCGTGATCCCTATTTCGAGCGGGTTGGGAAGGTAGAAGGACCAGTTATGGGGCATGAAATCGTGCCCCGTAGCAGAGGTGACGATCATCACCCGTTCCAGCCACATGCCCACATTCACGAGGATCCCGATGGCGAAGAGCGCCCTGACGCTTCGCCGAACGGACCGGATCACGAAGGCCAGGGGCGCAAACACATTGAAAAAGAAGAGGGACCAATAGACCGGGGCCATTGTGCCGAAGGCGAGATACTGCATATACTGGGCCTCGACCCTGTTCCCGCCGTACCAGGCCATGAACGGTTCGATTGCGTAGGAATATGCGATGATAGCCGTGGTCACGAGGATCGTCTTGGCAACCGCTTCGAGATGGTCGATCCTGACGATCTCCTCGAGTTTCAGGAACCGGCGCATGGGGATCAGGAGCACCAGGGCAAGGGCGAGGCCGGAGTGGATCGCGCCTGCCACGAAATAGGGGGCGAACAGGGTCGTGTGCCACCCAGGCAGCTGGCTCATGGCAAAGTCCCAGGATACGATGGAGTGCACCGAGATCACGAGCGGCGTGGCAAGGGCTGAGAAATAGAGGTAGCTCCGGCCATAGTGGCGCCATTGGCTGCCTGCTCCGGACCAGCCTCCGGCCAGCAGCCGGTACAGCTTCGTTTTCCAGTGGTCCCGTCCGAGCGTCAGCTCGCAGCGGTCGCGGAAAGAGGCAAGGTCGGGAATAAGGCCGATATAGAAAAAGATCATGCTCACCGTGAAATAGGTGCTGACGGCGAGCACGTCCCAGACCAGGGGGCTGATGAAATTGGGCCAGAGCTCGCGCTGGCTCGGGTAGGGCAGAATGTAATAGATGACCCAGAAGCGTCCCATGTGGACGAGCGGGAAGAGGCCGGCGGTCATGATCGCGAAGATTGTCATGGCTTCCGTCGCCCGCGACACGGAATCGCGAAATCTGGCGCGTACCAGGAACAGGATAGCGGAAATAAGCGTGCCCGAGTGGGCGATGCCGACCCAGAACACGAAGTTCGCGATATAGACTCCCCAGTCGATGGGCTGGTGAATGTTGGCTGCCCCCATCCCGAACTTGACCTGGTACAGCCAGAGCCCCGCGGCCAGCAGGATGCCGGCTCCCAGGACGAGCAGGACCAGGAAGTAGGTGACAGGGGGCCTGCCGGTCGCCCGCAGGACGTCGTCGTCGATCTGATGATAAGAAAGATTTGGCATAAAAGAATCCGGAATAAAAAAAGACCGTTCATCACACGAAGCCACGAAGCCACGAAGGGAACCGTAGAAAAAATCTCATGAGTCAGGCGCTAAGATATAAAGTGAAAGCCGTAATTTTTGAAGTAAACGCAGTTAGCCTTTCTTCGTGGCTCTGTGGCTTCGTGTGAGGACAGATTTCAAGTTTTGCTTTTCTCTTCCTGTAATATCCTGAACAGATAGGTCACCGCGGGTTTGGTGTTCAGTTCTTCCAGCACATGATACCGCCGCGGATGTTCCCGCGTAATTTTGCTCACCTTCGATGCCGGGTCCAGCAGGTCACCGAACGTAAAGACCTTTGCGGGGCAGGACTGGACGCAGGCCGGCTGGACTTCGCCGTCCTTCACCTTCCGGTTCTCCCTTTTGGCCCGGTGCTGCGCGCTCCTGATCCGCTGGATGCAGAAGGTGCATTTTTCCATGACGCCCCGGACCCGGACGGTCACTTCCGGGTTCAACTGCCAGGTAAGCTGCTGCTCCCATTTTATATTCAGCCAGTTGAAGCGGCGGACCTTGTAGGGACAGTTGTTGGAGCAGTAGCGCGTGCCGATGCAGCGGTTGTAGATCTGTGCGTTCAGCCCTTCTTCGTTGTTGACCGAGGCGAACACCGGGCAGACCGGCTCGCAGGGCGCGCTGTCGCAGTGCTGGCAGAGCATGGGCAGCCAGCCGATGCGGAGCGGGTCCTTATCGTGCCGGCGATAGGGGACGATCCGGAGCCAGGGGAGATGCCTGCCTTCCCGGAAGCGCCTCTTCCCCACAACAGCGATATTGTTCTCGGCATAGCACGCGATTGCGCAGGCGCCGCAGCCGATGCAGCGCTGGAGATCGATCGTCATGGCCCAGCGATGGCCTTTGTGCTTATGCGGCGGGTACAGGTCGCGCTCGGGTGTATAGCCTTCCTCCAGGGGAAGGGTCAGCGGGCCGGGCTTCATGGTGCGTGCCTGGTCGAGGTTCACCCATTGCAGCAGCTCCCGTTCATGCTGCTGCGTCGTGCTCATGCCGGCGGCATTCGCTTCCGCCCGGCCCGTTTTTTTTATCGTCACCCGGCCGAAATATCCCTCGACCTTCATGCCCGCGGGCAGTAGCAGGAACGCATTAGCTCCCCGGTTTGCGGCAAGCGAGCCGAGTGCGGTGTGGCCCTGGCCGAAGGATATGGCGACTGCTTCTGCTGCGATCTCTTCCGTGACGCGCGCAGACGCCTGAATGCTCAGATTTTCCAGGGAGGATAGCTCGATCATGTCCCCCTCCTCGATCCCGAGCACCTGCGCCTTTTTTGGGTGAAGGTCTATCCAGCTGTCCCAGGCGAACGTGCTGACCGGCTCGGGCGCTTCCTGCATCCATCCGCGGTTCGCGGTCCTGCCGTCAAAGAGCATGATCGAGGGCCAGAGCCAGAGAGCTGCCTCGTCGCTCCTGAACTCGATGCCGGCGGATTGCTTCAGCGAAAGGGCCGCCTGCCTCAGCTCCGCGCCTTGCCTGGCTGCGGCATCGCCGGCCGGCCAGGAGCCTCCCTTCCGGAGCGATTCTTCCCATCCCGTCCGTCCCTGGGAACGCCAGCGCTGTTCGAGCCAGTCGCGCGTCGACCCTGGGGCCGCCCCGTTCGGACCTGTTCTCATGACCTTTTGCCGGCTCGCAGCCAGACGGATCAGGGCATCGCCGGCATCCATGGACGCGCCGAGAGGCCGCATCGTGGGCTGCATCAGGCTCCGGACGCCTGCCCAGGGCTCGTACTCGCCCCAGGACTCGAGGTCGTCATGGACCGGCAGAAACCAGTCCGCCAGGGATGCTGTTTCGTCCAGCATGGTGCCGAGGCAGACGACCAGCCCCGCTTTCCTGATCAAAGCCCTCGATCCGGGCCTGGTGTAGACCGGGTTGGTTTTGTGGATGATCAGGACATCTTCGGGAGTGAGCGTGTTCAGAAACGAGGCGACCTGATCTTCGCCGGCGGTATGAGACAGGGCATGGGGCGCGGAAAAGTCTATGATGGTGCCGATGCTCCCTGCGGCAATGTTCAACAAGGTCACCACCTGCGCCAGCTGGTCCGCCGCGGGTCCTGTGGCGCCGACCGGGCCCGCAAGCGCCACCGCTTTCGGGGTGCTGAGCCTCTCTGCCATGGCCCTCAGGTCCTGCCCGGGAAGGCCGGAGCTCCGAACGTCGATATTCGCCACGGCAGGACCGATAACATCGCGGCCGTTCCTGATCATTCCTTCCGCGTGCATGACCTTGAGCAGGGCGAGGGCGACGTCTCTTTCCCTGCCCGGAACGACCGGAAAGAATCTGTCCGCGTTCGCCGCTGTCATGGAAAGCCGCGGGCCGACGTAGTCGAAGCGCCCGATCCTCCCGTCCTTCAGTTCATGCATATCCGCGAACTGCCAGGCGAATTGCACGTTCGAGACCCAGGATTCAAGGAAGTCGGCACCAAAGCTCAGTATGTAGGCTGCCTCGTTCAGATGATAAAAGGGGATGATTGGCCGGCCGAGCAGCAGGCCATGTGCCTTGCGCAGGGGGTCATAAGCAAAGGCCTCGTAGAGCAGGACCCGGTCCGATCCGAAGCTCTGGGCAAAAGCCGTCATGATCTCGGCAAGGGACCCGGTCTCGAGCCTGCTCAGGACCGCCACACGGCCGTTGGCCTTCGCGAGCCGGCCGCCGATCTCCTCCATGGCCTTCTGCCAGCTCTCCTGCCGGAAGGCTCCCGTGCTTTCGTCCCTTACGCGCACGCCGCTGACCCGGTCGGGATCATAGATGCCCTGGAGCGCGGACTGGCCCCGCGGGCAGAGTCCGCCGCGGTTCACGGGATGGCCGGGATTTCCTTCCGCCTTCGTGATTCTCCCGTTCACCTGCCGGATATGCATGCCGCAGCCCGCAGGGCATTCCCTGCAGGTCGTGGCGACCGTTTGCCAGGCTGCCGGCTGCAAGGGTTCGGGCAGGTTCACGGAGGGAACAAGCTTGCCCACGGATTTGACGCCGCTGTCGGAAGCGAGGGTTGCTCCGCCGATGGCGGCAACTTTCATGAAGGTGCGACGGGAGAGTGTCATGGTTAGTTCGGAGTTAGGAGTTCGTAGTTCGGTGATCAAAGATAAAAGTCGTACGGAGTCGGAGAGTCGTTAGCGCCGGGTCTTTGTTGTTAACTCCGCACTCCGAACTCAACACTCCGAACTGCACTTACGCCGCCTTCTTCCACTCCCGCGGCGGTTCGCCTGCCTGCGGCTGCCCGAGTTCCACCGCGGCCCCGTGCAGGTACACCATGGAGCCGCCCAGCCATCCCGAGACCATGATCGTGATCACGCCCAGGATGGACAGGATGAAGGGGACCGTGCCCGGTCCCGCGCTCTGGCGTACGGAAAAACTTGCCACGAAAAGGACCAGGGCGGCGATGTTCAGGAGAGCATGCCCGAGGCCGATCCTCTTTGCAGCCGACTCTTTCATGTCCAGAAGGTCGAAAAAACCGGGAAGAGCGGCTGCTACCGCTCCTATGATCCCGCCGCCCATCGTGTAGAGCGCAACCGTGTCCCAGACGGCATTTCCCGTTGCCCTGAAAACGATGTCGCAGGCAAGCGAGAATACCCAGAGGCCGATGGGAAAGGCGACGAGCATGGGGTGGACGGGATGTCCCGCGATGTTCACTTTGGCGGTCATGGCGATACCTCCGCGATTAAGAAAGTCGTTCGGGATCGGAAGGGATTCTAAAAATTGTTCGGAGTCAGGAGTTCGGAGTTCGGAGAGGCGCCTCCGGGATTGGGAAAGTCGTTCGGAGTCAAGAGTTCGGAGAAACTCCGAACTCCGAACTCGTCACCTCGAACTGATGCTAAGTCGTTAACTCCGAACTCCGAACTCGACACTCCGAACTGATTTAAGCTGTTTAAACGCGATGCTGCCGACGAACCCGCTCACGCCTGCGGCCAGGAGGCCCAGACCCACTTTGTACTTGTGCTTCGCGATCCAGAGCTGAGTGCTTCCGCTGCGGGAACGGTTGTCGAACCGGCCATGGGCCTCGTAATCGCCGGGGACCGTTTGATAGAGGTTGTCCGCGCGGTGCGGGTCCTCGGGCTCGCGGGTCTGCTGGTCCTGGTAGTTCGTGCGGGCCAGGTATTTGTCCAGCAGGTGCGGCGCTACTTTGTTCGCTACAATGGCCTGGACCGTCGATGCGCCGACATACACTTCCCTCCGCTTCCGGTGGGCGGCCCAGTAAACCGCATCAGCGCCCACTTCGGGCTGGTAGATGGGCGGCACGGGCCTGGCGCGGCGATCGAGGTTCGACCGCACCCAGTCGAACTGGGGCGTGTTCATCGCGGGAAGCTGAACCATGGTGATGTGAACATTGCTCTTGTCATGCATCAGTTCCGACCTGATCGAATCGGTAAAGCCGCGGATCGCGTGCTTTGCCCCGCAATAGGCAGACTGGAGCGGTATGCTGCGGTGGGCCAGGACGGAGCCGACCTGGACTATCGTGCCGTGATCGCGGGGTATCATGCGGCTGAGGGCCGCCATCGTTCCATGCACATATCCCAGATAGGTCACCTCCGTCACGCGGCGGAACTCCTCGGCTGTCATCTGTTTGAACGGCGAGAACAGGGAGACCATGGCATTATTGATCCAGATATCGATCGGCCCGAGGGCGTCTTCAATCCCGGCAGCGGCATTCTCGACCATCTGCGCGTTTGATACGTCAGCGGACACCGCGACCGCCGTTGCGCCGATCGTCTCCACTTCCTCCTTGGCGGACTCCAGCCGCTCGCAGTCCCGGGCGATGATGCCGATCCTTGCTCCCGCCATCGCGAATTTCCGGACAATGGCCCGGCCCACGCCGGCGGTTCCGCCCGTGACGACGACCACTTCAGGCTGCTTTTCGGATCGCATGTTCTTTCTCCTCTTGTTTCTCCTTGAGCTTCAATAAAATTTAGATCCCCGTTCCACAGAGGCGCACCCTGCACACCCTATTCTCGCGCATCCGCACTCGAGGACATTGGGTGCAAGACTCGCGTTACCACTCGTTCATTATTCCAGCTCTCTCTGTGCCTCTGTGTCAGGCATATTCCCGTCTGTTGTCCGGGTCCTCGTACTAAAGCCGCCGCACTCCGGGGATCCTTTTTTGAAGATAACACCGAAAAAACATTTGTCAATTTGCGGAATACCAAGGTTGTGCTCCCCTTGCGGGAGGAGGGCGTGAGCGGTGCCCCTGCTGCCACCGTTGCCGGGGAACGAAGGCCGACTGAGGAGGGGGGCTTCCTGTTCCCGGAGGAGGCGGATTTCCGCGGCTTGACCTCGAGAAGGATGAGCGTTACCGGGCAGCCGCGTACTGAGCAGGTCCGACAGCTGCGTATCGGTCTTCGGTCTCGAGCGTATGGAGAACCGCGAGCAGGACGTCGCGGTAGGGGTTGTCTTTGCCGTCGAGCGCCTTGACCATCTTCCTGACCGCGGGGATCAGGCAATAAGAGATCAGGTCCCGCGCTTCTTCCACCGAATCCTGCACGATAAGGGACCGCAGCATCACGGCGATATGATCGGGTGTTTCTTTTTTCCGGGAGTCGACATGGGAAAGGTATTCATCCTTGACCTTGGCGGCGAAGAGCGTGCGGCTGCGGTCATGGCCGAACAGGTGATGCCCCACATAGGGGCAGCAGGCGGCATTGCAGTCAAAGGTGCTGTCGTATATCCCCTGGAGACGGCCGAGCGGATTGGCGAAACAGAATGCCAGGAAATGCTCCAGACAGGTTTTCGCCTCCCAGCTCACGGGCTCCAGCATCCGGACCGATTCGCCGAGCTGGTCCGTCAGTTGTGCCGTAGGACACTCAAGAATTGCCGCCAGAATCCTGAATATCTTTTTCCCTCTTTTGACCATGGTTCCCCCGTCTTGACGGATCTTATAAATAAAAACAGGCCTGTGCCGGTTATGCGCTCTTCGGCGCACCGCCCCCTGCACAGACCTTATGCCGGTAGTGTAATCACCCGGACCCGGCGCTAGCCGGCCTTCTTCATCGCCTGCGGGAACTGTTCCAGCCGGCTCTCCACGGCCGGCCAGTTGATGTTCATCATGAAAGCCTCTATATAGTCGGCCTTCTTCACCTGATAGTCCGTCATGAAGGCATGCTCGAAAACGTCCATGATCAGGAGCGGGTTGCAGCCTGCCGGGTGCCCTCCGTCATGCTCGTTGATCCAGAAGTTGACGAGCCTGCCGTCTGTGGCGTCCTGGTAAAGGATGCTCCAGCCGATGCCGCGCATCATGCCCGTTCCCCTGAAGTCCTTTTCCCAGTTCTCGATGCTGCCGAAATACAGGGACAGGTTCTTTGCCAGGCTGCCGCTCTTGTTCAGCGGTGAACTTCCTCCCAGGTTCCCGAAGTACAGTTCGTGCAGCCGCATGCCGTCGAACTCCCATCCGAGCCGCCGCTTCGTTTCCGCGTACTCAGGGCTTTCGACCCTGTTCTCCCTGCACATTTGTGTCGTGTCGTCGAGCAGCTTGTTCGTGTTCTTGACATATCCCTGGTAGAGGGTGAAGTGGTTCTTGAGCAGGGTTTCGCTGAACCCCTGCATCCCGATAAGGCTGGAAAAATCCTTTGCTGCGTAGGGCATGGTAATGGCCTCCTTTGCGTGAGTGCGGCCCGCCTCTCCCGAAGAGGATTGCCGCGAAAAAATGCGGTCAGGCCGCTTTCTGCACCCGTGCTCGTTCCCGGTTTGCTGCGGGATTACCTTGCATGCTGTTGAAGTAGTTTACCGGTATGTCGCATCGGCACCGATTCATTCGAGGTTCGCTCTTGCTCTGCGAGAAATTGTATCGGGGGTTGAGATAGATATAAACATAGCACCCGGCCGATTGATGTCAATTCACTTAAAGTATCAGTGGACGGGCATAAGAAAGGGAGGAGCCTGGGCCCCTCCCTTTCTCATTTTTCATAGAATTTCGCAGTCTATCTTTAACAAACAGGGCGCGCTCTTCTCGAATACAGAATCAAGCCGAGAACCGCGGCGCCGGACAGGAGTGCATTGCCCGGTTCCGGAACCGGGCTGGGAATCGTCTGCCCGGGCAAAGAGGCAAGTCCGGTAAACGGCTCCGGAAGAGTGCCGAGGTGCGTCCACGGCGCGCCCGACCCCCAATCATAGGTGTATAAATCAGGTCCTACCGCGGCAAACAGCGTGTCCTCAATAATAGCAAGATCGCCGGGTGTCATGAACGTCGCATCTCCGAGCCCCCCCGCATCCAGATTTGCAGATGAGTCATATACCGTTCCGCCTGTTAAGCCATGGGTGATGGTCCGCAGATGGAGTGAAGGGTCACTGTCTCCGGTTGCGGTCAGTGCGAGGAGCTGGTCGTTGTACCACTGCAGACCCTGTATCGAGGCTGCGCCAAAAGCCGGGGTATAATCATCCCAGAAAAAATCAAGCCTGGTCGGGTCGGGAGCAGGGTCTACCAGGAACAAGGCCGTTCTGTTCTGGGGACTCACGAACCGCACACCCGTTCCCGCGTAAAAGGTCCCATCCGGCTTGAACGCCAGGCCGGCAGCCGTGCCGGCCGAGGAAGCAGGCCCCATGTTCATGCCGCTCAATACGTTCCCGGTCCCCAGGTTGACCAGCGTGGGGGTGAAGTTGCCGTCGCCGCTCAGGCTGTACAACTGTCCCGGGTTGGTTGACGTTCCGCCTGCTCCCCTGAGCATATAGAGGGAGCCGTTGGGACCGTAATCGAGGGCACCGTAATAATACGCGGTCGTGGCCAGGTTTTTAACAAAGGTGGACGTGACCCCGGTGCCGGCTTCATAGGATACACTGTAGAAATTTCCCCTTTCCGATACTCCATAAAAATTAAGGGGTGCAGCGGATGCAGTTGTTCCGAACAGCAGACCCAAACAGGCTATGATCGCGAACCTCAGTACATATATCATCGTTACTCTCCCTTTCTTTTTTTTATTTGCTTCTGAGAGATAAATGCAAACTATATACCGTGAGGTAACGCCATATAATTCCGCATCTATTTTCCTGCTTCCGTTTGCGTGTCAAGGAAATCGACACCCCATGCCGGGAGTTATTGAGTTGAAAGAAAAGGGAAAGAGGGTCCGAGGAGCGTTCGACGTGATGGAGCAGCCGGCTTCGGTTGTAAAAAAAACCGACACCGCCGGAGGCCGGCATATGAAGCAGGTGGTTCAGACGGCAATCGTTTGCGATTGTGCCCGGACCGCAACCTGGAACTCGCCGCCCACACCATCCACCGTCTCTCATGATGACCGTTTCAAGGGTTTTCTCGCCGGATCCGGCGTGGGCCTCCTGCTGCCCCGTGCCCGGACTCCGGACCCCTGCAGGCCGCGCGCAACGGAGGCGACCGACGGCAGGAGCGAATTTCGCGGATTCAGCAGCCGCGGCCCGTTCTTTTCGTGAACCGGCATCTGCCCGGTCCCTCGCCTAGTCAGCGCTCCGGCCAGACCGGCAAGGACGAGGGAACCGTACAGCACCGCGCTGAGATAGGGCGCCGACGACATACCGAGCATGAGCAGAGCGGTGCCGCCGGCGATTGCCGTGGCCGACCAGAGCAGGAGCACTGCGTTCAGCGGAGACAACTTTTGCAGGATCAGATAATGCAGGTGCAGGTTATCCGCATGAAACGGGTTTTTTCCGCTGACGAGCCGTACGAACAGCACCCGGAGGGTATCGAATATGGGAAGAAGAAGCACGAGAACCGGAAACAGAGGGTTCACCGGCGAACCGGGGCTCTGGGTCAGCAGCACTGCCATCAACGAAAGGGAAAAACCGA
>MHEA01000150.1:20561-22000 GCA_001805085.1 Nitrospirae bacterium GWC2_57_9
CACCCATGAAGATCTTCGCCTGGGGGAAATTATAGAGCAGGAACCCCCCCAGCGCACCGACAAACGCGAAGCATACGAGAGCGACGAGCACATTGCCCGCGAACAGGGCCGCGATCCCCATGAAGAGGAACGCCAGGAGCGATACCCCGCCGGCAAGGCCATTGAGACCGTCGAGCAGATTGATCGCGTTCGTTACTCCGATTATGCCCACATACGTGAGCGGAATGCTGAGCCACCCGACGTTTGCGCCATATACGCCGATCTGATGAATAGCCGTGTGAGCGCCGAAAATGACGAGCGTGGCCGCAGCGACCGTCCCGATCAGCTTTGTTTTCCACCCCAGTTCCCTGAGATCGTCCACGATGCCTATGCCGACCAGGAGCAAGGAGGCGGCGAGGGCCCAGCTGAGTGCGCTGCCTGCCTTCACAAAAAAGAGGACCGGCAGCACGCCGGCAAAGAACGCAAGCCCTCCCCATCGGGGGGTGGTCTTTGCATGGACCCGTCTGTCTCCGGGGACATCCACGCACTTGCATGCAGTTGCAATGCGGATTATCAGCGGTGTGATAATGGCAGTCAACAGGAAGGACACGAGACAGGCCATGAGGTATTTCATCGCGGTTCCTTTCGACTCCGGCCGGAGATCGTTTTCCGCGGACACGAGGGGACCTGTTTGCGACATCCCGCGGATCGATATAGCCGGATCAGGATAATGCCCTGATGCGAAGGCGTTGTTGAGTTTGTTATCGGGCTGCCTATCTCGCGCACATCGTATCAGTCATGCAGGAGACGAAGGCCGAAACAAGCCTTTTCCTGTTGCATTCGCCCCCGGCTTAGCGGAAGCCGTATCGGGTTGCTCCGTACGGTTCAACAGCGCAAGATATGCTTCGGTCACCGCAGCCCAATTGTACTGCTGCTGCACCCGCTGTTGCGCCATCCGTTTCATCCGGTCTGCCGTTTCCGGGGGAGAGCATTCAAGCTCCCTGATCAATTTCGCAAGGTCCGTTTCCTGCCTGAAATACCACGCTGCGTCGCCCGCCACCTCACGATTGAAAATATTGTCATGGGCAATGATCCGGTTTCCGCATCCCAGCGCCTCCAGGAGCGAGGGATTGGTGCCGCCGACCGTGTGACCGTGGAAATAGCCGCGAGAATGGTACCGCAGCGCCTGCAGTTTTACTTTGTTGTAAACCGGTCCGACAAACCGCACCCGGCCGTTGTTCAGTTTCATGAGTTCTTTCCCGTACCTTGTACCGGAGTCAATGCTTCCGACAACGACCAGTGGCAGCACGCTCCCCGAGCCTCTATGGCCGTTCAGGATTTCCCGGACGGAATTCTCCGGCTCCAGCCTGCATACGGCGAGATAGTATTCTCCTGCCGCCACGCGCCATTCACCAAGAATAGCCTTGTCGGGCGCGGTCGTTATCAGCGGCGACCCATAG
>MHEA01000150.1:22143-22321 GCA_001805085.1 Nitrospirae bacterium GWC2_57_9
TTTGGAACGGGCCCATTCGATTCCGTCCATATTGATCCAGACCTCGGCGCCCCAGAGCCGGGGGATGAAGCAGAAGATGCTCGACCCATACCCCAGCATGTACACGAGGTCAAACTCTTTTTTCGCATGCCAGAGGCAACGGAGGTCGAACAGGAGCGTGCTCAGCGGGCCGAGCGGC
>MHEA01000150.1:22366-22717 GCA_001805085.1 Nitrospirae bacterium GWC2_57_9
GACCGTGACCGACATGCCGCGCGCCGCCAGCCGGACCGATAGCTCTTCCGCGAACGTTTCGAACCCGCCGTACAGCGCCGGGATGCCTCGAGTACCGAGTATGGCCACCTTCATCTGAGCGATGCCTTGGAGGCCGCGGGTGAGAATAATTTCCTGATCTTTTCCAGGTAGGCAAAACCCCATTTTTTGCTCGGTTCGATCATGGAACCCTCCGCGAATTCGTTCCAGGCCTCGATCATGAGGACCCGGGGAACCGTCTTCTGGTCCTCCAGCCGTTCCCGTGCCCCCCGCAGCATCCGTTCGAACTTCTCCGGCGTGGCATTGCTGCGCACGGTCGCCTTTGAACCGTAC
>MHEA01000150.1:22764-27561 GCA_001805085.1 Nitrospirae bacterium GWC2_57_9
CAATGCAGCAGTCCGTGCCGACGCCTGGTAAAAATCGAGGTACGTATCGACCATGGAATCATAATCCGCTACCCGTGCACCGTCCCCGGACAGGACATAGTTCCATGCGGTATAGGCACTGAAGCCGCAGCCGGTCAACCTTCTCTCGAGATCATCGCCGGGCCGCTCGTTCGTCGTCGCGATGAAATAGATCCCCTGATGCCCTTTTTCGCGGACCCGGGCTTCCGCCCGCGCCAGAAGGCTCCTGACGGACTGCCGGAATCCGCTTGCGTTCTGCTCCAGCCGGGTGTAGGAAAAGATGAACAGGACGGGTTTGCCGTCGATCCGGACGTAATCCGTTTCTTTGAAGTAATGCTCCAGCCAGTAGTCGACCATGTCGTCGAATTCCTGCATATTCCGCGGCACGTCGTTGTGATTCGCCCAAAGGAGACAGAATTTGAGCTTCTTCCGGTTCTTCGCTTTCAAAAAAGCCTGCTGGGCGTGCTCCGTGTCCGGATTCTTTCCGTACCAGTACCAGTCGTAGGCGAAGAAATCGATGTCGTGTGCCGCAGCCCATTCGATGTGTTTCTCCGCGACCCAGACCTCTTCTTCAGGATAGTGACCGAGCAGCGGTTCGCGGTCAGGCCAGGCAATGCCGGGCGACCGGGATCCCGGTTCTCCCTTCAGGTCCTTCCAGAACCTGCTTCCCGTGTTCCAGCCCGGGAAATAGAATACGCCTATTTCGAATGCCTTGACCGTTGCGGGGAGCAGAGACAGCGATATCGATAGAAAAGACAGGAACAGTATTCGTTTCAGGCTCGTCATGCAACCATCCTCCCCGCCAAAACGGCTTCCACGGAATCGTTCAGTGCAGAAACGGCGCTCCTGCCAGGCCCAAGGAGCAGGCTGTATCCTTCCAGGGTCTTGAGGGCTGTCTTGTCCCAGGTAAAACTGCTCGAGAGGTAGTCTTTCAGGCCGGGATCCGGAGGCGAAATGTAAGCAGTGATAACCGCAGCGCGAATTGATTCAACGGAAGCAGGGTCGCAGTAAAAAGCATAGTCCCTGAAATAATCCCTGGTGTCGCCCTTGTCTGTGATGACCAGCTGACAGCCCATTGCACCGGCTTCCAGCGAGGAGAGACCGGTTGTTTCCATCCAGCTGACGAGGGTATGTACTCGTGCGGCCTGGTAATACTGCGGCAGCATGGCATGCTCCACAGGGCCGAGGATATGGACATCGGTTCCGGCTTCCGCCCTGATGCGGTCTAAATAACGAGCATGATTCGGTGCCTGGCGGCCGATCAGGACCAGCGGCCAGGGCAGGCCCCTCATTGCCCTGACGAGATTCAATTGGTTTTTCAAGCCTTCAATGCGGGCAACACATAATACACAGCCCCGGTATTTCTCGATCTCCGGCGCCGATGCAGCAGGTCTTCCGGCAAAGAGCTTTCTGTCGAATGCATTCGGCACGATGACAAAGGGTTTTTTCAACGCACCCGGAAAATCATTGACCAGTCTCCGCATCTCCGACGCTGAATTCGGAAGAAGGACGTCTGTCATGTCCAGTACGCGCTCCTGCAACTCCCGATACCCGTGCAGGAGCAGCGCCGCGGTCCCTTTGCTGTATTCGCGGTTTCTCCATGCACGGGCCGCAACCTTGAGATATTCCGTCTGGCCGGGATCGAGCAGTTTGGACGCGATGCCCGCGAGCCCGCCCCGCATTTTTTTCTCATACTCGGCATAGGAGACATAAATGGTGGAGAGCGCAACTTTTCTTCCCCATCGCCTTGCATTGGCCGCCTGCAGATAAGCCTCCTGGGGCCGGACAAGATTGAAGAGGTGCACGATATCGTATGCCGCCAGATCAGGCTCCAGCTCCGTGGAGATGTCCGCCGTGATGCCGAGATGGGCAAGATATTCCCTGGTCTTGATCATCTGGATCGTGTCTCCGCCCGGAACGGTGAACACTGTTTTTCTCGATTGAAAAAGAACTTTCATGATGTTGTTTCCTCGTGGTTGATCGATCGTCGCCCTGCCGCTGTTTTCCCTTGAGAATGTGAACAAACACCGTATTGACCGCCTTCGCCCAGGAGCCCCAGTTCAAACGCTCCTCAAAGGCTGCCCTGCAGGACAGCCTCAGTTCGGAATACCGCCGATCATCCCGGTAGACTGCTGCAATCATCTCGGCATAATCCGCTCCGCCCGCTTTCGACGGCAGCATGAATCCGTTCTCACCGTTCCTGATGACCGCGGAAACGCCTCCGGTATCGCAGGTGATGACCGGCAGGCCGAAGGCGTTTGCCTCGCAGAAAACAACGGGAGTGCAGTCATGGCGGGTGGGCAACAGGAGGAAGTCCGCGGACAGAAGGAGTTCCGTCAGTCTTTTCCTGTCCGGTGCGTTATTCTTATCCAGGTACGGTATGACCGTCATTCGTTCAGAGGATATTCGGGCGGGGGGAACGCAACCGCAGACGATCAACTCCGCATCGACTCCACGATTTTTCAGATTCTGCAGTGTATCAAAGGCAAGAGAACCGCCCTTCCTGGTCCAGTTCACTGCCAGGAACAGCAGGCGGCATTTGTTCGATTTTTTCCTGTTGACGACCGCGTCCCGGGGAGGCGCCATTTCCAGGTTCGCGCCAAAGGGAATAACACGGATTTTGTCCGGCGCGGCACCGTAATCCCTGGCCGCCGACCGGGCCGCCCATTCCGAGGAATATACGATGGTTTCCGCCTTTCCTATGGCAGACCGCTCGATAGCGTTTCCGTCATTGATCGATTTTTTCAACAAGTTCGTGAATTCCGGATAATAGCCGTGCAAAAGAGCAAAGGTCGTGTCGGAGACGTACACGATCGGGATGCTTGTATTCAAATAAGCAATGCCGGTTGCTGCCGCGGGCGCAAAGATCAGGTCGCATCCGCTCCCGGCGAGCTTGCTTTCGAAAAAGCTCGCACACTTGCGGGCATAGGAAATGCTGTGGGAATAGTCGTAGCGCTTGTTCAGGAATGCTCTCGTGATCCGGTTGATTGCTTTACCGCCAAACTGCGCGAACGGCGCCGGCCCGAGGAAAACTACTTCACCACAGTGCTTCCCGAGGGCCCCGGCCATGAAAGAGAGCGTGCCGGACCAGGACCGTCTGTTGAGCGGATCCTGTGGAGTTAAAAAGGCAATCCTGATTTTGGAAGTTATCGTATTCATGCTTCAAGACCCCGCAGTACGTTCCCGGGAAACAACACGCGACTGCAGCAATTTCAGCACGGAAGAAATTTTTTGGACGTATCTGCCTTGAGAAGCGACGGCTGCCGTGAACTGTTTCGGGTGGACCAGAGAAAGCGGCAGCCCGTTCTCCGGCCCGGCATCGGTGTTCAGGAGCGGGTACTGCCCGAGTTTGTCCTTCCGGATGAAGAGCAGAATATTCTGGGCGTACCACCATTCGACGTTGTCATTCTGCCAGATCTTTCTGCGGATCGGGTCCCGAACGACATACCCCCTCTGGAAGAAGTGGTCTGCCCAGTACGCGGGCCACTGTTCGTTTTGATGACGGGTACCTCCCTGCCCGGGGATGGCGGCGGAAAAGAGAACGACCGGCGCAAGGGAAACGAGAGAACCGATAAACATTCCCGCCCGGTCTTCGGGAAGGTGTTCAGCCACCTCCAGGGATATCGCCAGGTCGAACCGTCTTTTCAAAGCGATCGGCCGCTCCAGGTCGGCAGGGAAGAACCGTTCAGCCGGGATAAGCAGTGCGTCATTGTCCACCCACGCCCCGTCGATACCGCAGATATCGCTGACATGGAATTCACGGAAAACCGAAAGCCATGCGCCGGTTCCGCAGCCGACGTCCACAACACTGCGGGGTTTGACCAGGTTCAGAACGAGAGGGATTATCTCCCTGGCTGATAGGCGCGACAGCTCCTGTTGATAACCGTAAAAGTTGCGCGTATATTTTTTCATGCATGCCTCTCAGGAGCGGTCTTTTTTACGTGTACCGGTTCCTTAAAAGCGATCCGTTCCGAGATAAGCTGTCTGAGTGCATCCCTGCTCAAGCGGAACGCAAGCAGCCAATACCGCACGTTCTCGCGTGCACGTTCCCGTCGATGGGCAGGCAGAACATATTGCGCTGCTGTCGAGAGGGACGTTGACCAGACTGCACGGACCAGGTATCCGGCCGACAGGACGGCAACAGCCGTTCGCGAAAAATGACGTCGGTAATAGATGAACCTGCTTTCCAGATGCCGCAGCAGCATGATATCGGCAGAGTTGCCGGGACTGCCGCCGAACCGATGGATCACCTCTGCACCGGGTACGTAGTAGCGCTGCCAGCCGCTCGCTTTCATCCGACAACACCAGTCGGTTTCTTCCATATATAAAAAGTAGCGTTCGTCCAGCAGGCCGATCTCTTCGATCATCGAACGCCGGGCCATGAGGCAGGCGCCCGAGGGCCAGTCGATCCGTACCGGGATGTTCGTGGCTCCGTCGGGAACGACGTTCGAGCGCTTCACCCCCGTAAGCCAGCCCCGCGGCAGAAGCTTGTACAACGGAAAAAGGTATGCCACGGTCCGAAGCACCGACGGGAAATGACCGTAAGATTGCTGCGGCATGCCGTCCGGATAAAAGAGCCTTCCCCCGCAGGCTCCGGCATCGGAGGTCATCTCCATGAACTCGACCATGATCGAGAGCGCGTCGGGAGTGCGGAAAAAAGCGTCGTTGTTCAGGAACAGAATATAATCTGCCTTTCGGGAGAGGGCATAGCGGATGCCGATGTTGTTGCCGCCTGCGAATCCCCGGTTGGCCCCTGTCTGGATCAGGACGAGATATTCG
>MHEA01000151.1:0-14682 GCA_001805085.1 Nitrospirae bacterium GWC2_57_9
ATGTTATTATAATGACGAAGAAGTTGTCAAGAAAAAATCCCATAAAATGATCAGCACAAGTTATAAGGAAGCCTTATAAAGCTACTTCCGGTCGCGCGATCATTCCAGCCGTCTTTGTCCGGACCATGAATGGAGATAAAAAAACCGGAGAGAAGGGATCTCACCGGCGCTCACCCGGGGAAGGGCGGACTTAATAGTTCAACTCTCCGAGCCTGGCATCCATGGTCGGATTTTCCAGCCACCGCGCAACGTCCTTGCCGAGTTTTTTCGTGCATCGGTGCAGCATGCTGCAGGTGCCCATAAGGCCGGCGCCGCCGGTGGTGACCCGTTTCGCGGTAAAGCTGCCCGCTGCCTTCCCGTTCCGCCACAAGGTGCCTCTTATCGTCAACCCCTTCAAGCCCGTTGAGGTCCCGCCCTTGGGCGCAAGCGCATGGGTGATCCTGATATCCAGTGCGCTGCCTGCAGTTCCTGCCGATGCAGAATCGACGAGAATGACTTTTTCGTAATTCTTTTCAGCGTACTTCTGAACGGACTCGATGAGATTGCTCTCCAGATCGCATTCGTCCCTTACCGCCTGCGGTATTTTTGCTTTGCTGTCGTACCTCGCGAGCCGCGAGAGATTGAGGGTTCCGTTTTTTGCCAGAACGGACGTCGGTTGGGCTGACAGGATCAGCGCGATCGAGATGGTCAGGAAAGGAACGAACAGGCGAGAAAGAATATTCATGAAGACCTCCTGCATAAGGGTTGCATGATTAAGGACGGAATCACAGTAAACCCGATAATGATCGGATCGGCGAATGGTAGTACAGGCACTTTCGGTTGTCAAGGAGGTTTTGAGGATGCGGCACCGCGAAGGAAGACGACAGCCGCACTCAAGAGCCGGGTGCAAGGGTATGCTTGAAAAGTTCCCTTACCCGGAAAATGGTGTCCTGGTAATCCTTGAGCAGCTGGCGGCCTGCGGGCTCCTCTCTGTCGCGGTACCCGATCCTGCGGGCAAGCGGCTGGAGCTTTTCCGGGTCCTTCGTCAGCTCGTTCGCTGCCTGGTTCGAAAGGATCCGCAGCCGGCTTTCCAGTTTTCGAAAGAACAGATAGGAATCCCGGAGCAGGTCGTGGTCCGGGCCGGAAAGGAGTTTCTCTTTTTTCAGGGCGCGCAGGGTGTTGACAATACCGGGCACCCTGATCGCGGCCTGCTGCTTTCCATGAAGCAGCTGCAGGTATTGGGCGAGAAATTCGATGTCCACCATGCCGCCGGCTCCCTGCTTGATATTGTAAGCTGCCGCGTCTTCTTTTCCAACCTCCCCTTCCATTCTCTTGCGCATGGAATGAACATCCGCGGCAAGGCCGGCCTTTCCATCGTCCCGGTAGATCAGCTTCGTGATCAGGGTGCAGAATTCTCCGCCGACAGCGGGGTCGCCCGCCACCAGCCTGGCCCTCAGCATGGCCTGGCGCTCCCAGGTTACCGCGTCCGATGCATAGTACCGTCTGAACGCGTCAATGCTCTGTACGAGCGGCCCCTTGGATCCTCCGGGACGGAGCCTGGTGTCCACCCGGAAGGCGAAACCTTCCCGCGTCAGGGTGGAGAGATAGGAGATGGTCTTCTCAGCCGCTTTGTTCAGGTGCTCGAACACGGAAAGCCCCCCGGGCGGCGTCTGCGCATGCGCTTCTGAATAAACGAACAGGACATCCAGGTCCGATCCGTAGCTCAGTTCCCGTCCCCCGAGCTTGCCCACACCGATGATTGCGAGGCCCGCTGCGGGCCCGGCCGACTGGTACCGCCTGGCGACCTCGGAGAAGGCGAGGCGCAGTGCGGCATCCAGGCACACCTCTGCCAGCTTGGAAAGATGGCGGGAAACGCCCCGGAGGTCCATCTGGGAGAGCAGGTCGGCCATGCCGATGCGGATCTCTTCCTGGTGCTTGAAGCGGCGCAGCGCGTCGAGCTTCTCCGTAATGCCTGACGCCCGGTCGAGGACTTCGGCCAGTTCCCGGGCAAAGACCCTTTTCGTTCCCGCTCCGTACACTTTCCTGGACTCGAGGAGGTTCTGGAGCAGGACCGGACGACTGACGAGCATCCGGGAAAGGTATTCGCTGTTGGCAAAGATCGCGATCACGATCCTGACAGCTGACGTATCAAGCTTCAGCAGCGACTGAAAACTTTCCCATGAGCCCTGGGCGGCAAGAAAGGACTCGAGATGGTTCAGGGCCATATCGGGGTCGGGCGACTGGACGAGTTCCTGAAAGAGGGCTGGAAATATCTCGTTGAACAGCTTGCGGCTGCGCGGCGTCTGGTGCACAAAGGCCGCGCCTTCCCGGAGCAGAAGCAGGTTCCGGTACGCCTTACCGGGGTTGCGAAACCCGTACCGCTCGAGCACCGTCAGCGCTTCCTGTTCGGCTGTTTCCTGGTCGAGCAGCAGTTCGTATTCACGGGGCGCTTCCCGGGTCGCCCGCTCTTCCCCGGTAAAGGCGAACAGCTCGTCATAGATGTTCCTGACCTTCTGCGTGTGGTCCGCATAATCGCGGAGCAGCAGTTCGGCAGCCCGTTCCGGTTCAAGATAACCGGTTCTCCGGGCAAGCGTCCGAATCTCGCGCTCATCGGAAGGGATGGTCTGGGTCTGGAGGTCGTCCAGGATCTGGATGCGGTGCTCGACGGTGCGCAGGAAAACGTAGGCGCGGGCAAGCAGCTCCTGCTCGTGGTAGGTGATCAGGCCTTTCTGGCTCAGCCGGTGCAAAGCTTTGAGCGCGTTCCGCTCCCGAAGCGAACGGTCCCGCCCGGCGTAGATCAACTGGAGGGCCTGGACCACGAACTCGATCTCGCGGATGCCGCCGTAGCCGAGTTTCACATCGCGGTGCGCCCTCCCCTTCTGCTCCACGTCCTTATTGATCTTCTGCTTCATATCCCCGATCTCGCCGATAGCGCCGTAGTCCAGGTACTTCCGGTAGACAAAGGGCGTCATCCGCTCCACGAACTCCCTGCCCAGCGCCGGAGCTCCTGCCACGGGCCGGGCCTTGATGAGGGCCGACCGCTCCCAGGTCTGTCCCCAGGACTCGTAGTAGATCTCGCACCCGCTCAAGCTCTGCGCGAGCGGCCCGCGCTGCCCTTCCGGCCGGAGCCGCAGATCTACGCGGAACACGAAGCCGTCCCCGGTCTTCTCACCTATGGCTGCGGTCAACTTCTCTGAAAGCTTGACGAAGTACTGATGGTTCGAGATCCTGTTCGTTCTGGCGCTGTCCGGGCCTGCGGTTCCTTCTGTTTCGCCGTCGGCGGTGTAAACGTACATGAGGTCCACGTCGGAGCTGAAGTTCAGTTCCCGGCCGCCCAGCTTTCCCATGGCAATGACGGCAAACTGAGCGGGCTCCGATGTTCCGTCGGGCCGCTCGAGCAGCGGCCGGCCGTAACGGGCGCTCAGTTCTCGGTCGGCCCAAACGTAGGCCTGCTGGAGACAAACCTCGGCAAGATCGGACAGGTCCTCGACGGTCTCCCGCAGGTCGGCCTTGTGCAGGAGATCACGCAGGCCGATACGGAGCATATGCTGCTTCCGAAAGAGCCGGAGCGCGCGGAAGAATTCCTTGTCGTCGTTGGCCGCCGAAACAAGCGATGCCAGGTCCGCCGCAAGATTCGCCTGCCCGGCTGAAGGCGCTGTGAATGCCTGCTCGGACAACAGGGCAAGGCTCCGGTCCGTGTCGTTCAGGAGAAAGGTTGAAAGGAAACGGCTTGCCCCGAAGATCGTCATCAGAGAGGTCAACACATCGGGCCGCGATGCGCAGAGCGCGCAGAAGGACGGGATATCAGCGAGCATCCCCGTGAAGCGCTCGACATTGTTCAGGGCCATATCGGGATCGGCAGCGGTCGAAAGCCGGGAAAGCAGCCCGGAAAGGACGCCGGGAAAGGGCCCGAGCGCCTTCCGGAGCAGATCAAGGTTCTTCCGCGCCTGTTCCACGTCCACGATGCCCAGCGCCTGCAGCCGCTCGGGCGTCACCGTTATATCGTTGTCAAATGACATTTTTTCTATTATACTGGCAAGTATCAAGAGATACAAGCTGGAAGCTGCCGGAGCGAGCCCTCGTGCACGCTGCTTCAAGCCAGAATTGTAAAAGAGAGAATGATCCAACTTCGAGACAACCAGCGCTGCTATGTATGCGGCAAGAAGAACCCTCATGGTCTTGCCGTTGACTTCGTGATCAGCAGTGAGACCCGGTCCATCCGGGCCACCTTCATTCCCTCCGACAGGCATCAGGGATATGAAGGCATCGTGCATGGGGGCATCCTTTCTTCCCTGCTCGATGAAGCGATGGCCAAGCTGGCCTTTACCCTCGGCATACCTGCCGTAACAGCGGAAATGACCGTAAAATTCAAAACACCCGCCTCCCCCGGCGACGAATTGACCCTATCGGGCAGGCTGATCCATGAAACGCACCGCCTTATCCAGGCGGAAGCCAAAATCGAACGCGGTCCGGTCACGATCGCAGAAGCGAAAGGAAAGCTGCTCAGAATGCAGTCATGAGTTCGTAGTTCGGAGTTACGAGTAAAAGCGTTAAATAGGACCTTACGCCGAACCCTGAACTCCGAACTGGTTTGCCCTGAACTCTGGACTCCGAACTGAATTATGAACTACACTCACAAACAACTGATCAACGCGCTCCGGACGAGGGCAGGCAAGCCCATGATGGTGCGGGAACTGATGCGGCTGCTCCGGCTCAAGGCCGACGACCGGCATGACCTGAAGCATGCCTTGAACGAACTCGTCCTTCTGGGAGAGATCGTCAAGACCCGCGGCAACCGGTACGGCCTGCCCGACAAAATGGACCTCGAGTCTGGGACCTTCCAGGCCCATCCCTCCGGCTATGGGTTCGTGATCCCTGAAAAGAAGGGCAAGCCCGACATCTTCATCCCCCTCAAGGGCAGGCTTGATGCCATGGACGGCGACAAGGTCATGGCCAGGGTATCGCCGCCTGCAGACAGAAGGAAACAGAAAGAGGGAAAGCGCGAAGGCCTGATCATCCGGGTGCTCGAGCGCGCCCATACCAAGATCGTCGGAACCTTTGAACTGCCTGAATCGCACCTGCCGACTCATGGCTACGTGACGCCCTCCAATCCCCGCATTACCCAGGATGTTTTTATCCACCGGGACAACGTGAACAATGCCAAACCCGGGGACATTGTGTCCGCCGAACTGGTCGCCTATCCCCTGGGAGGACGGCCGCCTGAAGGCCGCATCCTGCGCGTCATCGGAAGGCCCGGTCAGCCCGGCATCGATTCGGAGCTGATCATCGAGCAGTATGAGATTCCCGTAACCTTCTCGCCCGCCACCCTGGAAGAGGCCAAACAGGTGCCGCAGCAGGTAAGCCCGGCCATGCGCAGGGGCCGGAGGGACCTGCGCGAGCTGCCCACTGTCACGATCGACGGCGAGAAAGCGCGCGACTTCGACGATGCCGTATCCATCGAGAGGATCAAGGCCGGGTACCGGCTTTGGGTCCATATCGCGGACGTTGCGCACTATGTAAAGGAAGGTTCTTTTCTCGACGAGGAGGCCTACCAGCGGGGTACCAGCGTCTACCTGCCCGACCGGGCCATCCCCATGCTGCCCGAAGCGCTCTCGAACGGCATCTGCAGCCTGAACCCCAATCTGGACCGCCTGACGCTTACCTGCGAAATGGACATCTCTCCCGCAGGCGCCATCCTGCGGTACGACATCTACGACAGCGTTATCAACAGCAATGAGCGCATGACCTATACGTCGGTGCGCGAGATCCTCGTGGACCGCGATCCCGCGCAGCGACGACGCTATGCGGCCCTGCTCGACCGGTTCGAGCTTATGGCCGAGCTGATGGAGATTCTCAAAGCAAAGCGGGCGAAACGCGGCAGCATCGATTTCGACCTGCCCGAACCCGAGATCGTGCTGGACCTCCAGGGGCGCATGACCGACGTCATCCGGGCCGAGCGGAACATGGCCCACCAGCTCATCGAGGAATTCATGCTTGCGGCCAACGAGACCGTGGCCGGTCATATCGAAAGCAAGGAGAAGCCCTTCATCTACCGCATACACGAGGAGCCGGCCGAGGAAAAATTGACGGACCTGATCGAGTTCCTGGCCACCCTCGGCATCTCGCTGCCTGCCGTCAAGAAGCTGAAGCCCATCCATTTGCAGAAAGCCCTTGCCAAGGCCAAGGGCACCCGGGAGGAAACGCTGATCAACACGGTGCTGCTCAGGACCATGAAGCAGGCGCGCTACTCCGAGGAAAACGCGGGCCACTTCGGCCTGGCCGCCGAAACCTACACGCACTTCACCTCGCCGATCCGGCGCTACCCGGACCTGATCGTGCACCGGATCCTGAAGGCCGACATGCGGGGCAGACTGGAAGATGGGGCCTACGTTGAAAAACTGGCCGACCGGCTGCCGGAAATGGCGGCACACTCGTCCAAGCGGGAGCGGACGGCCATGGAAGCCGAGCGCGACGTGATCGCCATGCTGAAGCTCGAGTTCATGAAGGACAAGCTGGGCGAGGTCTATGAAGGCATCATCACGGGCGTGACGCAGTTCGGGTTCTTCGTGCAGCTGCGGGAGTACTTCGTGGAAGGGCTGGTCCACGTCTCGACCCTGGACGATGATTACTACCATTACGTGGAGAAACAGCACTCCCTGCGGGGAGAGCGTCGAAAACGCGTATACCGGATCGGGGATATCGTAAAAGTGAACGTGGACCGCGTGGATCCGCTGAGGAGGAAGATAGATTTTTCGCTGGCGAAAGAATAGTGAGTCAACGAGCCTGCGGACTGCAGTAAAGTAAGCGGGATATCAATCACAAAAAAATCATATCCCCGAATGCCTCCATCGGGGATATGATTTTTTTACCCTGCGGTGATTAGTGCGAGTGAAGACTCTTTAAAAGAAACCAGATTCCCGATAAGAGCCTCGGGAATGACGGCATTGAGACAAGTTCTAAAGCCTTTACTGTTTTTTCACTCCGCACTCCGCGTTGCCACTCACCATTCCGCACTGCTTATAGCTTGATCCTCGTCTCCCGGTCCCTCTGCGAAAGCCCGCTGCTGTACGCGGACACGTTGTGGGGCTGCTCCGGGTCATACATCTTCGCATAGGGATCGGATTCAAGCAGCTCCTTGGCCCGGCTCACGGCTGCCTTGTCGTTGAGCCCGATGTTCCGGAGATGGATGCCTTCCCGGTCGACGGAGAAGGCCCTGAACGAACAGGGATAGGTGACCACGGCAGGATCGGACACGTAAGTGATCTTTCCTGCGGTCTCGACCTTTGAAGCGTGGTGATGGCCGGAGACCACCAGCCGTACGTTCGGGAACTTCTCGATCAGCTCGCGTACGCGCGTGTGGTTTTTTACCATCCAGAGCGACCATTCCTGCGATCTGTCCTTCTCGCAGGTCGGCATGAGCAGCTGATGGGTGAAGAGGATGATCAGCTTTTTTGACCTGTTCGCCTTGAGCTCGCCCTCCAGCCATTTCAGCTCCAGCAGGCTCGCCTCGCCGTAAGGTTTTCCGTCCACCGTCACATCAAAGCCGATGACGCGCACGTTCCTGACCGGGTCGAAGGCCCATGAAGAATGCCCCGGCCGCAGTCCCCTGCCTGCCCATGCCCTGAGGTACTCATCCCTCCCTAGTTTGGAAATGCCGGTGATGGGCGATACTTCGGTATTGCCGAGCAGGATATAGTAGGGCATGTTCAGATGGGCGGTCCACTGCTGGAACACATTCAGCGACTCCTTGTCGTGCGGGCCGTAGTGGACCTGGTCGCCGCCGAAGACGACGAAGTTGAGCTTCGGCAGGCGCTGCAGCTGGCGCAGGGTGTCGATGAACAGGGGAATGCTCTTCTCCCGGTACTGCCAGGTGCTGTCGCCTTTCACATCGAGATGGAGATCGGTAATATGGGCAAAGGCGAACTTCGGAACCTCGAGCGCCTCGGCGAAGGGAACGAACAGGCCCCCTGCCGCGCCGGCACCAGCCACGGCAAGACCCGCAGCAACGCCTTTGAGAAAGTCACGTCTCTTCATACCCATAAAGAAGCTTCCCCCTGCCTTTCGTTCGTATCCATTTCGGCATCATCGTGCCCGCAGGACCACGGGGGTAAAGTTGACATATTCCCCAGGTGATGTCAAGGTCAAAAAGCGGCAACAGGGACCGCGGGAGCGTAAAAATGGGCTGTTGAAATTAGGCCACGCCTATGCTATGTTACACATTATGAAAGAGCTGCTCAGGAAACTCCCCTCCGTCGACGAAATCCTGAAAGAAAGCAGAATAAAACAGTTGCTCGAGACCTTCCCGCGGGTCCTGGTGCTTGACGCGGTCCGCACGGTCCTCGACCGGACGCGCAACGCGATCCTGCAGGCGCAAACTTCTCCGAACCTGAACGAGCAGAACCTCTCCCTTCCGGTTATCCTGTCCCAGGCAGAAGCGGTCCTGAAGGACCTTGCCGAACCGAGCCTTCAAAGAGTCATCAATGCCACGGGCGTCATCGTTCATACCAACCTCGGCCGTTCGGTGCTCTCCGAGACTGCGATCAAACGCGTAGCCGAGGCAGCCGCAGGTTATTCCAATCTCGAATATGACCTCGCCGCAGGCGAACGGGGCAAGCGTCATGTACATGTGGAAGGGATACTGAAACGGCTTACCGGGGTGGAAGCAGCCACTGCCGTGAACAACAACGCCGCCGCGGTGCTGCTCTGCCTGAACACGATCGCGCGCGGGAAGGAAGTGATCGTCTCGCGCGGCGAACTCGTCGAGATCGGCGGGTCGTTCCGCGTGCCCGACGTGATGGAGCGGAGCGGAGCGATTCTGCGTGAGGTCGGCACCACGAACAAGACGCACCTCAAGGATTATGAGAAAGCGATCAACGAGAGGACCGGCCTGCTGCTCAAGGTCCATACGAGCAATTACAAGATCGTCGGATTTACCAAGGAGGTCGAACCCGATGAACTCGTGAAGCTCGGCAGGAAAAACAACCTGCCGGTGATGTGGGACCTGGGAAGCGGCGGCTTCCTGGACCTCTCGACCTACGGGGCGGGCAGCGAACCCACGGTGCAGCAGGCCGTGGATTCCGGCGTGGACGTGCTCACCTTCAGTGGCGACAAACTGCTCGGCGGCCCCCAGGCGGGAATGATCCTGGGCAGAAAGACCTGGCTCGATCCTATCCGGTCCAATCCCCTGGCCCGCGCCCTCCGGATCGACAAGCTCACGCTTGCCGCGCTCGATGCAACCCTGGCTCAGTACCTCGACAAGGAAAAGGCAACGAGGGACATTCCCACGCTCTGGATGCTGACCCAGCCCCTTGCCGAGATCGAGCGCAAGGCGGAGCTGCTCTCCTCCGGGATCAGATCGCTTCAGGGCACCTCACTATCCGTGACCATCCAGGAAGATACCTCCCAGAGTGGTGGCGGCGCACTGCCCACCGGCAACTTCCCGACCAGGACCGTCTGCATACGGCATGACCGGATGAGCGCCAACAAGATCGAGTCAGCCCTGCGCTTGAACAAGCCCCATATCATAGCCCGCATCAAGGAAGGCATGGTCGTGTTCGATCCGCGAACGCTCAATGACGGGGAGATCGGGAAGATAGTCGAAGCGATGGAGATTATCGTAACCACGGATAAGACGAAGTTATAACCACGGATTAACACGGTTAGGAGCGACTGAAAAAAGAAACAACTAGTTTTAACCACAGATGAATACAGGTAAACTCAGATAGAACCTGCAACCGATAAATGATTTGACGCAAATCTGTATGGCCTTTTGCCTCTTTTTCTACCGTGTTCATCCGTGGTTATAAAGCTTTCACCTGTGTTCATCGTACCTATACGAACCTTCACTTGGTTCGCCTGTGGTTACAGTAATCCCAAATCCATGAAATACATCATCCTCGGCACAGCCGGACATATCGACCACGGTAAATCCAGCCTGGTCAAGGCCCTTACGGGCACGGACCCCGACCGTCTCAAGGAGGAGAAGGAACGCGGCATCACGCTCGACCTCGGGTTCGCGTCTCTGGATCTTCCCGGCGGAAATCGGCTCGGCATCGTCGATGTACCGGGGCATGAGGGGCTGATCAAGAACATGCTGGCCGGCGTGGGGGGGATCGACATCGTAATGCTCGTGATCGCCGCAGACGAGGGGATCATGCCGCAGACGCGGGAGCATCTCGCCATCTGCGACCTGCTGCATGTCAAAAAAGGCCTCATCGTTCTTACGAAAACGGACGCTGTGGACAAGGACTGGCTCACCCTCGTACAGGACGAGGTGCGCGACTTCGTCAAAGGCACCTTCCTCGAGAAATCCCCTATCGCCGCCGTCTCATCCAAAACCGGGGAGAATCTGCCGGGGCTTATCCAGGAGCTGGCAAAGCTCTCCAACGAGGTCTCTCCCAAATCTTCCAGCGGTATTCTGCGCCTGCCCATCGACCGCGTGTTCACGATGAAAGGCTTCGGCACCGTCATCACCGGGACCCTGCTCTCAGGCACGATCAGCACCGAGCAGGAGGTCGAGATCCTGCCCAAGACGATCAGGACGAAGGTCCGCGGCATCCAGTCCCATAACAAGGCGGTCACCCGGTCGGTCGCAGGCCAGCGCACTGCCGTAAACCTGCAGAACGTGGAAAAGGACCAGCTCTCGCGCGGCGACATCATCGTCAGCGCCGGGTTCTTCACCCCTACCAAGACACTCGACGCACAGCTCGGCCTTCTGAAGCAGGCCCCCCGCGGCCTCAAGACCGGGGCGCGCATCCGTTTTTATAATGCCACCCAGGAAGCCATCGGCAGGATCACCATCCTTGGACAGAACCAGCTGGACCCCGGCCAGGAGGCCTTTGTTCAGCTCAGACTGGAGCAGCCGGTCATTGTTCAGAATGGAGACCGCTTCATCCTCCGCTTCTACTCGCCCATGGAGACCCTGGGCGGCGGCATGGTCCTGAATCCCCATCCGCGCAGGCACAAGCACGCAACCATGCAGGAGTCGCAGAAGAACCTCGGCATCCTGGAAAAAGGTGACCTGGAAGCGCGCATAGGCCTACTGGTCGCGCTCAAAGGTCTTGCGGGCATGGAGGAGAACGGGATCATTGCGAGCATCGCTGCTGACAAGCAGGACGTCGCTTCGGCACTCACCTCCCTTGCCCAGAAAAAACATCTCTTGCGCGTGGACAACCTGTATGTCCATACTTCCCACCTGGCAGGGCTCGAGAAGAAAACCCTGGACATGGTGAAGCAGTATCACCAGGACAACCCGCTCAAACCCGGGCTGGACAAGGAAGAGCTGAAAAGCGCGCTCAGAATGCGGCTCTCCCCGAAGGTGCTGAACCTGACCATCGATGGACTGGTCAAGAGAAAGCAGCTCGAGGCGGAGGGATCGAAGTTAAGAGTTCCGGGATTCAAAGCCGCGCGTGGCTCGGTCAATGACGAGGTCAAGAACAGGATCGTGGAGGCAATCAAGACCGGCGGGAGTCAACCGCCGGTACGTGAAGAGTTGCCCGGGCTGTTCGGCATCACTGAAAAGGATGCCAAGGACCTGATGAAGCTCCTGGCCGACGAAGGCAGGACCGTCAGAATCAATGACTCCCTTCACCTCGACAGGGAGATCCTCGAGAAGGTCCGCGAGGACCTGAAGAAACATCTTACGGAAAAGAAGGAAATCACCATGGCCGAGTTCCGCGACCTGGCCAAGACCTCCCGCAAATACGCAGTCCCCATCATGGAATACTTTGATTCCCAGAAGCTGACGCAGCGGATCGGAGACAAGAGAGTGCTGCGAGGTTGATCGCCACGGGGTCACTCCGGTCTCGCCAGCCGTTCCTCGCTCAACTCCATGATCCTCGCACTGACCTCCTCAATCGAACACCGGATGGTTTCGCTCATCGGCAGCCCTTATATCCTTTTTCATCTCCCCTCGCAGTAGCTTAAACTCCTCCTTGATATGCGATACCATTCGGGAAAGGTTGAGGTAAAGTATTACTATTACAATGGCTCTCTTATCTTGCTTGAGAGCAGGAAACCTCTTATGGCTCCTCCACGTGTGACAAAAAAAAGTATCTCCCCTGTTGTTATCTGCCTTCTCGCTGATCGGCCTGAAGTAATACCGATCATTGCGTCCTGGATCTACGATGAATGGTCCTTTCTGTATGCCGGCAAGACACGGCAATACGTTGAAAATTTCCTGCACGAGCGGCTCCATAAAAAGCAGCTGCCCATTACGTTTGTTGCCTTTCAATCGGGGGAACCGGTGGGCACCGTGTCTCTGAAGGAATTCGACATAGAGACGAGAACCGATCTGACGCCCTGGGTTACCAGCCTGTATGTAGTCAAGAGCTTACGGGGAAAAGGGATCGGATCACGCCTGATGGAAGCGGCGGAAGAAAAAGCGGGCAAACTCGGCATCAAGAAATTATTTTTATTTACTGCCGACCCTGATCTTGCCGCACGTTTCTATCGAAAGCTGGGCTGGAAGACGAAGGAAAAAACGATCTACAACTCGTACAAAATAATCATTATGGAAAAGCGGTTGGCAGGAACACGTCAGTACCGCCACATCCCGGTTCGGTGAGACAACATAAACCGGATCCTGCCGATTTTTACAGGCCGTTTATTTTTTTTCTCGCGGGTCGTGATATACTCTGACAGACGCCATGCAAGTCACCTCGGTAATCAAGACCCTCTTCAGTGCGCTGCGCCATCGCAATTTCCGTCTTTTCTTCGCCGGTCAGCTCGTGTCCCTCATCGGGACGTGGATGCAGAATGTGGGCCAGGCCTGGCTCGTGCTGGAGCTGACCCAGTCGTCCTTCAAGCTCGGCATCGTCTCCGCGCTCCAGTTCGCTCCCATGCTGTTCCTCTCCTTTCCCGCGGGGGTTCTCATCGATTATTTCCCCAAGAGAAGATTGATCGTGACGGCGCAGGCGGTCATGATGTTTCTTGCGCTGACGCTGGCCCTGCTCGACTTCTCAGGCACGGTCCGGTACTGGCATATCCTGATCCTCGCAACCGTCCTCGGTATTGCCAACACCGTCGACATGCCCGCACGCCAGTCCTTTATCATCGAGATGGTCGGGAAAGAGGACCTGATGAACGCCATCGCGCTGAACTCGTCCATCTTCAACGCCGCACGCGCCGCAGGTCCTGCCATTGCCGGTCTTCTGATCGGAACGTTCGGGACGGCGGTCTGTTTCCTGGTAAACGGACTGAGTTACCTCGCGGTCATCCTCGGTCTGTACCTGATGAAGTTCGAAGAAAGCGCTCCCCGGCACCGGCGCCCCTATTCCTTCGGCGGCGATATCAGAGAGGGACTCCAGTACATCAGGACCAAACCGGTCATATTGATCACCATCCTGCTCGTTGCCGTGGTCGGTGTCTTCGGCGCCAATTTCACGGTCCTGGTTCCGGTCTTCGTCCGCCAGGAACTCCAGAGGGACGCCGCAGCCTTCGGCCTGCTCATGTCCTGCTTTGGCCTTGGCGCCCTGCTGGGCGCCCTCTCCCTCGCGCTCCTCAGTCGCAGGGGCCCGACACCGGCCCTCCTCCTGGGCGGCGGCATGGGCCTGTCGCTCACGCTGATCGCGATCGGGTTCCAGAACTCCTACGCTGTTACCGCTGTTCTGCTGGTGCTCGCCGGGTGGTTCCTGGTCACGTTCTTCAGCATGGCGAATACGACCATTCAACTCGAGACCGAGGACCGGCTGCGCGGCAGGGTCATGAGCATCTACACACTTACCTTCGGCGGGCTTACCCCCTTCGGAAGTCTGTTTGCCGGGGCCGTCGCCCACTGGATCAAAACGCCCTTGACCTTTGCCCTTGGCGGCCTGGTCAGCGGAATCGTCTTTTTTGTTGTGATCATGAACAGGCGGAAAGTGCCTGCCTGGCGTGAGGAATAAAGAGGGCCTGCACATCGGTGCAGGCCCTCTTGCAGGATGATCTGTTACTGCTGATCAGGGATCGTGAATTCCCGCGCCCTCGACCGGCGGTCCGTACACCTCCGGTCCTGGCCGGTCCTCCTGTCTTCCGCGTCGATATTTTTATTATAGGGAGCATGGGGCGGAAAAGTCAGCAACGCCGAAAGCCCCGCTCCGAACTCTCCAATGTCAATTGCTTGAACTACATCGATTTCCCCCTCTTTAAGCCTGGACATCCCCTTTATCCCCTCCTGATCATTTGAATTTTAACTTCATATGCTTTTACTAATAACATAGTCGTTCAAAGCAGCCCTGTCAATAAACCTTTAGTAGTAAAAAACTATTAACAGTTTATTTTAGAGGCGTCTCAATCTTGCTTTTTTCCGTTTTTCCCCCATTCGCTCCAACACATGGCGCGTCATGCCGAGCGCGAGCTCATGCTCGCCCATGAACACCATCCCGGCCTTTTCTTTCCGCAGGAGCTCCGCCTCTTCGTCGCTGTGAGTGCGAACGACCGTTTCTACGTCCGGTTTCAGCGTTCGCGCGAGCTCGATCATTTTTCTCGCCTGAAAGGTATCCGAAACGGCGATCACCAGCATCCGTGCTCGCGCAATGTGCGCCTGAACGAGCACCATGGGATCGGATGCGTCGCCGGAAACCGATGGAATACCCCGTTCGCGCAGCCCTTCGACAAGTTCGCGGTTTTGTTCAGCCACCACAATGGGCACGCCCCCTGCGATCAGAGCGTCGGCAATGCGGCCGCCGACCCGGCCGTAGCCCACGATGACGACGTGGCCGGTCA
>MHEA01000151.1:14715-16180 GCA_001805085.1 Nitrospirae bacterium GWC2_57_9
CGAGCGGGTCGTCGGACCGTTCCAGGGCCCGGGCAAGTTTCGAGCGCGACCGGATCCACGCCTGGGCAGGCTCGATCATGCTGAAGACCAGCGGGTTGAGTGCGATGGAAATGACGGCCCCTGCCAGGATCAAGCTCTGGCCTTCGACCGGAAGGAGCTTCAGGGAAACTCCCAGACCGGCCAGTATGAATGAAAATTCGCCGATCTGAGCCAGGCTTGCTGACACCGTGAGCGCCGTATTGAGGGGGTAGCGGAAGGCGAGGACGATCAGAAACGCAGCCAGGCTCTTGCCGAGGAGGATGATCGCCACGACCATGACCAGCCGGACGGGTTCGCGAAGGAGGATTGCCGGATCGAACAGCATTCCCACCGAGACGAAGAACAGAACGGAAAAAGCGTCTCTCAGCGGCAACGATTCGTTGGCCGCCCGGTGGCTGAGGGGCGATTCTCTCATGACCATCCCGGCGAAGAACGCTCCGAGCGCGAAGGATGCGCCGAAAAGCGCGGCTGCTCCGTAAGCGATCCCCACTGCGGCAGCGATCACGCACAGCGTGAAGAGTTCCCGCGAGCCGGTGCGGGCTACCTGCCACAGCAGCCACGGGAACAGGCGTTTGCCTACCACCAGCATCAGCGCGACAAAGAGCGCGACCTGGCCGAGCGTGAACGCCAATGTCGTTAGAAGACCTCTTTCTTCAACGTTCGCCGCGACGATCGGCGCGCCTCCGAGCCATTGAGAAAGGGCCGGAAGCAGCACGAGGGTCAATACCATCGCAAGGTCCTCAACCACAAGCCAGCCGACGGCGATGCGGCCGTTGATCGACTCGAGAAGACCTCGACCCTCAAGCGCTCTGAGAAGCACTACCGTGCTCGCTACGGAAAGGGCAAGACCGAACGTGATGCCCGCACCCAGTCCCCAGCCCCAGAGGGATGCGACAGCTGCGCCGAGCAGGGTTGCTACTGCGATCTGGGCCAGCGCACCGGGAAGAGCTATCCGGCGAACGTCCAGCAGGTCTTGCAGGGAGAGATGCAGGCCCACCCCGAACATGAGCAGCATCACGCCGATCTCGGCAAGCTGCTGCGAGAGATCGACGTTGGCGACAAAGCCGGGCGTGGCGGGGCCGATGAGTACGCCGGCGATCAGGTAGCCTACCAGGGCGGGCATCTTGAGACGCTTGGCAATAAAGCCGAAGATCAAGGCAAGCCCGAATGCGGCGGCGATCGTGGTGATGAGACTTACGTTGTGCGGCACTCATTCTCCTCTCGAATGTTTATGTCCTCAGCCTCGTCAGGCCCTGTGCTCCTATCCCGGCTTACTCCGCCTATACCATTTATGCTGCTGATGACAGATTATTATAACACAGGGGTGAGCAGCTGATGATGTTTTGATAGTAACAGAAAATGTTTTGGCTGTGCCGGGTGCGACTCGTTGCTGACGGTTTTCCATTTGATCCGGCTTGTCCGGCTC
>MHEA01000151.1:16301-17566 GCA_001805085.1 Nitrospirae bacterium GWC2_57_9
AACGTTCCTGTTTCATAAAGTGCGCCTGCCTGCCCTGGTTGGGTTTCTGATAACGGGTATAATCCTCGGTCCTCATGGCGCCGCAATGGTTACGGATACGACGGTAGTCGAACAGCTCGCCGAGATCGGCGTCGTGCTCCTCCTGTTCACCATCGGACTCGAACTTTCCATAGAAGAAATCATGCGCTCGAGCCGTCAATTCCTAGTGGGCGGCGGACTCCAGGTGCTCTTGACGATCGGGGCCGTGACGGGAATTGCCCTGATGCTCAACTTCCCTCTGTATCAGGCGGTCTTCTTCGGGTTTCTCGCATCGCTCAGCAGCACCGCCATCGTGCTGAAAATGTACTCGGACCGGGCCGAACTGGACTCCGCCCATGGACGGCTCGCAACCGGTATCCTGCTGTTCCAGGACATTGCCGTCGTTCCCATGATGCTTCTGCTTCCGGTTCTCGGGCAGGCGGCTTCGGAAGGAGGCGTAACCACCCTGTCCGTCATGGCGACCCTTGCTAAAGCAAGCCTCGGTCTCATTGTGGTCTTCCTGTCGGCGCGAAAGATCGTACCATACCTTCTGCACCAGGTTGTCCGGCTCCAGAACCGTGAAATATTGTTTCTCCTCGTTGTGCTTCTCTGCCTCGGGACGGCCTATATTACGTACAGCCTGGGCCTCTCCCTTGCTCTCGGCGCCTTCCTCGCAGGCCTTATCATCTCGGAGTCCGAATACAGCCACCACATTGTGTCCAATATCATGCCGTTTCGCGATTATTTTGCGAGTATTTTCTTCATTTCCATCGGCATGCTGCTTCAGACGGGATATTTCTCAGCTCATTGGGCGCTGGTGCTGGGCATGACCGCTGTCCTCGTCGCCGTAAAAACGTTCCTGATCTTTTTGACTGCCTGGATTCTTCGCTACCCGATGCGCAGCTCCGTGCTTGCGGGTCTCGGGCTGGCCCAGATCGGAGAATTTTCCTTCCTGCTGGCCCAGCAGGGATCGGGCACGGGGCTTATCAACGGGGATATTTACCAGCTCTTCGTTGACACCTCGATCCTGAGCATGCTCGCCACCCCCCTCATCGTCCAGATAGCGCCGTCGGTTGTCAAAAGACTTCCGGCCGGAGCGCTGCAGCACAACCACAGGGAAGAGGCGTGTACGATCAAGGGTCACACGATCATAGCCGGATACGGTCTGAACGGCAGGAACCTGGCGAGAACGCTCAAAGCCACCCACATCCCCTACGTGGTGCTCGAGGTGAACGCCGACACGATCA
>MHEA01000151.1:17597-17858 GCA_001805085.1 Nitrospirae bacterium GWC2_57_9
CTACGGGGACATCACCCGGGAGGATGTTTTTGCGCGAGCCGGTGTGGATTGCGCGAAGGTGGTGGTATTTGCCATCTCGGACTTTGCCGCGACCCGTCTTGCCCTGCGACTGGTCCGGCGGATGAACCCCGCGGTCTTTATCCTGGTCCGTACGCGGTATGCAGCCGAGGTTGATGAGCTGCTCAAGCTGGGAGCGGACCAGGTTATTCCCGAGGAGTTCGAAACGTCGATAGAAATCTTTTCACGGGTCCTGCATGAATA
>MHEA01000151.1:17918-19191 GCA_001805085.1 Nitrospirae bacterium GWC2_57_9
GATGCTACGCGGTCTCTCGCTCGACCAGGAGAATCTCGGCAGGCTCGCTTCGCTCTTCGCCGGGGCGACCGTGGACAATATCCAGATACAGCAAGGGTCCCCCGCTTCCGGCAGAAGTTTGCGGGAACTGGACATCAGGAACAGAACAGGGGCCACCGTGATCGCCATTGCCCGGAACGGGGAAGCGGCGGCGAACCCGGGGCCGGATTTCAAGATCGAGCCGGAGGATATTGTCGTGCTCCTGGGCGCTCACCGCGAATTGGATCTCGCAATAAACCTGCTGACGCGGGAACAGGCGTCAGGAAGAACCGGAACTCAGTAAAATTATTTGTTGCAGTGCTGCAGCTCGTCAAGTATAATTGGATCAAGTGAACGGCAGGACGGTCCGTCCTGCTTTCGATGTCCCCGCGTCCTCAATTTTCCGCCATAATCAAGGGAGAGGTTACGGAGCTGGTGCCCGTCCCGGCCTTCAAAGCCGTTGTCACCGCGCGTGAGCACGGTGAGGTGAGTTCGATTCTCATGCTCTCCCGCCAATAAAAAAACCCACACGGGGACCGTGAGGGTTTTTTTGAATCGATAAAGACAATTCTATTTCTTGTGACACTTGCCGCAGTTGGCTTCGTCCTGTGCAAAAGCCTTCTTCCCATCATGGCATTTGCCGCAGAACTTACCCGCTACATGGTCAGCCTTCGTTATTTTCGCGGTGCCCTTCTTCATTTTGAACGGATCCGGATGGCAATCGTTGCACTTGTTCACTTTGTGGGCGTCACCGCTGAACTCTACCTTGCCCTGCGCGCCGTCTGCGAACTCCAGTTTCTTACCCGGTCCTACCGCGAAAACGGACGCGGTCATTGCAAACACCAACGTTACTGCGAAAACAATAATGAGCAGTTGTTTCATGTTATTTCACCTCCTTTCATTATAATAGGATTCAACAGAAATGACTTTTCATAGATCCAGTGAGCTGCCATTCGGCAAAGGAGAACGGTGAATTGCAGAAAACAAACTGCTATAAAGACTAATAGAAAAAAGGCTGAGTGTCAAGGAGCAGGATAAAAAAAGGATATGTAAAGAGTTTCTTTAATTGTAAATTATAATGATCTGAATGCTAAAAAATGCAATAAAACAGTCATAAAAAAACAATAAAAAAGCCCTCATGTAAACATGAGGGCTTTTTACTGCTGGATAATGACATCCTACTTCTTGTGGCACTTTGCACAGCTGGCTGCGTCCTTGACGCCGAAAGCCTTGGTGCCGTTGTGGCATGCACCGC
>MHEA01000152.1:0-1804 GCA_001805085.1 Nitrospirae bacterium GWC2_57_9
TGATCCAGTTCTGGAACATCCGGCCTGGATTCACAATACGCAGTTCTGCCGTCATGTCGGGTTTTATCACATATACATATTGTCCCTGCTGTCCGGTCTGAATGGCCTGGGACGGCACCACGACCCGGTTCGGCTCCGTAGTCAGTGTCATGACGACATCGACAAATTGGCCGGGCCAGATCCGCCGGTCCTGATTTTCGAACGTTCCCTTGAGCTTAATGGTCCCCGTCGCCGTATTGACCGTGTTATCGATGAAAGTCAGTTCTCCCCGGGCAGGACGCGTCTCGTCGCCGGGTAGGATTGCCTCGATCCTGAGGTCCCTCAACGCGGAATGCTTTTTTACATCGGAAAGATTCTGTTCGGGGATCGAAAAAGTGACGTAGATGGGCATGATCTGGTTTACGGTCGTCATGACGAGGTCGCTCGCCTTGATGATGTTTCCCGCGTTGACCAGCACCACCCCGGCCCGGCCGTTGATAGGCGACCTGATGGTGCAGTAGGACAACTGAAGCCGCGCTGTCTCGACATTCGCCTTGTCCGCCTCGACCGCGGCGGCCAGCGCATCCGCGTTGGCCCGGATCTGATCATACTGGTCCCGGGCGACATAATCCTTCTCCACGAGGATCGCGTACCGTTTAGCCTGCTCCTCGGCATTCTTCGCCTGAGCAGCGTTCCGGGCCAGCGCCGCTTCGGCCTGTTTCAAGGCGGCCTCATAGGGTCGTGGGTCTATCTTGAAGAGCAGGTCGCCTTTTTTCACATCCTGCCCTTCCCGGAAGTAAACGCCTTCAACCTCACCGCCGACAAGAGCTTTTATCTGCACAGAATTGTAGGGCTCGGCGTTCCCGATGGTCCTGATCTGGAGCGGTACGTTCTTCTTATCAGCCGATTCGGCCACGACCGGTACAACCCGTGCTGCGGGTTTGCCGCTGCCCGACGAGCAGGCGGCAAAAAAAAGCATGGCCATCAGGAGAGACAGGTTACCGGCCAGGGATAAACGACCTTTGGGCACAGGTATCATCGTTCTTCCTTTCATCCTGTTCAACAAACTATTTTTCCTTATCTCATGCCCATGGCCCGAACGATACTTGCCTGGGCGAGCTTGTAGTTGGACAATGCGCTCGTATAATTGGCCTGCGCGCTGACATAGGTTGCAAAAGCATCTGAAACCTCGACCGGGCTTCCAACACCTGCGGCATATCTGCCGTTGGCGAGGTCCAGGTTCTCCTTTGCCTGGCGGGCTGCAAGTTCGGCCGTCGCTATGCTCGCTTCCGCGGCCTGCAGGTTGAGAAAGGCCTGCCGCACCTCAAGCAGGATCTGCTGCCGTAGGACCTCTTCATTGGCCTTTAACACATACAGATTCGCCTTGGCCTCGGCGACCTGGTGGTTGGTCAGGAACCCGCTGAACAGCGGTACGGTCAAGGTCGCTCCCACCTGCCACCCATCGTTCAGTTCGCTGGGGTGCTCGTTGATCCCCGCCTTGTTATAGCTGGCGCTTCCCGAAAGCACGGGGAAATAGCCTGATCGAGCAACGCTCACGGTGGATTCCGCCGCCTGTCGTTGAGCTATGATCGACTTCAAATCGGGACGGCTCTCGAACGCCTTCGCAACGGCTTCTTCCGGCGTTATGACAAAAGGCTGGAAGGTCAGTTCATCTTCGATCTCATATTCCGGCGCATCGGGAATCCCCATGGCATTGTTCAGGTTCACCTGCGCGATATTCAGGGCGTTTTCGGCGTTGATAAGGCTCAATTTTGCATTGCTCAGGTCCACTTCCGCTTTGATGACATCGATCCTGGCCCTGGTT
>MHEA01000152.1:1898-4323 GCA_001805085.1 Nitrospirae bacterium GWC2_57_9
GTCCGTAATAGGCCTGCTTGACGGTCAGCACCGTCGTATTCTCCGTGTTCGTGAGGTCGGCGCGGGCCGAGTCCAGGTTGTACTTGGCCGCATCGACTGTCGGAGATGTCTTGAAGTCCAGGAAGTTCTGGTTGAGGGTCAGGCCGGCCGAATATTGATCATAGCGCGGGCCCAGGATGCTCCCTGTGGTCCCGGCAACGGGAGCGGTTCTGCTGTATCCCGCCGTTGCACTGAGCTGCGGATAGTAGTCTGAGCGTGCCTGCCCGACCCGGCTTTTGTTCGCGCCGACGTTGTTGACGGCGGCAACGATGTTAGGGTTCTTTTTAAGAGCGATATCGATGCACTGGTTGAGCGTAAGCGTCTGTCCCGGCGTTATCATGCCTTGACCGGTACGGTCCTGTCCGGCAGGCGCTTCTGCCGCGGTTTCGGTCGGACCGGTTTCCGGAGCTGGTTCGGCGGATAGCGGTAGCGGCGCCAGCGCAAGAAACAGCCCGAAGGACATGGTGATGACCCGTTGCAGCGCTCGTGATGATCGATCAAAGCCGTTCATGTGCTGTTCTCCCGGTATAGGAAAGGTCGGATCTTTTGTTCAGCGTGCCATGCATGAATATATCTATGATCTCCTGTACATTCATTTCCATCGTTTCTTTTTTCATACTGCCCGGCCGCATGATCTCTTCGGATCTGAAATAGGAAATGAGTATCCAGAGGAAGACTCGGGCGGCCATTTCGGGGGAATTCCGTCTCATTATACCCCTCTTCTGCATATTTTCAAAAAAACCGGCCATGGTCCCCCGCATTTCATCTACGAACCGGTTATAAATGGCGCGGATCTTTTCAGGATAGATCGTTACTTCCGAATACATGATTTTGATCATCGCCTTCCGCTCCTTGAGCGTAAGCAGGAACCGCGTAGCGATAATTTCCAGGGAGCGCTCATAGCTCAGGCCTTCCAGTTCCGGGAGCAGTTCCTTCAAACGGGGAAGAAAGGTATAACCGTTCAGAAGCTCTTCAAAAAGCCGCTCCTTGGAACCAAAATGACGAAACAGGGTCAGTTCGGTGACACCTGCCTTCTGGGCTATCTCGCGGGTGGTCGCGCGAAGATACCCTTTTTCCGAGATCAGCGTCAGAGTGGCCTCGAGAAGCTGTTTTTTAGTGTTTTTTGTCTTTTTCATGGCTATGTAAGTGCGCACTTACATTAAAACAGGCGGGCTCGGAAGTCAAGCATTTTTCCCCAAAAACCAGGTTTTTCTCCTTGCAAAGCAGCCTGCCTTATGGTAATGTACGCCTGCTTTTGGCAGTCATATTGATGGAGGAGGATTCTACAGTGGCAGGTACCTGTGATATTTGCGGCAAAGGCAAGCTCAGCGGAAACAAGGTGAGCCATGCCAATAACAAATCAAAGAAGATGTCAAAACCGAACATCCAGAGCATCAAGGCCGTAAGCGCCAACGGTTCTCATATCCGTATGCATGTGTGTACCCGCTGTATCCGGTCAGGCAAGGTCAAAAAGGTAAGTTAAGCGTTTCTGCTCTTCACAGCCCCGGCCGGATTCGGCCGGGGTTTTCCATTTCAGCCTCCCCTGTCTATTCATCTTTAATTCTCAAGCCCAACACGTTTTTTGGCGGCCACTGATCTATCTTTTCTCTCCAACATTGTTGCTGCTTGAAACAACTCCTCTTCTATCTATAATTGTTGCTTTCCTATTTCCTGCGAATTTCGATAAGTGTAAATATTAAAATTAGAATTAGGCGTTGACACCCCTTTTTGATCTATTCTAAGATGCCCTTGTCAATAATCATTTTAACGCAATAGGGCTGGTAATTTCGATCAAGTGGTACCATCTCACGCAAAGGAGGTGAACCGACAAGAGACCAGTAGAGACTTGTGCAGAAGTTTTCATCTGAGCACGCTGGTGCTCGCATCATTTACTAAAGCGCATCAGACCGCTCGGGCCGAACGAGATTATAACCGGCAGGGAGATCCCGGTCATCGTGGGAGATAACATCCCCTTTTTCGGCACCACCTTCCAGGTCGCGGGCACCATGGAGCCTACAGGCATGGATTTTTTTGACCGCTCCGGCTTTATGAGTCTTGAGCGGCCTATAAAATGGCCGAGAATTCGAAGGTCAAGGCCATCAAGCCGATCGAAATCGGCAGGGACAGCATCTCAACCGTTTTGGTCCAGGTGGGAGAAGAGTTTACACCTGACCGCGTTGCGATCAGGATCGAGCATGATATCGCCGGTGTGAAGGCACTCGTTTCCGACACCGTTATCAGCACGGTACGAAAACAGCTGTCCGGACTGATCCAGGCGATCGTCGTCATCAGCACCATACTCTGGTTCATCGTTCTCCTGATCATGGCCTTTGCCTTCTATATGATCGTGAACGAACGGCGCCGGGAGATCGGGCTGATGCGGGCG
>MHEA01000152.1:4350-6564 GCA_001805085.1 Nitrospirae bacterium GWC2_57_9
GCCGGCGGCGCCGTGCTCGGTGTTGCCCTGGGATTCGGTTTGCTGCTGACCTTCAAGAACCTGATGCTGCATTATCTGAAGCTTCCTTATCTGTTCCCGTCGCCCCTGGAATTGCTGTACCTGATCGCCGGTGCCGTCTGTTTTTCGCTTCTCACCGGCCTCCTTTCTGCCCTTTTGCCGTCGCTCTCGGTGATCAGGACTGAACCCTATGAGGCAATAAGGAGCGCGGAATGAGATATTTTTTTATCCTAATCATCCTGGTAGCAGCCATTCTGTCCTGCTCCGAGGAGAGGCCGCATACCCGACCGGCTGCCGAACAAAAAAGCGATGTAGAACTGCTCCGGGAGCGGATCCAGAAGGACCCTAACGACGCCGATGCCCTTTTTCACCTGGCCGAGCTCTACGATCGCGCCGGCCTATACCAGGAGGAAGCCGAGACCCTTCAAAAGGTGGTCACCCTCAAGCCCGAATGGGGATATGCGCATTTTAAACTCGGGACGACCTACAACCGGCTCGGCAGGTACCAGAATGCGGTCGGTAGCTTTCAGAAGGCCACCCTTCACTGGAGCAACCAGCCTATGGCGTACAACAACATGGGAATTTCCTACGGAAAGCTGGGGAAAATAAACGAAGAAATAGCAGCTCTCAGGAAAGCGGTATCCCTCCGGCCCGGTTACGCCATCGCCCATTTCAATCTCTCCATGGCCTATCTGAAGCAGGGCAGACGTGAAAACGCGCTGAATGAGTACCGGGCTGTCAAGGACCTGGACGAAGGGCTGGCAGCAACACTGAAAAAAGAACTGGACAGAAAGAGGAAATGATCATGAAAAAATCCATTGGCATCTTTTTATGGGGGTTCGTTCTGGTCATCGCGGTTTCCGGCATGGCCGCTGCCGAAACGATCACCTGCACCCAGTGCGGGATGGTCTCGGACGCGGGCTCGAAGTTCACGGCCCGGATGGTCCAGGACGGGAAGGATCTTTTCTTCTGTGATATCGGCGACCTGCTCGTTTATATGAGTAAGAAGAACGTCCAATCCCTGCAGGTCCAGGTCAGGGACTACCCGACCGGAAACTGGATCGATGCTCACCGGTCATTCTACGTGCAATCGACCAGGAAATTCAATTCTCCGATGGGGTGGGACATCGCCGCGTTCAGAAACAAGCAGGAGGCAGCGGGTCGGGGAGCAGTCATGGATTTTGAAGCCGCCATGAAGGCGGTCCAGTGAAACGCCTGGCAGGGATCATCTCGATTCTCAGCGGCGGTCTCCTCGTCACGGTCCCCCACTCTGTGCTTCCTGCCTGTGAATATCGGGGTTTTCCCCGCATGCATTGCTCCGATACGGCACAGGCCGTGCTGCCGGCCGGCATCCTGCTGGCTGCGGTGGGGGTACTGATCCTTGTTTTGAAATCCGAAAAGGCGGTACCGGCGGTCGTGGGAACGGCTTCGGCCCTCTCCCTGGCGTCTTTTCTGCTGCCCGACCTGTTCGGCTATTGCCTGAGCAGCAAGATGCCCTGCAATTACGGCATGGTGCCGGCCATCAAATTCATTGCCGCTGCCTCGGGACTGGCGGCTGCTTCAGCACTGATTGCGACGATCGCAGGGAATCGGAAGAAAGGAACGGCATGATCGAACTGAAGGGCTTATCAAAGACCTATCAGGTATCGGGCAATACGATAAAAGCCCTGCTGCCTGTTGACATCACCTTCCCAAAAGGCGAGTTCATATCCATCGTCGGTCATTCGGGGAGCGGCAAGAGCACGCTGCTCAGCCTGGTCGGCGGCATTGCTCTGCCCGATACGGGATCGGTCCTGCTGGACGGAAAGAACCTACGCGACTACGCTGATGCAGCGCTGTCGCGGCTCAGAAACAAGAAGTTCGGGTTCGTGTACCAGTTCGCCAGCCTGATCCCGACGCTGACGGCTACGGAGAATGTTCTGCTCCCGTCCGTGTTCGGCGGCAATAAGACCGCCGGGGACGCTCGCAGGCTCTTGCAGCTGGTGGGTCTCGCCGACAAGACCGAGCGGTATCCCGCGGAACTTTCCGGCGGTGAACAGCAGCGGGTCGCAATCGCGCGGGCATTCATTCATGATCCGGAGATCGTGCTTGCCGATGAACCGACGGGCGATCTCGATGAAGAGACGGAAGCCGAGATTATGTCCTTTTTTCAAAAGATCAATAAGGAACGAAATGTACTTATGCTCCTGGTGACCC
>MHEA01000153.1:0-236 GCA_001805085.1 Nitrospirae bacterium GWC2_57_9
AAAAAACAGAAGCCCGCGCAGACCGCGCCTAAAGGCCCCCGTCAGCTAAATGCACGAATGCTGATTGTTATAAGGAGAGTATAACGCGGAGATGCGGGAAAGCGCTCGGAACACAAACACCTGGGGAAAAAGGAAGAACGGGTGATTCCGATCTATTTCATCTTTCTGATCCGGACCTCGATCGGCGTTTCGTCCTTCAACAGTGTCACGAGCCGGGAGGTATCGGAGCCCCCGGT
>MHEA01000153.1:330-5993 GCA_001805085.1 Nitrospirae bacterium GWC2_57_9
TCTCGGTGTCGCCCGCGACATAGACCCGTTTGTCCCCGAAGGTCAGCACATATCCGTTGCCCCTGCCTTTGGGATGGAAGGGCTGCCCGTTCTCGCGCTTATGGATGAGATTGTACGCGGGCACGGCCTCTATCGTAATCCCGAACGCCGTTCGGGCATCTCCGTTCTTCATGACCGTGGCTCCGGCCAGTTTCTCCACGGCCGCCTCTGTCAGGAGTACCTGCGTATCCTTCGTCCGGACCTTTTCGATTGCTGCAGTATCAAGATGGTCCTGATGCTCATGGGTGATGAGGATCAAATCCGCTTTCGGCAGTTTCGTATAATCGGCCAGGCTGCTGAAAGGATCGATCTGGATAGTCTTGCCGTTGAACTGCATCATGAGTGAACCGTGCCCGACGAAGAATATCTGAAGCTCGCCTGCGGTCGTCTTGATCGTGTCTCTTTCGAACTGCTGCTGGGCGGCTGCGGGAAGGGCAAACAGGGAGAACAGCACCAGGGGAAGGATAATCTTCATGGAAAACCTCCTCGGGTCGAATTTATAAGTCTCATGATAGTCAGAGCATGAGTTCAGTTTAGCGGACCCCACAGAACCCGCCCCCCCGAAAACAAGCTTGAAGATTTAGACACTGATTACGGCCGATTTCAGTATGGTCGCACGGATCAGACCGGTCCTATCAGTGAAAATAATATTTATAGACTTTTTTCGGTGTCAAAGCTCCTGGTTTACTTGTTCAACCTATTCTCTCTCTGCCTGTCTTCAGTTTTCCTGTGAAAGAACCGCCCATTAATAATTCTGTCATTACAAGTATAGCAAACCACGCCCCGTCCCGTCACACCAAGGGAACTTGAGGGCTACGTATCGAGCAGCGATCGAAGCGCCAGGAGGAACTTTTCGATGTCGACCGGTTTCGGGATGAGAATCACGCCCTCGGACAGGAGACCGCGGACAGAAAGCTCTTCGGTATCGTAGCCGCTCATGAAGACCGCCCGGAAGCCCGGAACCGCCCGCCGCGCCTCTTCGTACAGGTCCCGCCCGTTCCTGTGGGGCAGCACCAGGTCGATGACGGCGACATCGATCATGTCCTTCGCCTGCCGTATTTCCTGGAGCGCGGCATCCCCATCCGCCGCGGCGATCACCTGGTACCCGTTCGCTTCAAGAACGTCCTTCAGCAAGCTCCGGACCATGTCATCATCTTCGGCAAGCAGGACGGTTTCCGTTCCCCGGACCATGGCATCGAAGGACAGGGCCAGCCGTTCCTGCTTTGCATCGACCGTTCTTTCGGCGGGGAAATAGATGCTGACCTTCGTCCCGACACCCTGCTCGCTCGCGATCTGGATCGATCCTTCATGCTGCTTGATGATGCCGTATACCATGGCCAGGCCCAGGCCGGTACCCTTGCCGGCCTCCTTCGTGCTGAAGAAGGGTTCAAAAACGTGGTTCAGGTGCTCCTTGTCGATGCCCGTACCCGTGTCATGGACCGACAACACCATGTACTTTCCGGGCGCAACGCCGATGCGCTCCGCCGACAGCTGATCCACCACCAAAGGCTCTGTCGTAACGGTCACGACCCCTCCCCGGGGCATGGCATCGCGCGCATTGGTCATCAGGTTCATAATGACCTGGTCGATCTGGTGCCTGTCGGCGTGCACCAGGAACTCGATCGCCGAACATTGTATCCTGAGTTCGACATCCTCTCCGATGATCCGCTCCACGATCCTGCCGAGGGCCCGGATGACGCCGTTCAGGCTCACCGTGGTCCGCCGCATCACCTGTTTTCTGCCGAAGGCGAGGAGGCTCGAGATAAGGCTGCGCGCCTTGAGTGCGGACGTCACGATGTCCTGCAGCTGCTTGCGTACCGGCTCTTCCGCGGTTGCCAGTTTCTTCTGGAGCATGCTCGCATAGCCCGTTATGACGGTAAGGATGTTATTGAAGTCATGGGCGATCCCGCCGGCAAAGAGACCGAGGGACTCCATCTTCTGCGCCTGCAGCAGTTGTTCCTCGAGCTGCTTCCGGTCCGTGACGTCGCGGTTGCTCACATGTCTTCCCAGCAGGCTGCCGCCCTGATAGATCGGTCCGCAGACGTGAAAGATGCGTTTAGCCTGGCCCGACCGGGTAAAGATGCGAAAGTCGATCTCTTCGTGCTCGGGTGCAGCGATATCCTGCCGGAAATGGCGTTCATAGGAGGGCCGGTCCTCGGGATGGATGATGTCATGGATCAGGCCGGGTGTGCGCAGGAACTCCTCCGCCGTATACCCGGTGATGCGCTCGCAGGAAGGAGTCGAATGGACCACCTGTCCGTCCTCGGTAATCCAGTACTGCCAGTCCTGGGCATGTTCGGACAGCGTCCGGAACTTCCACTCGCTCGCCGCCGTCTGGTGCTGCTGACGGCTGATGCCTCGGATGAACAGAGCGATGCCGAGCATACCGGCGAGCCAGATGGCCCCGTGCGTTCCCAGGATGATCCGGCGTGTCGAACGTTCGGCGGCGAAGTAGGGTTCCATGGGAACGGCGATGCTCATCCCTCCCCTGATATCGCCCACCTCGTAGCCTTGCACGGCGTGGCATTCGAGGCACGACTCGTAGGTCACGTAGGGCTGGAGCACGCGCACGTAGGGCATTTCGTTTATCGAGGTGACCTCGCTCACCTCGACGGCACCCTTCTCGAACTCCCGGAGCGACTTCGCCTCCCACTCGTCGGGCTCGTTCTCGGGATTCATGGGATTGAGGCTGACCGTCCGGTTGATCGCGGCCAGGGGGGATTGTTCCTGCAGAAGAGCATAGGTCTGCTTCGTCATCTGGAAGGGATTGACGAGCGTGAGCTGCGTTCCGTCCGTGGCGGTAAGGTCCCGGCGGGGACTGACGATATAGGGATTGGGCTGGATCGAGCCGCTCCGGGCAACGTATACCCCGCCGTACTTCGAGTTCCAGCGCCGATAGGCTATGTTGTGCTCCAGGATGGTGCGGGCCTCGATCCGCGCTTTTTCCACGGTATCGCTCCGAAGCTGGTAGACGTTCCAGAGCCCTGATCCGGCCAGCAGGAGGGACCACAGGAAAAAGAGGATCAATGCATGGCGGCGTAACTTGCCCGTAACGGCCTGCGAAAAATATCTGTCTATCCTGGGCTGCATGGATCGGATTCTAGGCAAGATAGCTCAGGAAGTCAACACGAAGAATGAGGCGAGGGCGCCGGCGGCCAAACGCGGTTTTACAGTGGACAGGAAGGGCTGCTCTCATTTGCCTGGTAGAGACCCAAGATAGTTCAGCAACTTCGTTCGCGTGGCCTCATCGGTCCCTGCCTTCACATGGCCGCGCAGGCTCAGTTCCCAGAGTTCCTTGGGCTCCAGCGCTGCGTCATAGAGGATCCGGCTGTGGTGTTGGGGCACGATCTCGTCTTCGCTGCCGTGTATGATCAGTACCGGGACAGGGGAAAGCTTCTTGATATTGTCTTCAGGACTATACCTGTTGTTCACGAGCAGCGATAACGGGTATTGAAGGGGCCAGCCGAGGATGGAATCAGCAATCTTCTCACGGGCTATCCTTCGGTAACTCGAAAAGGCGCTGTCCAGGACGAGCGCTTCCACCCGGTCCTTATGAGGAGAGTTGGCCACCGTATAGACGGCCACGGCGCCGCCCAGGCTTTTGCCGAACACGATCACCTTCTCAACGGGAGGACGCCGCGCAAGGAGCGTCTCGAGCGCGGCGGCAGCGTCGAGATTGACCCCCTTCACCTCGGCAGTTCCCTCCGATCTTCCGTAGCCCCGATAGTCGAAAATGAACAGATCGTACCCCGCATCGATCAACCACAGGTCGGACTTCACATGGGTGCTCACGTTCTCCACGTTCCCGTGACACACGAGGATCGTCCCCTGCGCTGTTCCGCGGGCCTTGAAGAACCAGCCGTGCAGCATCACGCCGTCGGCGCTCGAGAAGTACACGTCCTCGGGGGCGTGCAGCTGTGTTGCCGCGTCGGACACGAACTCCTTTCCCGGTTTGAAGAAGAGGTAGGTGCAGCCGGAGAGGAACAGGAGCGAGAGGGACAGGAAAAAAGCGAGTACCCGGTTTTGGACGCGGATATCCGCGGGAAGAACAGATCGGGGAACGGATCTCCTTCTGGTTGTCCTTTTTTCTCTAGGACTCATAGTCGGTTTTCATGTCTGGCTTTTCGGCAGAGTTTAAATCCGCAGTTATCTGCGGTCGGCACTTTTTTCTGTTTTCGCGTAAAGTGGAGCCCCCTCCCGCAGGAGCCGGAGGCTCCCCTCAACATCGCGACCTCCCGGAACTGCTTACTCGCGACGCCTCATTCTTCACGGTCGCGAGGAAGCGCTTTCCACCCCCGGCGGGAGCCGGGGGATGCCAAGGCGCGGGATTCGCGTTCATTCGCGGCTAAAGACCTTCCCTTGAATCTATCATGACCGTAACCGGACCGTCGTTCGTGAGCGTGACATTCATCATTGCCGCAAATTCACCCGTCTCGACCTTCACCCCGGATTCCCGAAGCCGCGCGATGAACAGTTCGCACAGCACTTTTGCCCGGACAGGCTCCTCGGCGTTCTCGAAAGAAGGCCGGTTCCCTTTGCGCGTGGATGCGGCGAGCGTGAACTGCGAAACAACGAGCACTTCCCCCCGGATGTCGGCGACGGAGAGGTTCATCTTGCCCTGTTCATCGCCGAAGATCCTGAGCGCCGAGACCTTTTTCACCAGATGATCGAGGTCCTTCTCCGCATCCCCCTTCATGGCGCAAAGCAGCACCAGGAGGCCTTTCCCTATCGATCCGACCACCCTGCCGTCAACCTCGACCTTTGCCGATGCTACCCGCTGCAATAATGCCTTCATGAAAGGTTCTTAGCATGTCCCGGCAGTGATGTCAATATCCTTTGGCCGGCAAAACTTCTTGCATTCTTTCGATCAACAGCTTACTATTTCATCCGGGTGGCCCGGCAGCAAAACTTATGATGCCTCCTGTAGGAATACCGTGCTCCATTCCGCATTTGTGTTATGGATATCACTTCTCACAATCTCGTCGACCTCAAGTGCATGACGCCCGTGGAGATCGAGGAGTTCTGTTTCAGGAACCTCGGCCAGAAGCCGGGCCAGGGTACGCGCCTTGCCGTCTGGCTCTTCCGAAAAAAGGTCGAGGACATCGATGCCATGACGGACCTGAACAGGCCCTTTCGCGCGGAGTTGAAGCAACAGTGCAGGATCTCCATGCTCAGGATCGACCGGCGGAGCAGGTCCGAGGACGGTACCGAGAAGCTGCTCTACCGGCTCGAGGACGGAAATACCGTGGAGGGAGTGCTCATCCCGGGGCCGGGAAGGCTGACGCTTTGTGTATCGACGCAGGTGGGCTGCGCTTCAGGCTGCGGGTTCTGCAGGACCGGCGAGAGCGGGCTCGTCCGGAATCTTTCCGCGGCCGAGATCGTGAACCAGGTGTTCGCGGCCCAGGGCATTACCCGCTCGAGGATCACGAACATCGTTCTCATGGGCACGGGCGAGCCTCTCAGCAATTACGACGCGGTCAGGACCTTCGTGCAGGTTATGACGGACCGGAACGGGATGGGTTTCTCGAACAGAAAGGTGACCATCTCCCCCTGCGGACTGGCGACGGCGATCGAACGGATGGCCGATGATGAGGACATGGACGCGAGCCTGGCTGTGTCCCTGA
>MHEA01000154.1:0-2107 GCA_001805085.1 Nitrospirae bacterium GWC2_57_9
TGCATCGTACCCGTAAAAAGCTGAAGCAGAGCGACCTTGTTGATACTAGCCCGTTTTCCTGTTGTTGACATTCCCTGCAGTCAAGCTGCAGCCGTCTCTGTTCTTGAGGTTGGAACTTCTCCTATTTGCTTGCGCTCTCGCATCAACCCGCGGGAGACGTTCGCTCCAATTTCACCTGTTGAAAGTTCGTAGCTTGTTGGTCGTATCCATCAATGCTTGTTTATAAAGTTAACAAAAAAACGTCGATTGTCAAGACAGCCGTAGTATTTTCCGACAGATTTTCTTTTGGTGTGTACCGTATCTGCAACTTAAGACGTTTTCGAAGAGCTGGAATCTTCCGGACGAAGCGGTAAGTACCAGGCGCGACGGCGACCCTCTTTCAACTTGCCTTTTCCATCCATTTATACTATCGTTTGACCGTTCTCCATGAGAGTACAATACCATGTCCTCGCTGATCCTTCACAAACAGCTGCAGCTCTCTCCGCCCTCCGACGACGACCGCCGCGCTCATGATGAGCGCGTCAGGGACGCGCTCGGACTGGGTCCCCTCACGATCCCCCTTTCCGTCCTTGCCAGGCTCGGCGGTCACGTCAATGCGCGGCATGCGACGCTGAACTGCATCGTCGGCAGCCGGGAGCGCGGGTATACGCTCATCGAGGTCGGCAGCAGTGTTTCCTGGTCGATCGCCCTCGATCTGGGTACGACCAATATGGCCGTCCTGCTCTACGACAACATCGCCGGCTCCGTCAAGCGCCGCATGAGCTTCGAGAACCCGCAGATCGCCTTCGGAAGCGACATCCTCACCCGGATGCATCACGCCATGTCGCCGCGGGGCCGCGAGGTTTACGATGTGTTGAAGAAGGGCATCAACAGCGCGATCCGCAGCATCTGCGAGGCAGCCGGCGTCTCATCCCGTGACGTGCATGCCCTCGCCCTGGCGGGCAACACGGTGATGAGCCACTTCTTCCTGGGCCTCGACATCAGCACCATCCCCGTCGATCCGTTCGTTCCCGTAGTCAGGAACCCCGGGTTCTTCACGGCAGCAGAACTCGCCCTGGACCTGAATCCCGAGGCGCTCATCTATGTGTTCCCCAACGCAGGAAGCTATGTGGGCGGCGATATCGTCGCCGGGATCCTTTCCACCGGACTGTACCGGTCCGAGCTGCCTTCCGTCCTGATCGACGTGGGCACCAATGCCGAGGTCGTGATCGGGACCAGGGACTGGATGATCGTGGGCGCGGGAGCAGCGGGACCGGCCCTGGAGGAGGGGATCTCGCGCATCGGCAAGCGGGCGAGCAAAGGCATCATCTATGACGTGCAGATATCCGGGCAGGACGTCACCTGTAAAACGTTCGACGAGCAAAAGCCGGAGGGCATCTGCGGGTCCGGCATGGTGAGCCTGCTGCACGCCCTGTACAATGCGCGCATCATCGATCCGAGCGGCAGCCTGGACGGGGCAGCGCCGGGTGTCACGGCTGTCGATGGGGAACCGGCCTACGCGATACCCTGCGGGGACGAACCCCTCGTGATCCGGCAGAGCGAGATCCAGAACTTCATGAAGTCCAAGGCCGCGATGTTCACGCTGCTGCTCGTGCTGACCCGCGCCGTGGGCATCGCGTTCAGGGACGTGGCGCAAATCTTCGTCTCGGGCGCTCTCGGCGCCGGTATCGACGCGAACAAGGCGGCGGCCGTCGGTATGCTGCCGGCCTGGCCGGCCAGGATCGTGAGCGCCCGGGGCAACACCTCGCTCGACGGCGCGCTGATGCTGCTCCGGGACGCCGGCCTGCTCGAAACGATCGGGAACCTGATCGGGAAGATAACTTACAAGCACATGCACGACGACCCCGAGTTCATGAAGGAATTCATGGGCGCGGTCTTCATCCCGCATACGAACCCCGAGCTGCTGAAGGCGGAGTGACTCGGTCCGCATAAGCGACAGGAAGAGAATCGTCGGCCGCGAAGGGACGGGAATGAGCGCGAAGAAAAGAAAAAGGCGGATCCGAAGCGCTTTAAAGACCTTTACGAACCAACATCTTGAATTCTGGAGTGAGCGCATTCCCCGCAGCTTGCGGCGGGGTTAGCGAGCGAATACGATAATGTTCCAACT
>MHEA01000154.1:2142-2774 GCA_001805085.1 Nitrospirae bacterium GWC2_57_9
CGTTCATTTGCTGCAGGCAGCTTCAATTTTGAGCCAAGTTTTGAGCAAAAATCAAAACCACTTACCGCGAAGACGCGACGGACGCGAGGAAAGATTAGTGAAAAAAGAATTTGATTTATGGTTCCCCTTCGCGTTCTTCGCGCCTGGTTCCAAGATGTTGGTCTTTTCATCGGTCTAAGGGTTGCCTCGTTATCAATTATCCAGTACACACCGGAGCAACATGAAAACCTATTTCCAATTCGCAAAGCACCATACGAATTATAAAAAAGAGACGCTGGCGGGGATCACGACCTTCCTGACCATGGCCTATATCATCGTCGTGAACCCGGCCATCCTGGAGGCCGCCGGGATTCCCAAGGGCCCTTCCATGACCGCGACGATCCTGACCGCGGCCTTGGGCTCGGTCATCATGGGCCTGTACGCAAACCGCCCCTTCGCGCTCGCGCCTTATATGGGAGAGAACGCCTTCATCGCGTTCACCGTCGTGGCCGCCCTTGGCACCCCCTGGCAGACGGCGCTCGGCGCCATCTTCATCGCAGGCGTGCTGTTCACGCTGCTTACCGTGCTCCGGGTGCGCGGCTGGCTCGCGCAGACGCTTCCGCAGTCGCTCAAGCACAGCTTTGCCGTGGGCA
>MHEA01000154.1:2817-7267 GCA_001805085.1 Nitrospirae bacterium GWC2_57_9
CGTTACGCCCGGCGTGCCGGGAGCGCCGGTGAGCCTCGGCAGGATCACCCAGCCCACGGTCCTGCTCGCCCTTGCCGGGTTCCTCCTGATCGTCTGGCTCGTGATCAAGCGCGTCCGCGGCGCCATCATGATCGGCGTGCTGGCCGTTACCCTGCTGTCCTTCCTGTTCGGGATCACGCCCCTGCCGGGAACGATCGTGAGCATGCCGCCGTCGCTGGGCCCCGTTTTCCTGCAGCTCGATATCGCCGGAGCGCTCAGCCCCCGGTACCTGCCCGTCGCGTTCATCATCTTTATCATGGCCTTTGTGGACACCGTCGGCACCCTCATCGGCCTCTCGGCGCGCGGCGGTTTTCTCGACGAGCAGGGCAACCTTCCGGAGATCGAGAAGCCCATGCTTGCCGATGCGCTGGCCAACCTCGCGGCGCCGGTGCTGGGCACGACGACGACGGGCGCCTACATCGAGTCTGCTGCGGGGATCGAAGAGGGGGGCCGGACCGGCTTCACGTCCCTCGTCGTGGCAGGGCTCTTTCTGCTCGCCCTTTTCTTCTCGCCGCTGTTGACGGTTGTGCCGCCCCATGCCTACGGCGCGGCGCTGATCGTGCTCGGGGCCTTCATGATCAGTCCCGTCACCCGGATCGACTTCGACGATCTTACCGAACTCATCCCCGCCTTCCTCACCATTGTCCTCATGATCTTCACCTACAACATCGGCGTCGGCATGACCGCGGGACTCCTGATCTACCCGGTCCTGAAGACCGCGACCGGCAGGATCCGGGAAGTGCGGTCCGGCATGTGGATCTTCGCCGCCCTTTCGCTGCTCTTTTATATCTTCTATCCCTACCATTAGCTTTTTCCCCGCGTTTGATTCCCGGTCATCCGAGAGCAGGCGGGAAAGGTCTTTTCATGCAACAATCAGAGAAAGTTTGTTATACTTGCTGAATAAGCCAAAGGGTGCGCAGGAGGATGGTATGGACGAGTTGAGTGACGGCGATCTGCTCGAGGAACTGAACCGGCGGTTCCAGGACAACAAAAAAGCGCTCCATGACATGGTCATCATGAACGAGAAGATCGAAAAGCTGAATCAGAAGCTGGTCGAATCGGAGCGGGTCAAGACAAGTTTTCTCTCCAACATCCGGAACGAGATCAACAACCCGCTCACGGCGATCCTCGGCATGGCCAGGCAGCTGGCGGACCCGGTTAAGGATGAGAAGACGCGGCAGCTGATGGCCCGGATGATCTATACGGAAGCCTTCGAGCTCGACTTTCAGCTCAGGAACATCTTCGTGGCCGCCGAACTCGAGGCCGGGGAGACCGGCCTGAACACTGCCAGAGTCGATCTGGCGCCGCTCGTCCGGAGCGTGATCGGCTCCTTCGAGCACAAGGCGCGGGAGAAGAGCGTGACCGTGCTCTTTCGTGCCGCCGACGGGGAGAACGAGCAGGTCTTCACCACGGACCCGGAGAAGCTCCGAATCGTGCTGGCGAACCTGCTCGCGAATGCGATCGAGTTCAACCCTCCGGGGAAGCATGTGACGATAGAAGCGCGGATCGACGGGACCTCGCTGCAGGTTTCGATTGCGGACCAGGGCGCAGGCATTCCCGGGCAGGAACGAACGAGGCTCTTCGAGCGGTTCCGCCAGCTCGATCAGGGCTCTTCCAAAAAACACAAAGGACATGGCCTCGGCCTGAGCATCACCAAGGCGCTCGTGGACATGCTCGGCGGCAAGATCACGGTCGCCGACGCGCCGGGGGGCGGCGCCCTCTTTCAGGTCGTGATTCCCGAAGCTGCAGGCGCCGGCAGCGATGTTTTTTCCGGCGATGGAAATGAATTCCTGTTCGAAAGCGGAAGCACGTTCTGACCCCGGGGTATCAGGGAAGTATTCTTTATGACCGACCTTGCCAATAACAGCCACTACCTGCTGCCCGGGAACCTTTTTGCCCACCAGGAAGAGTATACCGTTCTTACCGTGCTCGGTTCCTGTATTTCGGTCTGCCTCTGGGACCCGCGCCGCCGGATCGGCGGCATCAACCATTACATGCTTCCCTTCTGGAACGGCGAGGGCCTCGCCTCGCCCCGGTTCGGCAACATCGCCATCATTAAGCTGCTGGAACGGATGTTGGAGCTCGGCGCCGACCGCCGCAGCCTGCAGGCCAAGGTCTTCGGGGGCGGCGATATGCTGAAGGCGACGAGCGCGCTGATGAACATAGGACAGCGCAACATCGTGCTTGCCCAGGACCTGCTGCGCGACGAACGGATCCCGATCGTCAGCGCCGACACCGGTGGAAAGCACGGCCGCAAGCTCTTGTTCAACACCCAGACGGGTGTTGTCCTCGTGAAGCTGCTCATCAAGCAGATCGACGATATCCACATATGACGAACGCCGCGGGTCGCAGTCCAGCCGGTTCGACACCACCGATTCCTGCTATCCCGCGCCTTGGCATCCCCCGGCTCCCGCCGGGGGTGGAAAGCGCTTCCTCGCGACCGTGAAGAATGAGGCGTCGCGAGTAAGCAGTTCCACTCAACACTTAGCGCTTCGCGCTCCGTAATCGTTGGGTGCAAGCGGGAGGTCGCGATGTTGAGGGGAGCCTCCGGCTCCTGCCGGAGGGGGCTCCACTTGACGCCGTGCCCCATCTGCTGTATGATTCCGCGCATACCGGTAGCACCGGACCCCGCGATGACCCTTGATCATTCCTTATACCGCCTTCTGCCCGAGACCAGCAGGGAGATCCTGCCCACGGCCGAAGAGCTGAACGTTTTTCTGGCCAGCCCGCGAAAGCCGGGCGGAACCGAGCTGCACCGCGACGACCTCGTGCTGATCGCAGAGCGTACCGCTGCGATCGAGGAGCATCTCCGGGCGTCAGGCGTTGCCCTGGACGAGAAGCTCTTCTATGGAGTGTTTGCGCAGGCGCGCCTCTATACGCCCGAACTCCTGTCCGCGATCGAGCATTTCAAGTTCTACCGGGACAGCCTTGCACGGATCGACCTGAAAAAACCCGTCGCGTTCATCAGGTCCGCGGAAGAGGAGATCGCCCGCCTCAAGCCTCATAAAAAGGACGAAGAACCCAGGATAAAACGGCTCCAGGCCCTTATCGAAGAGCGGAGGCGGGACCTCGAGTCCCAGAAAAAGCGGTGGCCGGCGCTGTCACGAGCACTGGCCGGGGCAGGACGTGCGATCCGGGACGAGTTCGCGGCGGTCCAGAAACGATGCGAAGCCTCCATCGCGATGCTCGTGGACCTGCAAGTCGGGAAAAAAGCCGAAAGCCGGGTCATCGAGGACATCAAGACGCACTTCAAGGACCAGCTCCGGGACTATCTGCAGCACGGGCCGGTCACGAAGGAGTATGTCGAGTCGATGAAGGAGACGGTGGCCAGGCTCTCGAAGAAGATCTCGGTGCAGCTGCTCGAAGATATCTACGCCATGACGGGGTTGTACGAAACTATCCATGACCATGCCGGGCAGTGCCGGGAGCGGTTGGAACCGCTTATCCCGAAGCCCGGGACAGTTTCCGGAACCCACGATCTGGACAAGGATAAAGAGCTCTTTACGCTCATGGAGCAGGAGTTGCTCCGGTTACTCTCCGCGGTCCCGCTCGATTTCAAGCCTCCCCAGGACGTGCTGGACGATGCCGAGCATCGGCAGATCCTGGTTGAGAAGCGAAGGAATATCCTCGATCATTTGTTCAACCTTTTGCGGTCCGCCTGACCCCGTTGCCCGGGACCTGACCCTCCGGGCTGCCCAGAACCGCGCTCCTTCCTCCTTCCCCCGTCTTATTTACTGAGCGCCATTTCGGTGCTACTGTATAGCAAACACCGTCAAGGAGGCCAATCATGCCGGTTCGTAATGCGATTGCAGTATGGGAAGGTAATCTGAAGGACGGAAAGGGGAGGCTGGCCCTTGGGAGCGGCTTATGCAAGGGCGCCTATTCCTTTTCGTCGCGCTTTGAACAGGGGGCGGGCACTAATCCCGAAGAGCTCATCGCCGCCGCTCACGCCGGGTGCTTCTCCATGGCCCTGTCGGGCCTACTCCAACAGCAGGGATATACCGCCGAGCATATTCATACCACTGCGCGCGTCACCATCGAGAAGAGCGGCGACGGCTGGCGCATCGCGAACATCGAGCTCGAAACCGAGGGCAAGGTGAGCGGGGTAGAGGAAGCGAGCTTCCGGCAGCTGGCCGAGGACGCCAAAAGGAACTGCCCTGTTTCACGGGCACTGGAAAGCGTGCCCATCCGCCTGAATGCCCGTCTGGTCAGGCCCCTGGCTGCCTGAGGACGCCCCTTCGGAACCACCCGGGATCGCCGCTCCCGGGGCGTCCCGCTCCCTCCTCGTTTGTTAATCGATCTTCGCCCCCAGCCGATGATCCGGCCATCGTATCAGGGATTGCCCGAGCACAAGGAAAAGTATATAATGCTCCGCATGCAAGCTGACCTGTTCCGATGCCGTTGCCGAGAA
>MHEA01000154.1:7304-7446 GCA_001805085.1 Nitrospirae bacterium GWC2_57_9
TCGCCGCAGAGCAGCAGCACATCAGCGCTCTCGGTGATCTCAGTGAACACCTTCTGTAGAGCACCCTGGGAAGATTTGGTGTAGTGAAGATCCCCTATTGCAGCGATAAGTACGTTCTCTTTTACCGTCTTCATTGTTCCTC
>MHEA01000155.1:0-1299 GCA_001805085.1 Nitrospirae bacterium GWC2_57_9
CAGGAAAAAGTGCACGGTAGCATCGCCGGGCACCAGGGGGAGGGCATAGTGATAGAATTCTATAGCCCGGTCCGGCATGCCCTTCCTCATATAATAATCCCCCATATTGATAAACAGATTGGCAGTGTCGATGTCGTCGAGACTGCGGAGCGATAAGGCTTTCATGAACTCGCTCATCCCTGCATCCGGGTCCCCGTCCTCGACATAAACCCTCCCGAGATTCACATGGGCTTCGGCAAAGGAAGGCCTGGTCTCGACGGCCCGGAGAAAGGCATTCCTTGCCTCTGCTCTGCGGCCCGCTGTCTTATACAGGATCCCCAGCATATTCAGCGCCCGGGCCGACCCCGGATGTTTCCTCACCGCATCCTCCCACAGAGTTATCTCGCTTATCCATGCATTGTTCCTGTTGTATGCTGCAACGGAAAGGAGAATCACCGCAAGGATGCCGGCCGCGACAATTATCCTGGCTGCCTGGCCATGCCGTTCCTGCACCCGCCCAAACAGAAAAAGAGCAGCTCCGGAAACAGCGATGGCCGCCCCCACGCTCGGGAGGTATAGCCGGTGTTCGAAGATGACGTCGGCAATGGGAACCAGGCTCGATTCGACCGAGATTGTGACAAAGAACCAGAAAATGCCGAAGGAGACCAGCCGCGACGGATGCTGCTCACGGCGGGATCGCATGAAAAGAATGCCGGCAAATCCGGCCAGGCAGACGAGCCCCAAGAAAGACAGAAGCACGGCCGGGTCCCCGAATGCACGGTACAAACGATAATCATAATCGATGCTCTGATCGATGGGGAGAATGAGCAGCCGGAGGTAGGTCATCAGGACCCGGAATTGAGTAAGCAGGTAATCATGGCGGGTTATCTCATGGGTCGCCCGGAATGCATCCTGCAGGTCCCCGCCGAACCCGTTGAGCGTGAGCGGGATGAGAGCCAGGGTAAGCAGGAACGGGAGCAGGTACAGGAGCAGGTACAGGAGCCTGCGCCTCATCGTCACGGCATCCGCTGAAAGCGATCTGAAAAAAAATACTTCAGAAAGCATGATGACGAAAGGAAGCGTAAAAACGATCTCCTTCGTTTTCATGCCCAGTATCGCGGCAAGGAGCGAGAGCGCATACAAGGACAGCGAGACCCATTGTTTTCTGCCGTCCCCCCGCTCGCTTGCGAGCAGTCTCGCCCGTGCATAGGCGGCAAGCGACAGCAGATAGAAAAAAGCGGCCAGAGACGCCAGCCGTTGAACGATATAGGTTACGGCCTGGGTCTGGACCGGGTGCGCTACAAAGAGCAGGGAAGCAAA
>MHEA01000155.1:1369-5343 GCA_001805085.1 Nitrospirae bacterium GWC2_57_9
CCGTAGATCAGGAAACCGTTCAGAACATGGATCGCCAGGTTGACCGCATGATAGCCGGCAGGATCAAGACCGTTGAAATGATAGTTCAAGGCGAAGGTGAAGTAGCCGAACCAGCGGTTTCCCGCGGGCGGCCAGAAAGCCGAAAGGTCCTTGATCCAGGCGTAGTCCACGATGTTCAGCTTGTCGTCGTAATGAAAGGGGACGGAAAAGGTGTTGGAATAGACCAGGCAGGCGGTGACGGCAATGATGGACAGGTGCAGGAGTCGTGATCCGGATAAAAAAGAGGTTCTCATAAAAATATCTTTCCGTGCGATAATAATAATGGACTTGCTCTCTCTTGTCAATCATCGTTGAGCTGTAATCGGGACCGCTCTCTTAGGAAGCGGGACCGGCGCAGGGGTGCTACAATGGAAACAGGCAACGGTTCGATTCCCATTCCCGGGTGGCTGTCCATGCCTCTTCTCGAAGTAAATAATGTGGTTTTCAGGGCGGGTACACGGTCCGCTCCGATCCTGGCCGGCCTTTCCCTGGCTCTGGAAGCGGGCGAAGTGCATGCCCTGCTCGGGACGAACGGGACCGGCAAGAGCACCCTCGCCTGCCTCATCATGGGCTGTGAAGGGTATCGTCCCTGCAGCGGCGAGATCAGGTTCGAGGGAGCGCTCATCACCGATCTCTCTATCCATCAGCGCGCCCGTCTCGGCATAACGATGGCATGGCAGGAGCCTGTCCGCTTCGAGGGCATTGCCGTGCGGGACTATCTTTCGCTTGGCCGGGCACCCCTCGACCCGGCGCCCTTCCTGGAAATGGTCGGTCTCACGCCTGCCCTCTATCTTGGCCGCATGGTCGACAAGAACCTGAGCGGAGGCGAGCGCAAGAGGATCGAACTGGCAGCGATCCTTGCACTCGATCCCCGGCTCGCAGTCCTCGATGAGCCCGATTCGGGGATCGATATGCTCTCTATCCAGGATGTCATCAACGTGATCAATGCCTTCCGGAAGAACGGAACTGCCGTGCTGCTCGTGACCCATCGCGAGGAGATCGCGGTGATCGCGGACCGGGCTTCCCAGATCTGCAACGGAAAGATCATCTGCTCAGGTTATCCCAGAAACGTCGCAGCGCATTACAAGGAGCGCAATTGTTTGATCTGCAACCGGGGGGAATGCCACTATGTCTGAGCTCGACGAACTCATGCGTGCGCTGGGAGAGGCCGGCGGGAATGCCGGTGTGCTTGCCGCTGCCGATACAGCCCATCTGGCCGTGAGCGGTCATTCCATCGTGAGTTCGCACTGCGTGGAAGGGCTCGACGTTGATGCCCGCGAGACCTGGAAGGGGATCTCGGCGCGTGTGGTGGTGCGGGAAGGGGTGAAGCTAAAAAGACCGGTCCATCTCTGCTTCGGGGTGCTGCACAAGAAAGGAACCCAGGAGATAAGGATGGACATAAAGCTCGAGCAGAACGCTTCGGCAGACTTCATTGCGCACTGCATCTTTCCGAACGCCGAAAAGATCGTTCACCGTATGAACGCGAAGGTCGAAATCGGAGAGGGAGCCGAGATGCGGTATTCAGAAGCCCATTATCACGGTCTTTCTGGCGGCATCGAGGTCGTGCCGAAACTCAGCGTTACCATAGGAAAGGACGGCCGGTACTATACGGAATTTTCGCTCGTGACCGGCCGGGTCGGCAGGCTGGCGATCGACTATGCAGTTTCCGCAGGCGAGGACGCGGTGGCTGAGCTCGTCACCCGGGTGTTCGGACATGCCGATGACGAGGTGAAGATCACGGAAAAGGTAGTCCTGGCGGGCGAGCGGGCCCGGGGGTTGATAAAGGCGCGTGTCGCCGTCGAGGACGATGCGTCCGCCGAGATCAGGGGCATCACCGAAGGGAACGCTGCGGGCAGTCGGGGACATGTCGATTGCATGGAAATCGTGAAGGACCGGGCCGTTGCGAAGGCCATTCCGCTGGTGCAGGTGAACAACCCTGGAGCAAAGGTCACCCATGAGGCGGCGATCGGCAGCGTTGACAAACGACAATTGGAAACGCTCATGGCCCACGGCCTGTCGCCGGAAGAGGCAGTGGACGTGATCGTGAAAGGGGTTTTGCGGTAGAAGCGGGTCCTGATCAGTCGCCTTTCGGATAACGAGTCGACGCATCCGTAACGTATACTATGGGATATCCATGACAGGGGACCGGTACCGCCCTGCGCCCCCAGAATTTTTCTATTTCGGTATACAGCACACCGGCGTGGTATCGACAGCTGAAGCCGGGATAGAGTGTTCTTTCCGCGAACTTGCCGCCATTGACCGGCGGGCTGCCGGCAGAATACATTCTCAGGATGAATTTTGGGCCGTTACAGAGCACTCCCGCAGGAGTTGCACTTCCCGAAATGAACAATAAACCGGGTTTGCCGCATTTCCCCCATTGGATACCGCAAACGTAAACGGCCTCAGCCCGACTTCTCGGCAGGTTATGAATTGAGGCGCCTCCCGCATACCTCACGGTAATTCCTTTCCCGTTATAAACGGGGTGAAGCGCTTCTTTACCTCAAGCCGCAGTTCAGTTATCCTTCCCATTCTCCTTCCCTCTATCGATCAGGTTGATCGCATAATTCAGCGGTTTCTTTCTATGGAAGCTCAGAGCAGCACGAGCACGGTAGCAATAATCATTTCTTCACGTTCAGGCATCGTCACCTCTATTTTATGGGAAGCAGCGCGCGCTTCTATTTATAGACCAGTTGTTAATAACAAATTTACATTTTGCAAAATAATATTTGTTATTACAAAAAAATAAGTTGACAACGGGGTGACAGTTTCGCAAGATCGTTCTTAGTGCAACTTAATGCAACTCAAATTAGTCTCTGGCAAAACAAGAACGGTCTCTGAGAGACCATATTTCAATCGAGGAGGGAAAATATGAGGCACAGTATTGCTAGGCTGGCACTTCTGATCATGGTACTCTTTACCGCAACGGCAGTCTTTTCAGGAACGGCGCATGCTGGGAAAAAGATCGGCATTCTCATCTGGAACAATGAGGCGCGGTATACCGAGTCCCGCGACGGAGTGCTTGAACAGCTCAAGAAGGAAGGATTTTATGCACCTGCTGTAACCTTTACTACCGAAAATGCAGAAGGAAACAAGGCAAAGGCGGCTGAGCTTGCCCGAAAATTCGCTGCAGCGCAGTATGACCTGGTCATTGCCGTAGGAACATCCATGGTGACAGCAGCGGCAGCAGCGATCAAAGACACCCCTCTCGTCTTCAGCATGGTCTATGATCCGGTCGATTCGAAGATCGCAGCCGACTGGACCAGTTCCGGCAATAATACCACCGGCTCCAGCCCGAAAGTGCCCATGTCGCAGCTCGTTGATGCGCTTAAGAAGCTTGCACCGGTAAAGACCATGGGCGTGCTCTATACGCCGGGTGAGAAAAACTCCGAGGTGCAACTCAAGGAAATGCAAACCGCCGGTTCCGCGGCTCAGATCAGGATCATCCCTGTACCGCTTACGAACAAGGCAGATGTGCCGTCTCTTATGCCCGACGTGACCGCTCGCGTAAACGCAGTCTATCTTACGGGCAGCAGCGTTGTAGGCGATGCCTTCGACAGCATTATATCCCAGGCTACCAAGGCAAAGGTGATCACGCTTTCCCATCTGCAGGATCATGTGGAAAAGGGCGCGCTCCTGGGAGTTACCGCGGATCCGCGGGTCGTCGGCCAGATGGCGGGTGCAAAGGCGGCCAAGGTCCTGAGAGGAGCCAAACCCGCGTCCATACCCATCGAAACGGCTAAGAAGTTCGAAGTCGTCTTGAACATGAAGACGGCCAAAGCAGGTCCGATCAATATTCCCGAAGCATTCCTGAGCAGCGTCTCGTCGGTTATCAAATAGTCGGTACCATTACCAGGGAGGCAACCATGGCTCGCTTTATTAAAAAGAAGCTGAGAACCGGCATTCAGTTCAAGTTCCTGAGTCTGATGTCGGCGATG
>MHEA01000156.1:0-1914 GCA_001805085.1 Nitrospirae bacterium GWC2_57_9
ATGATCGACAATTACGACTCCTTCACCTACAACCTGGTCCAGTATTTCGGCGAACTGGGGCAGGACCTGAAGGTGTATCGGAACAACAAGATCACGATCGCCGAGATCGAGAAGATGAATCCCGACCGCATCGTCATCTCGCCCGGACCCTGCACCCCAAAGGAAGCGGGCATCTCGATCGACGTTATCAAGCACTTTACCGGCAGGATCCCGATGCTCGGCGTCTGCCTGGGACACCAGTCCATGGGCGAGGCCTTCGGCGGCGATGTGATCCGCGCGCCTTACCTGATGCACGGAAAGACCTCGATGATCCATCATGACAACAAGACCATTTTCGCCGGGCTCCCAAACCCTTTCGAAGCCACTCGGTATCACTCTCTTATCGTAAAACGCGAAAGCCTGCCGTCCGTTCTGGAGGTCTCTGCCTGGACGGATGACGGCATTGTCATGGGCTTGCGGCACAGGCAGTATAAGATCGAGGGCGTGCAGTTCCATCCCGAGTCTATCCTGACCGGGGCGGGCAAGGACCTGCTCAGGAATTTTTTGAAACTTTGATTTTTAACCACAGTTGAACACACCCGGCACTTAGCGCTTCGCAACTCCGTAATCGCCGGGTGCAGGCGGGTGCGGTGATGCTGCACACACAGGTTAAAGGCGTGAGGGTTTAAGTTTTATAGAACTCTGGATTGGTCTGTGAAGCGAAGCTCGTGTGAGCGAAGCTCCCGTGGTTCGAATCGAGGTTGCGCATGATAAAAGAAGCCATTGCGAAGGTCATTGCCAGGACGAACCTTACCGAAGCCGAGGCCGAGGCGGGGATGCGCGAGATCATGCAGGGCGAGGCAACGGACGCCCAGATCTCGTCTTACATCACGGCCCTCCGGATGAAAGGCGAGACCGTGGAGGAGATCACCGGGTCGGCCCGGGTCATGCGCGAGAAGGCCGTGCAGATCAGGCTGGATGCCCGCTACCAGGTTGACACCTGCGGGACCGGCGGCGACATGGCGCACACCTTCAATATCTCCACGACGGCTGCCTTCGTCGTTGCAGCTGGGGGCGTGACCGTCGCCAAACACGGCAACCGTTCAGTCTCGAGCAAGAGCGGAAGCGCCGACGTGCTGCAGGCGCTGGGGGTGAACATCGAGATGCCTTCCCACCGCGCTGAGGAATGCATCAAAGAGGTCGGCATCGGTTTCCTCTTCGCGCCCATGATGCATCTGGCCATGAAGTATGCAATCGGCCCTCGCCGGGAGATCGGCGTGCGCACCATTTTCAACCTCCTCGGTCCGCTGACCAATCCGGCAAAGGTGACGTCGCAGATCATGGGCGTTTATTCCGCGGACCTGACCGGTTTGTTGGCGCAGGCGCTGGGCAACCTGGGTGCCAGGCATGCTTTTGTCGTGCACGGCATGGACGGGCTGGACGAGATCACGATCACGGACAGGACCAAAGTCTCCGAATATCGGGACGGGAAGGTGAAGGACTATTTTCTCCATCCCTCGGACCTGGGGCTCGGGACCGGAAAACCCGCGGACCTCAAGGGCGGCGACGGGAAGGACAATGCCGTCATCCCCCTGGATATCCTGAAGGGCAGGAAAGGCCCCTGCCGCGACATCGTGCTCATGAATTCGGCTGCCGCCTTGGCGGCGTCAGGCAGGAGCTCCGACCTGAAGGACGGCGTGAAGCTTGCGGCGGAGTCCATCGACTCGGGGGCCGCGCTCAAGAAACTGGAAGAGCTGAAAGCGTTCACGAATAAAGCGTAACTCTATTTTTAGCCACAGATGAACACGGATGAACACAGGTAAAATCAAGATATGCAGATCCGTGCCCCTTTTTAATTGTCCCCATCTGTGTTCACCTGTGTTAATCTGTGGTTCATAATCATCGTTTATGATTCTCGACGAGATCATCGCGTAT
>MHEA01000156.1:1957-3900 GCA_001805085.1 Nitrospirae bacterium GWC2_57_9
GTCCGGTGCGGGGTTTTGAACAGGCGCTTTCCCGGGGAAAAGAGATCCGGTTGATCGCCGAGGTGAAGAAGGCCTCGCCCTCGAAAGGGGTGATCCGCGAGGATTTCGATCCCCGGGAGATCGCGAAGGACTATGCCCGGTCCGGCGCGCACTGTCTTTCCGTCCTTACGGAGAAAAAGTACTTTCAGGGAAACCTCGACTACCTGGGCGACATCCGGAGGGCCGTGGAGCTTCCGCTCCTGCGCAAGGACTTCATCGTCGACGAGTATCAGGTCTTCGAAGCGCGGGCAGCAGGAGCCGATGCGATCCTGCTGATCGCCGCGTGCCTGGAACGGCGGCAGATCGAGGACCTCATGGGGATCGCCAGGGAAAATGGACTGGACGTGCTGGTAGAGTCCCATACCGGGAAAGAGCTCGACCGCGCCCTGCTGGCCGGCGCGACACTGGTCGGCATCAACAACCGCGATCTGCAAAGCTTCTCCGTCAGCCTCCAGACCACGCTCGATCTGCTGAAGGACGTACCTGGCGACCGGATCGTGGTGAGCGAAAGCGGAATCAGGACGCGCGAGGATGTGCTGAAGCTCGGGCAGGCCGGAGTGGACGCTATCCTGGTAGGCGAGAGCCTGATGCGCGAGAAGGATATCGGAAAGAAAGTGAAAGAACTGTTAGGGACAGATAACAAATCCTAATTTCGAAATCCTGGGCAATGTCGAATCGCAAAACGGCATTTGTATGCTGGCGTTCGGTTATTGCTTAGAATTTAGCATTTCGAATTTCGTGCTTGTATTACTATTATGGTCAAGATCAAGATCTGCGGCATAACAAACATTGAGGACGCGCTGGCGGCCACCGAGGCCGGAGCCGATGCACTGGGATTCAACTTCTACAAAAAGAGCTCGCGCTTTATAGAACCGGAGAAGGCTGGGGAGATCGTGCGTCAGCTGCCGCCCTTTGTCGTTCCTGTCGCGCTTTTTGTGAACGAACGCGAAGAAAAGATCAGGGACATCCAGTTCACCACGGGCATCAAGGTCCTTCAGTTCCAGGGTGATGAGAAGCCCGAATTCTGCGAGCGTTTTTCTACCCGGGTGATCAAGGCGTTCCAGGTGAAAGACAAGGAAAGCCTGAAGCATATGGCGCATTATCGCGTCAATGCCTATCTGCTCGACAGCTACAGGGAAGGGATGCGCGGCGGCACCGGGGTCACCTTTGATTGGCACCTTGCGGTTGTCGCGAAGACCTTCGGCAAGATCATCCTGGCAGGAGGGTTGACGCCGGAAAACGTCGCCGATGCGGTGAAACTGGTCCAGCCCTACGGCGTGGACGTGGCCGGCGGCGTGGAGAAGGAAAAGGGGATCAAGGACCATGCAAAGATCAGGAAATTCATCGCGGCGGTCCGGAAGGCGGCGCGGGCATGAGCATACCCGATAAAAAAGGACACTTCGGCATCTACGGCGGGAAGTTCGCTCCCGAGACCCTGATGCCGGCCCTTGCCGAACTGGAAGCTGCCTATCTTGCGGCCCGGAAGGACAAGGAGTTCCAGGCTGAGCTCGATTATTATTTCCGCGAGTTCATCGGCCGTCCGACCCCGCTCTACCTTGCCAAAAGGCTCACCGCGCACCTCGGCGGAGCGAAGATCTATCTCAAACGCGAGGACCTGTGTCATACCGGCGCGCACAAGATCAACAACTCCCTGGCGCAGGTGCTGCTGGCGAAACGGATGGGCAAGACCCGCGTGATCGCCGAGACCGGGGCCGGGCAGCACGGCGTGGCAACGGCAACTGCCGCGGCCATGTTCGGCCTCGACTGCGAAGTGTACATGGGCACCGATGACGTGGCGCGCCAGTCATTGAACGTGTTCCGCATGAAGCTCCTCGGGACCATCGTCCGTCCGGTGGACCTCGGCAGCAAGACCCTCAAGGACGCCATCAACGAGGCCATGCGCG
>MHEA01000156.1:3930-21096 GCA_001805085.1 Nitrospirae bacterium GWC2_57_9
CCGATGATGGTGCGCGACTTCCAGTCCGTGATCGGGCATGAGGCAAAGAAACAGATCATGAAGCTCGAAGGCAGGCTCCCTGACGCCCTGATCGCCTGCGTGGGCGGCGGTTCGAACTCGATAGGCCTCTTTCATGAGTTCCTCGACGATCCGTCCGTAAAAATGTACGGGATCGAGGCAGGGGGCCTCGGGATCGAACGCGGGAAGCACGCTGCACGCTTCGCCGGAGGGTCGCTCGGCGTGCTCCAGGGCACGAAGACCTTCGTGCTGCAGGACGAGGAAGGGCAGATCGAGCTTACCCACTCCGTGTCCGCCGGCCTGGATTACGCCGCGGTCGGACCCGAACATGCATACCACCGCGATTCAGGCCGGATTGAATACACCTATGCCATCGACGAGGAGGCCATGGAGGCCTTCGATCTCCTCTCCCGGCTCGAGGGCATCATCCCGGCGCTCGAAAGCGCCCATGCCGTCGCGTACGCGCTCAAGCTCGCTCCGACCCTGGGCAAGGACAAAGTGCTGATCGTGAACCTCTCCGGCCGCGGGGACAAGGACGTGATGCAGGTGGCGAAGATCAAGGGAGTGGAGCTGTAGGATTTTTCCTTGTTGGGTTTCACTTTGTTCAACCAGCCTGCCGTTTAGCTGAGTTGAGTTTAGATTTTGTGGAATGGGTAGTTTTGAAAAACAGTAGGTTTGTAGATCGTACGGTAAGAAACAGGTTCCGGCCTGTCGAGGGAGCCGCAGAGCTATGCTCGACTATCTTGGCATATTCAGAAAATTCAATGAAGAAGGCATCCGTTATTTTGTCGTGGGCGGCATGGCGGTCAATTTTTACGGCATTCCACGCATGACCTATGATATTGATATCATTCTTGACCTCGAGGACGACAATGTAAAAAAGTTCGTTTACCTCATCAAAGAGTGGGGTTTCAAACCGAAACTGCCTGTTGATATAATGGATTTTGCAAAACAAGAGCGGAGACAGGACTGGATACAAAATAAGCACATGAAAGCCTTTAACCTGTATAATGCGGCCTGGGCGATCAAAGAGATAGATGTTGTAATAGATTCGCCTGTTGATTATGAACAGGGAAGCAGGCATATGAGGATGATCGAGCTGCAATCAGTTTCTATTCCTACTGTCAGCCTGGACGACCTCATCAAGATGAAAGAGAAGACCGACCGGCAGCAGGATGAGGCCGACGTAAGATACCTGAAGGAAATAAAAGATGAGTAAGAGCAGTAAAAAGGGTTTTGATTATTTTCTTACCCGGCAGATTCTAGAAGAGTATGGGAAAACTCCGCTGGAACTTCGTCTACAGTGGCTTTACATGGGGAACCTTCTGCGCATGGGTTACGACAGAAAAATTGTCGAAATTCAGGACAAGTTTCGGGAAGCGAAGATATGATCGCCGCACAGGTTCTTCGCAGCCGTTCTCAGAAAAGAATATAAGGCCGTAGCAGCACATCGAAAGGGTGTCGGATAGGATAATGTCAAGGATCAAGAACATCTTCAACCGTCTCAAAAAGAAGAACGAGACAGCGCTCATCCCCTATATCATGGCCGGGGACCCGGACCTGGCTACCACGAGGACGCTGATTCTGGAGATGGAAAAGGCGGGCTGTGATATAATTGAGCTCGGCGCCCCCTTCTCAGACCCTCTCGCCGACGGACCCACGATCCAGAAGGCGGCCCTCCGCGCCCTGCAGAACCATACGAGCATCGCTCAGGTCCTCGCTCTGGTCGTTGACGTTCGGAAGGAGAGCAAAATACCGCTCATCCTGATGACCTATTACAACCTGATCTTCAAGTACGGTGAAGAACGGTTCGTCCAGGATGCTTCTGCTTCCGGCCTCGACGGCCTTATCCTGCCCGACCTGCCCCCTGAAGAGGCGGGCAACCTGATCTCCCTGGCCAGGAAGGCCGGCCTCGATACGATCTTTCTGCTTGCCCCTACCAGCACCGAGGAGAGGATCAAAACGGTCGTGAAGATCTCTCAGGGATTCGTCTACTATGTCTCCCTGACCGGTGTGACGGGCGCCCGCACCGGCGGGGTGCAAAGTTCGGTGCGGGATTCGCTCCAGAAGATCAAGGCGGCCACGGATAAACCGGTGGCGGTCGGCTTCGGTATCTCGACGCCGGACCAGGCCGCCCAGGTGGCCGGGTGGGGCGCCGACGGAGTGATCGTGGGCAGCGCACTCGTGAAGGTGATCGAGGAGAATGCCGGCTCTCCTGAACTGGTTGCAAAGGCAACGGCTTTTGTCAAGGCGCTTAAACAGGGGGTCCTTGCAGGGCATGGCGAGCAGCAGCACCACTAAACCACGCCTCACGGGAAAGAGAAGCAGCAGGAGCGCCGGTTCCGGGGCCGGGAAGGCAGCGGCCGGGACACCCGGTCCTGCAGCCCTGCGCGCTGAGGTGGCTGCCCTCAAGAAACTGGTGCTGTTCCAGAAGGCCAAGCAACAGCTTCTCCGCAGTAAGACCATCGGCACGGACCAGGTGAACTCGCTGCTCGCCGATTACCTCAAGGTCGTCCTCGCTCTCACCGGCACGGCGGCCGGCTCCATTCTGCTCCACGAACAGGATCAGCTTGTTTTCCGCGCCAGTTCCGGACCCGGTTCCCACCGGCTTATCGGCAAGCGCCTGGCCCTCGACGAAGGCATCGCCGGATGGGTCTGCCGGACCGGAAAAACCTACCTCAGCTCCGATGTTTCCCGCGACGCCCGCTGGAGCAACCGCATCAGCGCCGAGCTGCGCTTTCCCACCCAGAACATCCTCTGTGCTCCGTTGAAGGCCTCGGACAGGGTGGTCGGGGGTGATCGAGATCATCAGCCTCGAATTTCGTTATTAGAATTTAGGATTTCTTATTTATAGAGGGGGTGTATCAATGAGTGATATCCAGGCTGCGCTCTTTTCCAGGTTCGGCAAGAAAATACCGGGCGGCACCGTGCTCTTTCAGGAGGGTGACCGCGGGGAAGAGATGTTCATCATACAGACCGGCAAGGTAAAGATCAGCAAGAGGATCCGCGGCGTCGAGAAAACGCTTGCCACCCTTGAGAAGGGCGAGTTCTTCGGCGAGATGGCGATCCTGAACGATAAGCCCCGTTCGGCCACGGCCGAGACGCTGGAGGACTGCGAGATGCTGGTGATCGACCGCAAGACCTTCGATGCGCTGATCCGGGGGAACGTGGAGATCGCGGTCCGCTTCATCAAACGGCTCGCCGACCGGCTCCGGGAGACCAATGACCAGATGGAAGCCCTCATGATCAAGGACAATACGAGCAGGCTCGTGAGCATTTTGGCAAAACAGGTGAAGGACCAGAAAAAGAGCGGCGATTTTTTCATGACCATCGAAGAGCTGGCAGGGCTTGCGGGCATCGAGAATTCACAGGTCAGGAACATCCTGGAGAAACTGGCGAGCGTCAGGATCCTGGAACTGGCCGGAGAAAAAGTGCACATCGCAACCCAGGACCAGGTCGACCGGCTGCTGCGGTACCTGGAAATGCGGGAGATATTCGGGGAGATGGCATAACAAATCCTAAGCACGAAATCCGAAATTCGAAACGTGCTCCGAACCCGGCTGCTATACACATCGTTTAGGATTTAGAAATTCGGATTTAGAGTTTGTTTTAACGGGGAGTTCCTATGAAACTGACGAGCGGCAAGCGGGCGGGCATAACCATAGCGTTGATCGTGGCATTCACCCTGTCGATCATGCACCTCGGGAACGTGCGGTTCCTCGAAATACTGGAGCAAAAGACGCTGGACATGCGGTTTCTGATCCGGGGTCCGGTGCAGCCTGGCCCGGAAACGGTAATCGCGGCGATCGACGAGAAAAGCATCAACCGGTTGGGGCGCTTCCCCTGGCCGCGCTCCGTCTGGGGCCGCGTGGTGGACCGTCTGACCGAGGAGGGCGCCAGGGTCATCGTCTTCGACGTCTTCTTTACCGAGCCGGAGAACGTCGAGTCCGACGACCTCTTCCAGCGGGCGATCATGCGGAGCGGACGCGTCATCCTGCCGATGGTGTTCGATTTCACCGAAACCGGGTACAAGGAATCGGGTTTCACCGACAAGAAGCAGGACTACATGGCCGCCTCGGCCTTCTCGCTGATCAGGAACACCGATGAACCCTTCTTCCCGTTCAAGGCAAGGATGGTGCTGCCCACGCTGCTCAGGTTCGCGTCTGTCACCAACAGCCTGGCGCATATCAATATGATCCCCGATGTGGACGGCACGCTTCGGTGGGAGGCTCTGGCGATCGACTACCAGGGAGATTTCTACTCTCCCATCGGGCTGCAGGCTGCCTGGCTCTACCGCGGCCTGAAGAAAGAGGAGTTGGAACTCGATTTCGACGGCTCGGTCCGTCTTGGCAATACCGTCATCCCGACCGATGAATACGGGCGGATGCTCATCAACTACCGGGGTCCGAACGGCGCCTTCCCCATGTACTCCGTGTCGGATATCCTGGACCAGACGCTGCCTGCGGGTACCTTTAAGGACAAGATTGTCCTGATCGGGGCGACCGCCATCGGCATCTATGATCTCAGAGTGACGCCCTTCTCCCCGAACCTCGCGGGTATCGAGAAGCATGCGAGCGTGGTGGATAATATCCTGCGCGGGGATTTCATCCGTCGGATCGAATTTTCGGTAGTGTTCCTGATTTTTCTGTTCGCGATCGTGCTCGGCGTCTCGATTCCGAGGCTCGGAGCCAAGGCAGGGGCCGGCTTGTTCCTGGCGCTGTTCGTGGGCTATCTGGGCACGGTACAGTACCTGTTCGCGGCCAAGGGCATCTGGTTCAACCTGGTCTATCCCGCGTCGGCACTCTTCTTCGGATACACAAGCCAGACCGCATACCGGTTCTTTACCGAAGAACGGCGGGCCCGGGACATCCGCAAAATGTTCTCGAGCTATGTATCGAAGCGCATCGTGGACGAGTTGATCAAGGACCCGAGCAAGGCCAAGCTGGGAGGCGACCGCAAGGAGATCACGGTCCTTTTCTCGGACATCCGCGGCTTCACCTCGTTCTCGGAAAAACATCAGCCGGAAGAGGTTGTCAAACTGCTGAACGAATACCTCGGAGCCATGACGGAAATCGTGTTCGAGCACGAAGGTACCCTCGATAAGTTCGTGGGGGACGCCATCATGGCGTTATGGGGAGCTCCGGTCGGCCAGCCCGATCACGCCCGGCGGGCTGCCCGCTGCGCGCTCGCCATGATAGACCGGCTGAAACAGCTTCAGGCGAAGTGGGCCGCCGAGGGCAAATATGTTATTGATATCGGCATCGGGATCAATACCGGCGATATGGTGGTGGGGAACATGGGGGCCGAGGGCAAGAAGATGGACTACACGGTGATCGGAGACAACGTGAACCTCGGCGCGCGCCTGGAAGGCTTGACAAGACAATACAATAATCATATCATCATATCTGAATTTACCTATGAAAAGGTGAAGGATATAGTAGTGGTGAAGGAGCTGGGCTCCGTGACCGTCAAAGGAAAGCAGAAGCCGGTGGTGATCTATGACCTGGTGGGGCTGCAGTAAGGCAAGCACCAAAGCACAAGCGCCAAATTACAAATAAGCTCCAATATCCAAACGGTAAATTCCAATGTTTCGGTTATTCCAATTTTGAATTTGAATATTGTTTGGGATTTGGCATTTGGTGCTTCGAATTTGTTTCTCAAGGAGGTGGAATGAAGGTAAAAATACTCGGTTGCTCCGGTTCAGAGACGATAGGTCACATGCCCCCCGGGTTCCTGGTCAACGATGTCATGATGCTCGACGCGGGGACGATAACGGCCGCCCTCAGCATCCAGGCGCAAAGCAGGATAACCGATGTCCTCATCAGCCACACCCATCTTGACCATATCAAATCCGTTCTGTTCCTGGCCGATAACATCATCGGCAGGATCAAGAAACCGGTCAATATCAGGGCGATTCCCAAGGTGATCGATGCCATCAAGAAACACCTCATGAACAACATCATCTGGCCTGATTTCACCAGGATCCCCACGCCGAAGAACCCGGTGCTCACCTATGTACCCATGGAGATCGGCAGAACGATCAGCGTGGCCGGGATGAAGGTGAAGGCTATCCCCATGAATCATCCCGTACCGGCCGTAGGTTTTGTGGTGAGCGACGGGAGATCGACCTTTTTGTACAGCGCCGATACCGGGCCGAACGAGGGTCTCTGGAAGGAGGCGGCCAGGGTCAAGAACCTGACGGGCATCATCGTGGATACCTCGTTCCCCAACAGCCTCGACATGATCGCAGACGTCAGCGGTCACTTCACCCCGGGCCAGCTCCACGAGGACCTGACCGCGGCCAGGGTCGATCACAACGTCCCGATCTATATCTACCATATCAAGCCCGTCCACAAGCAGCGGGTCCTGAAAGAACTGCGCGCGATGGGCAGGAAGAACGTTAAAGTATTGCAGGAAGGAAAGACATACCAATTTTAGAACAAATCCGAAGCACTAAGCACGAAACACGAAAGGTTCCCCCTGATTTCCTGTTTGAGGTTGTTTAGAATTTAGAAATTCGGATTTAGGATTTGTAGGAGAAAAATGGCCTGGTTCAAGAAAGAACGACCGGAGAGCACCGCGCCCGAAGTTGCGGCCAAGAAGGTAAAGATCCCCGAGGGGCTCTGGGTCAAGTGCGATAACTGTAAAGAGATCATCTACCGCAAAGAGGTGGAGAAGAACTTCAAGGTCTGCCCGAAGTGCGACTACCATTTCCGGATCACGGCTTCGGAACGCCTCCCCTACCTGGTGGATGAGGGCAGTTTCATCGAAGTGGAGGACGGGCTGTCGCCCCGCGACTTTCTCGGCTTCAAGGACTACAAGGACAAGCTCAAGAGCAACCGGAAGAAGACGGGGCTCAAGGACGCGATCATCTCCGGCGATGCCAGGATCGGCGGTAACCCCGTTTCGCTCGTGATCATGGACTTTAACTTCATGGGCGGAAGCATGGGATCGGTTGTCGGCGAGAAGATCGCCCGGGCAGTAGAGCGGGCCATCGAGAAGCAAATGCCCTTTGTCTCGGTGGCCTCTTCGGGCGGAGCCCGCATGCAGGAAGGCATCCTTTCACTGATGCAGATGGCAAAGACCTCGGCTGCCGTTGCGCGCCTGGGAGATGCCGGCCTTCCCTTCATCTCGGTGCTCACGGACCCGACCTTCGGCGGCGTGACGGCCAGTTTTGCAATGCTCGGCGATCTCATTGTCGCCGAACCGAAGTGCCTGATCGGCTTTGCCGGCCCCAGGGTGATCGAGCAGACCATCAAACAGCAGCTTCCTGCCGGTTTTCAGCGAGCGGAATTCCTGCTGGAGCACGGTATGATCGACATGATCATACCTCGCAAGGAAATGCGCAGCACGCTCGGCAGGATCCTGGATTTTTTTGCATCGGCATAATGAAATGCGCTCTTCCCCCGGCCTCCCCGGCTGTGCCGATCTACCCGCCGGCAACAGGATTGAGCGATTGCGTATTTCCCTTGCTCCGGCTGCGGTGTGATCGCTCAATCCCCTCGACCCTAGGAGAAACGCCTGATGGCTGGATTTGCCAAAGCGATCATTGTTCTCGGCGTCGTACTCGTGCTCGCCGGGCTGATTCTGCTGTTCATCCAGAAATTGCCCTTCATCGGGAAACTGCCCGGGGACATCATCATCAAGAAGGACAACTTCACCTTTTATTTTCCCCTGGCCACGAGCATCATCATCAGTATCATCGTGAGCCTGGTCCTGTACCTGATCAGCAAGTTTAAATAGAAGCTCCGAAATTACGGCCACGCTGGGCACGATGCGGCTGACGGGCCAGATGCTGAACATGGCATCGTCATGGTCATCATCGCACTTCATGTCGGCAGCGCGAAGATAACCCCGGAGTACTTTCCGTTTTTCCTGAAGACTGCACGCAGCGTTCATTATCTTTTCCGCCCTCTGCTTCGGAGGTATTTTCACGTCCCTGGCGAGGGGAAAGGTGAGGTGACCGGTGGACAGAAGACATTTCCTCAAGTTGGCGGCATTGGCCGGCGCAGGGCTGTCGGTCCCGGGCGGCATCGGGCAGCTTGCTGAGGCGGCCGAACAGGCCTCCCGGCCCGACCTGACCGTGGTTCGCGGCGGATCACCCGACCAGCTCGCAAGGTCAGCGATCGAAGCCATGGGGGGTATCAGGAAGTTCATTTCCCGGGGGGATATCGTGGTGATCAAGCCGAACATCGGCTGGGACCGGACGCCGGAACAGGCCGGGAATACCAATCCCGAAGTGGTAGCAACCGTGGTGAAGCTTTGCTTCGAGGCAGGCGCGAAGAAAGTGAAGGTCTTCGACCGGCCGGTGAACGACCCGCGGAGGTGCTATGTCCAGAGCGGCATCGCTCCGGCGGTAAAGGCGCTGGGTGCCGAGGCGGATTACATGGACGAACGGAAGTTCAAGGACATGGCGATCAACGGCCAGGCTCTCAAGTCCTGGCCCCTCTATACCGAGATCTTCGAGGCCGACAAGGTGATCAATATACCAATCGCCAAGCACCACGGCCTGGCCAAGCTGACGCTGTCGATGAAGAACTGGATGGGTGTGATGGGAGGCTCGCGCCGCCAGATTCACCAGAAGCTCGACGAGAGCCTGGTCGATCTTTCGATGAAGATCAAACCCACGCTCACGATCCTCGACGCCGTCCGGATACTGACCGCGAACGGGCCGCAGGGCGGGAGCCTGGCGGACGTAAAGAGGCTCGATACCCTTGTCGCCGGGTTCGACCCTGTGGCGATCGACTCCTACGGCGCGACCCTTTTCGGGATGAAAGGGAGCGACCTGGGGTACGTAGCGCTCGGGCACCGGCTGGGCCTGGGGCAGATGGACCTGAGCAGGCTGGTCATCAGGAAGATCTCGGTCTGAGAGGCAAGACTGACCTACTATGATCCTTCGTACTCCCGAGGAGCGGTTCAGGGACCTTCCCGGCTATTCCTTTGCTCCGCATTACGCGGATATCAACGGACTGCGCGTTCATTATGTCGATGAGGGGCAGGGGCAGGTGATCCTCTGCCTCCACGGCGTGCTTGAGTGGTCCTATACCTATCGCAAGGTAATTCCGGTCCTGGCCCGGCGTTCCCGCGTCATTGCCATGGATTTCATCGGGTTCGGACGGTCCGACAAGTTCGCCGAGCGGAAGAAGCATTCCTTTCAGACGCATTTCAGCATCTTGTCCCGGTTCATCGACGCACTGGCATTGTCCCGGATAACGCTGGTGGCCAGCGACTGGGGAGCCGTGGTCGGGCTCTCTCTGGCTACGGAACGGCCGGACCTGTTCAGCCGCCTGGTAATCATGAATACCACGCTGCCGACGGGGGAAAGCTCGCTGAACTTAACGTTCATGCTCTGGCGGCAGTTCGTCGAACTTGCTCCGGATCTGCCGATCGGCAGGGTCATCCGGATGGGCATGGCGCATGGCTACCGCATGTCCCCGAGAGAGATCGCGGGGTACGAGGCGCCCTTCCCGGATGCCAGGTACAAGGCAGGGGCCGTGGAGCTTCCGCTGTCCCTCCCGGTCAGGAGGAATGACCCCGGCGCAGCGGAGATCCGGAAGACACGGGACGCTCTTTCCCAATGGAGCAAGCCGGCACTGGTGATGTTCTCTGACGAGGACCCGTTGTTCTCGAAGCAGTACCGGTTTTTTCGAAGCCTGATCCCTACGGCGCAGGATCAACCGGAGACGGTCATCCGCAATGCCGGTCACTTCCTGCAGGAAGAGAAGGGCGAGGAGATCGCCCTCCATATCCTGGATTTTATCGACAGAACGCCGCTCGACACGCATTATAACGGCTCGAACGTCCGGCCACGAGGGGCTTGATTATGAAGAACGCGATCCGTTTTTTTAAAGTGCAAAATGTGCGACGGGCCGTTCAGGCGGCCTTCCTGCTCCTCTTTCTGTTCCTGTTCATCCAGACCGAATCCAAGGGAAGCGATGAACTTGGCTACCCGGTGCGGCTGTTCCTCGATTTCGATCCCCTGATCCTGGTGACGACGCTCCTGTCCGCCCATGCTGTTGCGAAGGCATTTGCCCTGTCCCTGGTCACTATCATGATCACCGTTGTGCTGGGCAGGGTTTTCTGCGGGTGGGTCTGCCCCCTGGGCACCTTGAACAACCTTGTCGGCTCCATCAGGCCCAGACGTCCGGCGGTGACCTATGCCCCCTGGTACCGAGTAAAATATTACCTCCTGATCGGGACCCTTGCCTCGGCCTTGTTCTCGCTCCAGCCCGCCGGCATCATGGACCCCCTCTCCCTGCTCATCCGTTCCTTCTCGGTCAGCGTCTACCCGCTGTTCAACTATACTGTCCGGTCCGTTTTTGACACGATCTTCCGGATCGATCCGCTCGGACTGGCCTCCCTGACCGAACCCGTTTACTCGGTGCTCAAGAAAACCGTGCTCTCCTTCGAGCAGGCATCCTACCGGCAGGGCGTATTTATCGGGATGGTCTTCTTCACGGTCCTCGGTCTGAACCTGGTAGAGAAACGCTTCTGGTGCAAGTACCTCTGTCCGCTCGGCGCGTTCCTCGGCCTGCTCTCGCGCCGTTCGCTGCTGAAGCGCACCGTGAGTGAAGGGTGCACCTCCTGCGGCGCCTGTGCCGCTGTCTGCCAGGGGAATGCGTCTCCTGAAGCAAAGGAGCGCTGGCGGGACGCGGAATGCATGGTCTGCAGGAACTGCGACGACATCTGTCCCCAGAATGCGGTCAGCTTCGGCTTCAGTCCCCGGCGCAAGGCCGCGGGCCTCGACCTGGGCAGAAGGCGCGTGATCGGGTCAGCCCTGTCCGGCATCGCGGCAGTACCGCTGCTGCGGGCGGTCCCGCTCGTGAAGACCGGGGCGCAAGACCCGCTTCTCCTTCGGCCGCCGGGGTCTCTCGAGGAAAAGGAGTTCCTCAAGCGGTGCGTCAGGTGCGGAGAATGCATGAAGGTCTGCACCACCAACGGCCTTCAGCCCACGCTGCTGGAAGCGGGCGTGGAAGGGATATGGTCTCCCCTGCTGGTTCCCAGGATCGGGTACTGCGAATACCGGTGCACCCTCTGCGGCCAGGTATGCCCGACGGGCGCGATCAAAAAGCTGAAGCTCGAGGAAAAAATAAAGGTCCGGATCGGGCTTGCGATGATCGACAAGGGAAGGTGCCTGCCCTGGGCTCACGCACGGCCCTGCATCGTCTGCGAAGAGGTCTGCCCCACCTCGAAGAAGGCCATCTGGTTCGAGAGCGCGAAAGTGCGTGACCGGCAGGGGAAGCCCCTGATGGTGAAACAGCCATATGTAGACCTGGAGCTCTGCATCGGGTGCGGGATCTGTGAAGCCAAGTGCCCGGTGCTCGGAAGACCCGCTATCTCCGTGACCAGCGTGGGTGAAAGCAGGTCCCGGGAGAACCAGCTCCTGATCCCCGGCACGGAAGCCGGGTATTAAACATGCGGATAGCGGTCCCGAAGGTGAAGTGAACGGAGCTTGATAAAACGAGCAGTCCCTATCGTCGTCTGCAGGAGGCCCATGTCCACCAAGAAGATATATATTCTTTCCGATGCTACCGGCCAGAGCGCACTCCATGTGCTGCGGGCGGCAATCGTTCAATTCAACCATGCCGACACGCGGACGACGCTTTTCCACGATATCAACACGAGGGCCGCGCTCAAGAAGGCACTGGACCGCGCACGGTCCAACAACGCACTCATTGCCTTCACCTTCGTGCGGAAGGAGATGCGGGATTATGCCAACGATTACTGCGCCAGGAACGGTATCTTTCATCACGACATCCTGGGGCCCCTTATCACGGACCTGGCGGCCTACATGGAACTGGAGCCGCTTGAAACGCCAAGCCTTCTCCGGAAGGTGGATGAGCGCTATTTCAAGCGGATCGAGGCTATCGAATACACGCTCGGCCATGATGATGGCCGGGGCGCTGAACGCCTAAAGGAGGCGGACATCGTGATCGTGGGACTGTCCCGTACATCCAAGACGCCGACCTCGTTCTACCTTGCCCAGGAAGGGTACAAAGTGGCGAATGTTCCCATCGTGCCCGGCATTCCTCTGCCTGAGGAGCTGTCGGAAATCGATCAGCGGAAGATCGTCTGTTTGAACATCGACCCCGAGTTCCTGCAGAAGATCAGGACCGTAAGACAAAAGCATTCTCATTTAAGCTCGGGCTACAGCGATCTCAAAAAGATCGTGGCGGAGGTCGAGTATGTCTGGGACCTGATGAGAAAGCACCGCACCTGGAAGGTTGTGGATACCACGAACAAATCCGTCGAGGAAACAGCTTGGGAGATCATCCATCATGTCGTCGGCGACGAGCGAGTGGAATAATGCGACCGGCCAGCGGGGCCCTTCCTCAACTGTCCAGATCGTTGCGGAAATAAACACTAAAGTTTTCTTTATTTTCTTGACGCTCATCGCTGAAAGATTTATATTGTTGACCAAAAAGCAGCTAGGTACAAAGTTGGTTTCGCTTCTCCTCTTTGGTCATGACCAGAACTAAAAACGGCTTGGGCCTGACATACTTCTCCGCCATCATCGCGATCATGCTCTTCATCACGGCAACCGGAGCAGCCGCTTTTTCCCAAAAAAAGATACCTGCCGAGGCGGCCGTCATTATGGATTCCTCCGGAGCGGTCCTGTTCGGAAAGTTTCCCAATGCAAAGCTTGCCCCGGCAAGTACGGTCAAACTCGTTACCGCCATGGTCGTTCTCGACCGGATGGATCCTGCTTTCAATGTCAAAATAAGCCGGAACGCCGGCAAGGTGCGTACGATCCAGCCGAAGATCCATTTCGATGAGGAAATGACGATATCGGATCTCCTTCACCTTGCCTTGATGAAATCCATAAACTCTGCTGCCGTTTCCCTTGCCGAAAGCACGGCCGGTTCCGAAGAGGAGTTCGTACGCCTGATGAACCGGAAGGCCAGGCAAATCGGCGCGTTGAATACGCTTTTTGCGAACTCTTCCGGACTGCCGAAGCGAACGCAGTACACCACCGCCAGCGATCTGGCGCTGATCATGAAGAGTGCGCTCGACTATCCTCTGATCAAGGAGATCCTGGGCAAGAAGGAATACGTGGTGAGGACGGCGCAAGGACGGGAGATATTCCTCGAGAATTCGAACGATCTCCTGTGGCAGTCGGACTTTATGATCGGCGGTAAAACGGGCTATACCGGGAATGCGCGGCATTGCTTCGTATGTGCGATCAACACCGATAAGGGCCCTTTCTTTACCGCGGTCCTCGGCGCCCGGTCCCGCAGCAACCTCTGGAGAAGCACGCTGATGCTTGCGGAGATCGGCGCGAACCCCGAATTGTCCGCGTTCATTGAAAAACCCCGGGTCAGGCGTGTTGCTCACAAAACAATCAGGCCGAAGCCTGCCCTTGTTACGTCCCATTGATCCTTCAAACCCGGGTCCAGTCCTCTATCCTTTTATTCCTTCCCTCGTTCATTTTGCCTCAAGCTCCATTGTATGAAAATGTATTCAAACATGGTACTATACCGGTGGCTTTTTTACGGCTTTGCATGCCGGAATCGGATTGTCTATGAATCTGTTGTGACCGCATCCCCGCAGCTTACTCAGGGGTCAGCTGACGAATAGGATTATGTCCTGCACCCAGCGCTTACGAGCGCTGGGTGCGGCGAGAATAGGGCCTGGAGAATCCAAATTCCCTGCAGAGGCCTGTAGCGTTCATTATGCTGCAGGAGCTTCAATAACCAGAGGTAATCACAGATGCAAAAGCATTTGAAGTTCTCAAAGATATTCTTGCTCCTGGCAACGCTCGGAACACTCTTTGTTCTTGCGGAGACGGTTCTCCAGCTCTTCGGGACCAGCATCTGTTCGGCAGAAGGCTGCAAACTCGTGGCCGGCTCGGCACGGTTCGGTGACCTCTCGATCCTTCTCATCGGTCTCGGTATACTGTCTCTTTTGACGATACTGGCCGTCTGCCGAAAGTATCACACTGATCCCGTGATCGACAAGATCATCGACTTCGTTCTCGTCGTTTCCCTGGCCGCTGAAGGATTTTTTACCGGGTACCAGGCCTTCCGGCTGCATGCCGCATGCATATTCTGCCTTGTCGTGCTCGCCTTCCTGGTTTTGCTGAGCCTTATCAGACTGATGCAGGGCCACCGGGCGGTGGTCGCCGGTTTTGCGTCCCTGCTTGCTGTGTTCAGCCTGTTCTACCTGGTCCTTCCCGCAGGCGCCGTTACCTCCATCCCGACGCAGAACCAACTCGTCCTGTTCTATTCGGACGATTGCAAGTACTGCGCAGAGGTCCTGAAAGAGATCGAACGGAAGCAGCTGCCTGTTGACCATGTCCCGGTTGAAAATTACGTGGTTCTGTTGAAGAGCATGGGCATCGAGCATGTGCCGACGCTGTATGTGAACAGGAGCAACGAAAAGATATTCCTGACCGGCAGGGATCCCATTCTCGCGTACCTCAATGACAGGCCGGAGGAACCGGAGGCGGCAATTAAACCGGAGGCTCCGGCGAAGAAAGAAGAGAAACGGGGCGTGCGAAAAAACAGGAACGACCCCTTCAACCTCGGCGGTCAAGAGGGTCTGCCTTTCGAATTGGTCATGCCGCCATCGGATGATGGGATCTGCAAGTCGGACCAAAAATGCGATTGATAACTGATGCGGCTGCACGGCATTGCCCGGGCCCCTTTGCTGAGGGGTCGGACCTCAGGCGAGCGGCCGACCCTTCGCTCCGCTGTGTTTTTTCGAGGGCACCGGTCCCGGGGAACCGAGAAGGAAGCGGCGAGCCGGACGCCAGACAATTGCCGGGCAGCACGCGGCATTCCGGCAAGTGCCGAATACCTTTTAGCGGAGAAAAAGCCCTGGAGAGCGATCCAGGGCTTTTTGTGTTCTAAAAAATCGGGTCATGATCCGAGGAATTATTTTACGATCACCACGCCCTTCACCTCCGGATTACAATGATAATTATAGGTCCCGGGAGCAGTGAATTTTGCGCATTCGGATTTTCCCAGGCCAAAAGGCGGGATGTGGAATGCTCCATTCTCGGGTACCTCACCGCTGATAACCCACCAGTTTTCCCCTGAGCCATTATTGGTCCATTTCACTACAGTGTTCACCGGCACGGTGACGTAGTCAGGGTCAAAAGTCTGGTTTTTCATCGATATATCCTTGGTGCCGGTGGCCGGACAGGGTATCAGCTGTACTTTTGACAAGGAAACCGCGGTATTGCCGCTGTTTACGTTCCTTGGGTCTGACGAATCATCGATGCTGCTGTTGTCCCTTCCGCATGCAACGCACAACAGGAGCACGAGCGCGGTGGCTGCTGCAACAGAGAAGGTTCTGAAGACCGGAAGCATAGGCAGGTTTTTTTTCATGGTTGTTTCCTCCAGTTGTAACGAAAAAATATAATCCTCGGATTAGGACATATCCTGCCGGCGGTTTCCGGCAGTGTTTGCCTGAAGGCGCTTTGGCGGGTAATTGTCGGAGGATCATTCCACGGTGAACAGGGGTGGCGGCCGCAGAATGATATTCATGTGCAATATGTGCATTTTTTATCCGAGAGATGAAACAGCTTTTTCTAGCTTATACTGTGAGTCTAACACAAAAAATAAAAAAGTCCCGGCCCGCGGAAAAGGATCGATTTAAAATAAAATGGTTCTTCCGGGTCGGGTTGACGAAACAGGGAACTGACCGGGGCCACGAGTAAATGACGAAATGAGTCAAGTCCCATCCTGGGTACTATCACCATATCCCTTCTCGGCAGTTCGCATTCGAGCAGCGACCGGAATTTTACTTATCGTTCTCTTAAAGGCCGAAAGCAATCTCTCCGCAAAGATAGATCCGGCCGTAGAAACCTTCGTTTGCAGTTCTTTCCCGCAAAAAGGGCAGCAGGCACAATATGCAAGATAATCTGGTCTTCCCCGCGGAGGGAATGCTGTACATCTCCGGGGACAGGCCTTCCCGGAATTCACCTGTTTTTTAGGATCGTGAACGGTCGGCAATTATTTTTCTGCTATACTAATCCCATGTTCGCATCGCAGCTCTACAGTCAAAAGCATTATCTATCCTGAACGCAGCCTGTTCCCAAAAACCATGACCACTAATCCTCTCGCCGGCAAGCCGGCCGCACCATCGATCCTTGTGAACGTCCCGAAGCTCGTATCCGCCTACTATTCGAACGTACCCGACCTTTCCGTACCGGAACAGCAGGTGGTATTCGGTACATCGGGCCACCGCGGTTCGTCCCTGGAAAAAACATTCAATGAATGGCATATCCTCGCCATAACGCAGGCCATTTGCCTCTACCGTGCGAATCAGAAGATAGGAGGCCCGTTGTTCCTGGGCGCCGATACTCACGCGCTCTCGGCGCCTGCCCTGGCCAGCGCGCTCGAAGTGCTCGCGGCAAACGGCGTGGAGGTGAGGATATCGCTCAAGGATGAGTATACCCCCACGCCTGCGGTCTCCCACGCGATCCTGACCTATAACCGGGGGAGGACGACCGGTCTTGCAGACGGCATCGTGGTCACGCCGTCCCACAATCCTCCCGAAGACGGCGGATTCAAATACAATCCGCCCAGCGGCGGGCCCGCGGACCCCGGTATCACTGCCTGGATCGAGGCTAAGGCGAACGAATTCATCAGGGCGGAGCTGGCCGGCGTGAAGCGGGTTTCTTTCGAGAAAGCACTGCGTGCTCCGGGCATTCACCGGCACGACTACCTGAGCGCATATGTAAAGGACCTGGGTAACGTGATCGATATGGCCGCGATCAGCGGATCGTCCATCACTCTAGGCGTGGATCCTCTGGGTGGGGCCTCGGTCCATTACTGGAGCAGGATCGGCGAGCACTATGGCCTGGACCTGACCGTCGTGAACCGAGAAGTGGACTCGACCTTCAAGTTCATGACCGTGGACTGGGACGGCAAGATCAGGATGGACCCTTCTTCGCCGCACGCTATGCAGCGCCTGATCGCCCTGAAGGACCGGTTCGACATAGCCTTTGCCTGCGATACCGACGCCGACCGGCACGGCGTCGTGACCAGGGGCAGCGGCCTTATGCAACCCAATCACTATCTCGCGGTTATGGTCGATTACCTGTTTCGCAACCGGCCGGAATGGCGACCGGACGCCGCGGTGGGCAAGACGCTCGTGAGCAGCGGTATGATCGACCGGGTCGCAGCAAGGCTCGAACGG
>MHEA01000156.1:21102-21731 GCA_001805085.1 Nitrospirae bacterium GWC2_57_9
TTTGAAGTGCCCGTCGGGTTCAAATGGTTCGTTCAGGGACTACTCGACGGCTCTTTGGGCTTCGGCGGGGAAGAGAGTGCAGGAGCGTCGTTCCTGCGGCGGGACGGAACGGTCTGGTCTACGGACAAGGACGGCATCATCCCCGCGCTGCTCTCCGCGGAGATCACCGCTGTCACCGGGAAGGACCCGGCCGAGCACTACCGGGAACTGGCCGGCGAGTTCGGTGAGCCTGCGTATACGCGCGTGGACGCACCGGCAACACCCCCACAGAAGGAGGCGCTGAAAAAACTTTCGCCCGAGCAGATCTTGGGCACCATGCTTGCCGGTGATCGGATCCGGGCGGTCCTGACCAACGCTCCCGGCAATCACGCGGCCATCGGCGGGGTGAAAGTGGTCTCCGACAACGGGTGGTTCGCGGCGCGGCCGTCCGGCACCGAGGATATTTATAAGATCTATGCGGAGAGTTTCGTGGGCGAGGAGCACCTGCGGCGGATCCTCGACGAGGCGCAGGAGATAGTGACCGCTTCGTTCAAGGCATCGCTCAGAAGGATGGCGGGGTGAACCCGGGACTGCAGGGGAACGTGCAAGTTGAAAATTGAAGTGGAGCTTCGCTGCGAGTTATTAATCGA
>MHEA01000156.1:21752-21910 GCA_001805085.1 Nitrospirae bacterium GWC2_57_9
CGGCAATCCCTCCCCCGATTGAATCAGTCGAGTGCGGACTCTAACCCCCTTTTGGAAAAGGGAGTGCCCCTCTTTTACAAAGAGGGGACAGGGGAGATTTATAAAACATGTTCATAATTATTTGTTGCAGTAGATAAATGAGCAGTTTCGCGTAGCAT
>MHEA01000157.1:0-2761 GCA_001805085.1 Nitrospirae bacterium GWC2_57_9
CCGCCAAGCAAAATGCACAGAGCTAAAAAAGCAAAGCGTTTTATCATTATTTTCGTCCGAATAACGTCCGGGGAAGACGGCGTATTGCGAGTCGATCGTGACCCGGTTGTATGTTACCTTCTTCGACTTTATTTCCACGCCGTTAGCGGCAAGGATGAAAATACAGTAGTAACATATATAAAACTTTTCCAATCCGCTGTTGCATTTGAACCTGACCGGGAAAAGACTGGAAGTTCTTCCGTCATCGCGAGCAGGGCTAAGATCACCAGCGCGAACGGCCAAGCAAGTCTGCTATCAAGTTCTTTAGTTCTGAGTTTGCCATAATCCTTGGCACAGAACGCATGGCTCACGCGCCGGCCGTCGGCGCGCGTCGCTGTGGACGTGCAGGTTGAGATCGGACATTCCGGACACAATGTCCCCACTGTTCCGACATCCGGGCCCCGTTGGACGATCACGGAGACGAGAGAGTGTATATGGTAATGGTTCCCGACCCGGATTTATTCTTGAAGGAGGCTGTTATGGTAGCGCTTCCCGCTTTGTTTTTGCCGATGACGCGGCCCGCCTCGGCCTGGTCGATCTCCGCGATACTGTAGTCCGACGTTTCCCATTCCACTGTTTCAGTGAGGTCCTGTGTGGTTCTGTCCGAATAGCTGCCGATGGCCCCGAAACGCTGTGTCTCGCCCGCCATGACCGTCGCGCTCTCCGGCATAATCGTAATGGAAATAAGATCACGCCTGACCTTGAGCGTAGCGCTTCCGCGCTTAGTTCCGAGCGAGGCCGATATCACGGCGGTCCCTGCCACGTTGCCTGCAACGGTGCGGCCGGTGGCGTCAACGAACGCAACATTGGTATTGGAGGATCTCCAGACCGCAGACGAGGTGATGTCCCTGACTGTCTTGTCCGAGAACGTTCCCATAGCGGTGAACTGCTGAACGCCGCCATTCACGATCGATCTTGAGGCAGGCGTCACTTTGATGGAAAGGAGATCCCGGCTGACGTTGAGCACGGTGGCCCCGTTCATATCATCGATCGCGGCCGAGATATTGGCCGCTCCAAGCTCTGTTCCCGCAGCGATCCCGGATGGGTCGATTTTCGCAACGTTGACATCGGACGAACTCCACGTTGCGAACCAGGTGATATCTTTTTCGGTTTTGTCCGGATAATGCGCAGCGGCGGCAAATTGCAGGGAGGCCCCCCTGGTGATGGTCGATGAAGCAGGCGCGACCGTTATTGACGCGAGTTCCTCCCGGGCGTCTCGCTGCAGGTTCCAGCGGATCCAGTCGTTGATCGAAGCCTTCGGATCGAAATCCCGCGGCTGCAATACGCCCTCCTGCGCTGAAACAGAAACCTGCTGCAAGACTTGGACGCTGACCGGCTGGACCTCCGCAAGCGCGGTCGTCTGGACAACAGTCTTGGGCGCTTCCCTCGCCGCGCTTACGGCCAGAGCAGCGCCTTCGTACACGGTGATCGTAGTGCTCGCGCCTTCCTCAGCATCCACAGCGTAAACAGTATCTCTTGCGCCGACGAGGCCGGTACCGGTGAGCACCTCCACCCAGGAGTCGGGCGTTCCTCGCTTTTTTATCCTCGCCCATAACTTGCCATTGTGGAGAAACGCCTGCAAGTACAGGGTGCGAGTCCGTTTCTCGAACCGCAGCGTTCGCATCGTGAGACGCGCGTTTTCGGACAGTCTCAAGTAGTTTCCGTCGGGCAAGCGGAGCTCAAGCCTGGAATTCCCCTGCACCTCCACCCGATCGTTCTTTGCGATACTGTCGTTATTCCTGAGCAAGCGTCCTGCAGGCGCTTCACTGGTAAAGATGTTGATTGTTCCCTGGACCTGTCTCGCAACAGCTACTCCGTCCGGCACGACTCCTTCGGACAAGATGTTGACGATCAGCATTACAATGACCAGTGCAAGAACAAGGGAAAATATATGCTTCATGCAGATACTATCCTTTCTCCGACGCCCGAAAACATTGCTGAAATCTTGGGGCATGCTCAGCTAACGAGTCTGTAGAAAAAATAGAAATTTAAAAGGATCTTCCTTTAACAGCCTTCGACCTTTTTCCTTGTTCGGATTATTGTTTCAGATTGCCGACCAGCTTGTCGGCCCTTTGGTTCTTATCGTCTGCTCTTTGCTGCCCATTTTTTGTTACGCAAAAGCCGGCCAGTATCGATGTACCTTTAGCAGATTATGAAGTGTGCAGTACATCAACCTTTGCGTGTTGACCTTTCGTTTTCCGCGGAGGCCGAACCGATCGAATCCAAGAACTGAGCGGATATGAGCGAACACCGGCTCCGCGGTAGCGAGTCTTCTACTATAGATAAGGCGGCCGGATAGAGAGTCGATCTTCCGCCGCATCTTTTGGGTGAAGGTTTCGGTCTTATGCTCGGTTGCTCCCGTAAAGTAGGCCACTTGGGTGTTTCTGTCAAGTTCGGATCCCGCATGCACTTCGCTCTTTGTCCGCAGGGTACGCAGTTCATCTTGCTTCCCCGGAACTTGATGGCCCGTCTTCCGTTGATCAGCGCGTAGGTTGGGTAGAACGAAGTGAAACCCAATGCCTTTCTAAGTTTGTTGACCGCTGAAATTGATTGATATCCGGGAACGATAATCAAACCTGTCGGGTTTCGCTCCGCTCTTCCCGACCTACAAACTTCCTTCAGACACAACCTTGCGGTTGTGCCCTTCTCCTGGCCTTCGGCTTCGCTTGTACCTGGCACGGGGACTTGCACCCTGTAAGTTCTGTGCCATGTCCGGCACAAT